>DKJA01000195.1:0-28173 GCA_002454505.1 Oxalobacteraceae bacterium UBA6704
GCTCGATACACACAGCATCGAGACGCCGGAGCAGTTTCTGCTGGCGGCGATCATGCGGCAACCGGCTGCATCGCTTCATTGATCGTCAGCGCCGTCTTCCACGGATCATTCAACAACGTCGGGTGACAGAGCCAAATATTTCTGCCGCCTGCATCCATCGGCCCAGGCAGCGCGTATTTCCGCACAAGACAAGCAATAGCGGAGACAGCCACCATGCCAACCGGACAGCACTTACTGGACCAGCTCGACGTGCCGGACGGCGCATCGGTGTTCGGCATCGCCTATTCGATCATCACGATGTCCGGCGTCATGAAGGGCGCCGGCATTTCCCCCGGCGCGCTCGTGAAGACGGCGGGCAAGCTGCTGGAGGACGGCCACGCCACGACATTCTTCATCCACGGCGATGAGATCACCCTGACCGGCATGGGTTACAGAGGCTGGGTGTTCAATGACGGCCCGCTCGCGAGCGAACCATGGGCGCGCGATACGGCCAACGCGAATACGGACGTGTACTACACCGTCTGCACGCCGGCGGAGGCGGCCCGGTATGCGCAGATCAGGGCCGAACTGGAGGGGCAGCGGGCCACCACCTATCATGAATTCAGGCCCAACCTGCCCGGCGGCACCCGCTACGAGAACTGCATCAGTTCCAGCCACATGATCGTCCACAGGATGGGCTATGGGTCGGCGATCGCCACCAAGGGTGTGTGGATCCCGTCGGTCAGCAACTGGGCCACGTGGACGGCCACCAAATTCTCGGCGTGGAAGCACAAGCGTTTCGCCCATACGAACACGCACATGCCATGACGGCGAGGTGAGAACTACCTGATCACATCCCCCGCCGCGCCATCCACCCGCGGCGCCTGCCCGCGCAGCACAGAGTTGCCGCTGTAAAGCGTGCGCTGGTCGATGGGCGCCGGTGCCAGCCAGTGTTCGGCGCGCATCTCGCCGTTCAGGCCATACACGGCCAGCGCGTTGGCATAGACCACCTGGTGGATGACGTCCGCCGCGATGCCCCGGCGCGCCATCAGGTGGGCCGTCTTCGGCACGGCCAGCGGGTCGGACACGCCCCAGTCGCAGGCGGAATTGACGATGATGCGCTCCGGCCCATATCTGGCCACGATGTCGGCCAGCCGTTCGTTGCCCATCTTGGTGGACGGGTAAATGGTGAACGCGCACCAGTAGCCGCGGTCCAGCACTTCCTGCACGGTCTCCTCGTTGTTATGGTCGATCACGCAGCGGGCCGGGTCGAAGCCGCACTCCTCCAGCACGTCCATCGTCAGCGTGGTGCCCTGCTTCTTGTCGCGGTGCGGAGTGTGGATCATGATCGGCAGGTCGAATTGCTGCGCCAGTGCGATCTGGATGCGGAAGGCCCGGTCTTCCAGCGGCGTCTGTTCGTCGTAGCCGATCTCGCCCAGCGCCACGACGCCCTCCTTGCACAGGTAACGGGGCAGCACGGCCAGCACGGCGTCGGCCAGCGCCGCATCGTTGGCCTCCTTTGGATTGAGCCCGATGGCGCAATAGTGGCGGATGCCGAACTGGCCGGCGCGAAAGCGCTCGAAACCCGTGATGGTGGAAAAATAATCGATGAAGCTGCCCACGTTCGTGCGCAGCTGGCCCAGCCAGAAGGCCGGTTCGATGACGGCGACGACGCCGGCCCGCGCCATCGCTTCGTAGTCGTCCGTCGTGCGGGCGATCATGTGGGCGTGCGGGTCGATCAGCATGCCGGTGCCGCCGGCCGGCAGGTGCCTGGCCGCCTGCTGCGCATGCTGCAATCGCCCCGCCTGGGCAACCAGGTCAGCCAGCATGACCGGCGTCAGGATGCCGTTGCAGCAAGGGCAGGCCAGCGCCCGGCCGGCGAACATTTCCTCGATGGCGGCGCCATCCGGTTTAGCGGGGGCGTGGTTCACGGTGCATTCCTCCGTTCGATGGGTTGATAGGCATCCGTCCAGGGACTCAGCGTCGGCCACGCCGCCGCCGCGACGCGGTGGGCCAGTCCCTGCCGCTCGCATTCGCGGCGCAGCAGGTCGGCATCGGCGCCGCCGGCGTAACGCAGGCTCAATGCGACGCCCAGCCGTTCCGTCTCGGTGCCCTCCTCCAGCACCTGGCGCATGGCGGCCAGGCCCGCGCCGCCGGCATGCGGTGCCACGCAACGCCACAGTTCGGGACTGACCGGGCGGCCGGCGGCGCGGCGCTCGCGGACCAGGTCCAGCAGGATGGCGGCCAGCGCGGGATTGGCGCGCCGCTCGATGCCCTGGATGGGCCACAGCGGCGACTCCAGGAAAAACGTCTTGACGATCATCTGGTTCCACGCCGCCTCGTCGAACCATTCGACGGGGTAAGGATTACGGTGGGCGATCGCCTCGAACACGGGCCGCATGGCCGAACGGACGGCTTCGCGCGCCAGCCCTTCCAGCGCCGCCGCGCCGCCATACAGGGGCCAGGCGCGGTACAGCGCGATCGCCTCGCCGATGCCGGCACTGTGCAGCACCTCGCGCAGCAGTGCCGCATAGCGGTCCGCGTCGCCATCCCAGCCGGCCAGCGCGAACGCGGCGCGCGCCGCCTGGTCGACGCCCCAGCCGGTGGCATCGAAGCCGGGACACAGGTCGCGGGCGCGGGCCAGTTCGGTATCGGTCAGCGCCAGGCCGGCCTTGCCCAGCTTGCGCGGCGCCAGGCCGGTGGCGATGGCCAGCCGGTCCGCATCGCCGCGCAACGTGGGCAGCGTGGCATCGAACCACGCATGGCCGGGTGCCGGCAGACGCGCGCGCAGCCAGCCGGCGATCATCGCGAGGCGGGCCGCCACATCGCCGCCGTCGTCCTCCGCCACCATCACACCATCGTTCATTGCGATCTCCTCAGGTTCCCGGTACCAGCCGGTGCAGCAGCCGGGTGCACAGATAAGCGGCCACGCAGGCCAGCAACCAGGGCGCCGGCCCGCCCGCCGCGGCGATGACGACGCCATCGAGCAGCGCGATGGCGGCGATCAGCCGGGCCACGGCGCGCGGCACATCGCCACGCGCGCCGCGCCGCACCAGCAGGCGCACGGCATCCGCATCGGCCAACGCCAGCGCTGCCAGTAGCAGCAGCCCGCCCGCGCCCGGCTGCAGCGCATGCAGCAGCAAGGGCAAGGCCAGCACGGCCAGCGGCCACAGGCGGCCGATGCGGTCCAGGCTTTCCTGGCGGGCCGCGTACGTCAGCCCGGCCACATGGGCCACCATGGCAAGCGCCGCCAGTGCCGGCGGCCCGCTCCACGACAAGGCGCCGCCCGCCGCAGCACCTGCCGTCACATAGACCAGCGCACGGCACAGGCCCATCACCAGCGGACTGGCCGGATTGCCCTTGTGCCAGATGTCGTACACGACGATGGCGACTGCCAGCGCTGCACCCGCCAGCGCGGCGCCGGTGCCGAACATGGCCAGCGCAGCCAGGCCCGCCGCCAGCAGGCCGAAGCCGACGGCGAACACGGTCGCGGCGCCGATCTGGCCGGCCGGAATGGGCCGGCCGGGCCGCTCGCGCGCATCGATGGCCCGGTCGAATGCATCGTTCAGGTACATGCCGCCCAGGTAGAAGGCGGAAATGGCGGCCATTACCGCCACCGTGCCGGCGCCCACGCTGCCGCCGGCGACGACCGTCCCGGCCAGCACATTCGTCCACACGGTCGGCAGGTTCGACACGCGGCCCAGCCGCAGGTGCACGGCCAGCAGCGGCGCCCTGGCGGGCACGCTGATCATGGCCGCAGCTCCCCGATGACATAAGCCAGTTCACGGGCAATCGCCGCCGCCTTCGACGCGGGGCGGAACGCGGCCGGCAGCACGTCCCACGTGTAGGTTTCCACTTCCAGATGTGGCAAGGGATCGAGCCCCGGGACGGCCTGCAGCAGCGCCGCCAGCGTGTCGCGCGTGGTACCGAACGGCCCCGCCCGGGGCAGGAACACCGGTACGTGGCAATGGATGCGCCACTCGCCCCTGGCGGCGCCGCCGTGCCAGGCGGCCAGCGCCTGCGGCAGGTCCGTGTAGCGTTCGAGTGCACCGGCGTCCCGGGGGCGCACCACCACCTGGTGCAGGTACACGCCCTGGTCCAGCTGTGCGACGGCGGCCAGCAGCCCATCGTCCATGCAGGCGATCCGCAAGGCGCTGGACAGCTGCACCTTCGGCACCGCGATGCCGGCACGGGCCAGCCGGGCCAGCGCGGCGACCGGATCCTCGAACGCCACGGCGCCATGGCATACGTCGTAGCAGATGCCCACGTGCCGGCGCAGCAGCGCCTCCGTGCCGGACGGCGCCACGTCGGCCAGCGCCGCCAGTTGCGCGCACGGACCGGGGCGCAGCAGGTGGCCGGCGAAGAAATCCAGCACGTCGTCCACCGTCTCCAGCATGCAGGCAGGCTCCGGTTCCAGTGCCAGCACGATGCGCCGGCCCGTCTCGCGTTCCAGCGCCACGAGTTCCGCCACCATCTGCACCAGCTGTGCCGCGATGCGGGTGCGGTCGTCCTGCCGCAGGTCGGCGGCAAAGGCACCCGGCACCGTGGAGATGCTGCCGGCGACGCCGTCCGGCAGCAACCGCGCCAGGGTGCGTGCCACGCTGGCCGTGTAGGCCAGGCGGGCCGGTTCGCGCCAGTCCGGCCGGTACACCTGCTCCTTGACGGGCACGCCGTGGAAGGCGCCATGGGGAAAGGCGTTGACCGTGAAGACATACGCATCCAGCCGCGCAAGCTGTTCCTGGAACGCCTGCAGCGTGGCCGGATCGTCCAGCGCCTGCGCGGCCCGGTTGGACAGGCGCAGGCCGATGCCGAAGCGCCCGCGGTCTTCCCCCAACGCTGCGCGCACGGCGGGCACGTAGTCGTCCAGGCTGGCGCTGACGGCCGGCCAGTCCTCGCCGGCATGGATATTGGTGCAGTAGCACAGGTGCGCCGCGCGGCCTTGCAGTGTCAGGCGCATGGCCGTGCTCCGTCCAGCACCTGCAGCCAGGCGATGGCCTGCGCCACGCGTGCGTTGTCGATCCGGTCCACTTCGATGCCCTGCCCGATCGCGGCCAGCAGCGTGACGGACAGGTCGCCGCCCAGGTGGGCCCGGAATTCCGCCACGCCGTCCAGCACGGCCAGCGCCGCGTGGTCGCCGCGTGCCAGCAGTTGCGGATGCCACAGACGGAAGCCGAGTGCGCGCAGCAGCCGGTGGATGCGCAGGTCCTCGCCTTCCGCCAGCAGGCCGGCCAGCACCGAATAGCGGGCATCCAGCGCAACGCCGATGGCGACGGCCTCGCCGTGCGACAGCGCGTGGCCGCTCAGCCGCTCCAGCTTGTGCGCGGCCCAATGGCCGTAGTCCAGCGGCCGTGCCGAGCCCCGCTCGAACGGATCGCCGCCGTGCGCGATCTGGCGCATGTGCAGCGCGGCGGAGCGGCGGATCAGGTCGGCCAGCGCATCGGCATGGCCGGCCGCCAGCGCCGCCGCATCCCGTTCCAGCGCGAGGAAGAACGCCCGGTCGCGGATCAGCGCCACCTTGACGCCTTCGGCCATGCCGGCGCGGCGCTCCCGTTCGGGCAGCGTGCCGATGAACAGGCTGTCGTTGACGACACCCCACGGCGGGCTGAAGGTGCCCAGCAAATTCTTCTGGCCGTGCCAGTTGACGGCGTTCTTCACGCCCACGCCGCTGTCGCACTGCGCCAGCACGGTGCTGGGCAGCCGGACATGGCGCACGCCGCGGTGGAAGATGGCGGCTGCGTAGCCGGCGGCGTCGAGCATGGCGCCGCCGCCGATGGCCAGTGCGTACGAATGGCGGTCGATGGCGCGGTCGGCCAGGATCTGCAGCAGCCCCTGCACCAGCGCCGGATCGTTCTTGCACGCTTCGCCGCCCGGCACGGCCACGACATCGCCGGCCAGTTCCACGTTCTCGCGGTTGGCGTGTGCGTAGGCGGCGATGCGCCGTGCCAGGTCGGGCTGCGCGGCCAGCACGCCGCTGTCGGCAAACACCACCATCCGGTGGCGGCGCGCCGGCTCGCGGAGGGCCAGCAGGTCGCGCAGGTGCGGGTTATCCGGCGCGAACGCGTCGCGCGTGAACACGACCGGCATCGTGTATTCGACGCTGAACGATTGCTGCAGCCAGTCGTCGCCGGCCGCCCGCGGCTGTGCGTATGCCGGTTGCATGGCCGCCCCCCTATCTCGCCCGGGTCAGCATGAACGGCGGCGCCGCCACCAGGTCCGGCCGGTCCGGCCCGGCCGGATGCCGGACCACCTTCTGCGCCGCCAGCTTCAGTTCGTACATGATGCCCATCGCCGCGTCGAGCATCGCCGGCGCGCCGTTGAACACCGTGTCGAGGGTGCGCAGCAGCCGCTGGTAGGTATCGTAGAACTGCTGGCCGGCCACCTGCGCGCCGCTGCCCGGCGCGTAGTCGGACAGCGCCGCATCCTGCAGCAGCGGGTATACCATGCTCTCGTCGAGCGGCACGCCGTTGCCCGCATAGGACCAGCCGGACGGCGCCGCCGGATCGGGCACCAGCCGCCGGCCGTGGAAGATCTCGCCGAACATGAAGTAGTGGGCATACGATTCGCCGGTACCGTCCAGCGGCGTGAAGCCTTCGTCGAGCGGCGCGCCTTCGCCCTGCACGACGATCGTCTCCAGCGCGGCCGTGGCCGATGCGAGGCTGTCCACCAGCCCGCTCAGACTGCGGCCGTGGATGGGCGGGAACCAGGCGGCGATATCGACCTGGCGGTCCAGCCGCGGTTCGGCGAAGCAGTGCGCGCCGCTGCGCTCCAGCCGCGCCAGCGCATCAATGATGGCGCCGTAGAAATCGCCGATCGACGCGTATTCGCCCGGCACCGACGGCGGTGGATTCGGGGCCAGCTCGCCCGGCAGGATGTGCGCCGTGTCGGGCCGCTCGATGGCCATGAACACGTCGTGCACGTGCTGCCGCGTCAGCGCGCCCAGCGATACGTGCAGGCCGTCGTCGATCCCCAGCGGCAGCGGACCGGGAAAATGCAGGCCGTGGCCGGCCGCCGCGATGCGGGGCGTGCCGCCGATTGCGATCAGCGTGTTGGCGGCCAGCGTCAGGTGCGCCATCTCCTCGACGACGACGCCCTGCACGAGCGCGCCGGCCGCGCGGTTGCCGTTCTGCTTCAGCGAGAACAGCGCCGTCAGGTAGACGGGAATGGTGGCCAGTTCCAGCTGGATGGCGCTGGCCAGGGCATCGCGCACCGTGGCCACCGTTTCGGCCCGGCGCAATGCGTTGATGTGTTTTTCGGAGATCCGCAACATGGTCGTCTCGCCCTCTGGTTGGTGATGGAAAGTGGCCTAGCGGTTGCTGCCGCGCGACTTGCCCGGCAGTGCCGGCAAGGCGCCGTTGTCGGCGCCCTCCTGCGCCCTGAGCGCCGCGCCGCCGCGCGTGGGACAGCGCCGCCCGAACATGGCCAGCGCGCTGGGCGGCCGGCCATTGGCGGACAGCACGCCGTCCAGGTAGCGGATCAGCAAGGCCCGCCTGGCGGACGACAGGTCGCGGGTGACGGGCATCTGGTCCGGATCGTCGATCGGCTTGTCCAGCACGAAGCGCAGGATGAAGGCATTCGCTTCGGCCTGTTCGCGGCGGGAGAAGTCGAACAGGCCCTGGCTCATCGCCGGATACAGGTTGGCGTACTGCTGCAGGATCGGCTGCACGTCGTCCCACACCGGCGCAACCTTGCGCTCCACGGTGCTGAACACGAGGATGGCCAGCTTGTCGAAATTCTGCTGCACGGCCGGATCGGTGCCGGCAAAGTTGTACGCCACCGTGTACAGCTGGCCGTCCATGTATTCGCGCGGCGTGCCCATGCGCTCCGGGCCCTGGATGCACACGTCGGCGCGGCCATGCCGGTCGGTGACCGGTGCCGGCGGGTGGAACTTCAGCGCGAATGCCGGCACGTTATTCACCGGCAGCAGTGCCTTCGGCGTCGTGCCCGGCTTCGGGTTGACGGGCGTGTTGCCGGTATCGAGCGCCGGTCCGGACGTCCAGAACGCCAGCGGCGCGCCGGCCAGCGGCCGGCCGTAGCGGGCCGCGTAAAACGTGGTGCCGACATGGTTCGTGCGGTCTTCGTTCGGGTCGAGGCGGATGGCGAAGTCCTCCGGCCGCACCTCGAGGCCCAGCAGCGTCTCGCGCACTTCCACCACCCAGCCGCCGTCGCGGTCCTGCTGGCCCAGGATCGCGAACGGCAGGTCGTCCATGGTCCGGCGCACGTCCTCGGGCAATTGCAGCTGCTGGATGCCGGCCAGGCCCCATTGCAGGTAGTCGGACTGGTCGACGTGGGCCAGCGCATGGAAGTCGGCCGGGCCGACGCGGGCATCCTGCGCCACCAGCGGATCCTTCAGCAGCGCGAACTGCAGCGGCCCCAGGTTGCCGATGCCGTAACCCTGGCCCAGCGGCAGCGCATTGCTCAGGTCCACCTGCAGCGTGCCCGTGCCCTCATCCACGGCGGCGGAGAAGCAGCCGATGTTGCGCGTGCTGGCCATGTCGCCCGTGCCGTTCTGCGTGGTGGGCATGAAGCGCCGGCCCAGCACGAACGAGCGCGGTTCCGCCGCGCGTGCCGGCCCGATGGCGCCCAGCACCGTGCCGTAGCCGAACCGGGGCTGGCCGAACGCCGTGTTGTAGCCGTAGGTGGTCAGCCGGATCGACAGCTGGTCCTGCTCGCTGGCGCGGCGCAGCTGGTCGAAGAACGGGCTGTCGATGCCGTCCAGGTTCCAGGCCACATTGGTCAGCACCGACTGGAACATGGCCGAAGCGGCCGAATCGCCCTTGGCGACCGAGCGGCCGAACCACAGGTCGCGGAACGGATTGCTGGCGTAATCGGCCGACAGGATCACCTGCCCGCCGGCCGACACCAGCGACACGCCGAACCCGTACAGGCAGGACGCCAGCTGCCAGTCCGGATCCAGGTCCACCAGCTTGCCGGATGCGCGGTCGGGCGCATTGCCGACGACCAGACCAAGTGCCGCATCGGTGCGCTTGTCGCCATCGGCGCTGAGCACCCGGCCATCCGGCCCCACCAGGCTGCGCACGGTGCAGTTGCACAGCCGAAAGATGCCCGTGCCGACGGGATTCCACCAGCCGTTGAATTCGTCCTTGGCCTGCAGGTCCTGGAACGACGGCTCGAAGTTGCGGTTGTCGAAGTGGCGGGGATCGTTGTTGACGGTCGAGACGTCGGCCTGGAACTGCCCGGAAAACGCCAGCCGCGGTAGCTGCAAATAACTCATGGGATGCCTCCGTTCAGGTTTTCACGTCAGGTTTGACATATTCGAAGCCGGGGCCGACCGCCTGCGCGGCGGATGATTTTGCAGCGAGAACCGGCGGCGGGCCGGCCGGGCGGTTCCGATAAAGGAGAAAATATGCCTTGTCGCCCTGCGAGACAAAGGAGAAGGGAAACTTATTTTCCATGAGGAAAATAGGCGGGTAGCGCTTTTGATAATGCGCCATCAGCGCGCTTTCGCCATTGCCATTGGCGGGCCGATAACCGGCATCGTAATAGGAGGCGCCATACGACACTTCATGATCGCCCGGCGGCGAAGCATATGGCGGCGGATTATCCGGATAACCCTTCCTTATCCGGTACATCGCCCATTCAATGCTCCACCATTCGGGAAACAGCGGGTCGACGGGATCGCCGCCATTGCGCTCGGCAATACAGCGTTTGGGCGGAACGCCGCCGGTGTCGCGGACATAGCGGGCAGCGGCGCTGCCGGGCGCGCAAGGGGCAGCCCGGGCGGGGACCAGGCAGGAGCACAGGCCGGCGCACGGGCCGATGCAGCCCGCGCGGGACGCGGACGTTCGCACTACGGGTTTCATAGCGGCTCTCTCTTCAGAATTAAGAAAAATCGAAATTCCTCGAACAGTCCTGCCGTAAAACCCAGCCATCGGCCATTGCTGAATGGGCCGACTTTTTATAATGAACCCTGGTTTACCGCATAATCGCTTGCCGGTACATTGCCGGCGTTCAGGGCATGCACCGATGGTAGTACAAAAGACCGTCCATTTGTCGGCACGGAAAATATTTTTTACGGCCGTGGTTTTTTTGTTTCAACGCCGGTAAAAATGGGTATGCTATTCACGCGCCGGCTGCCAATTCCGAATATCGCTTCGATTGCCGTTTGCAAGGATCGCCATGCAGGCATTGCTGATTCTGAATATCGTGGGACTCGCGCCGCGCCTCGTCGGCCCGCTGACACCGCACTTGCGCGCGCTGGCCGATGGCGGCGCGTTGCGGCCGCTGACCTGCCTCGCGCCGGCGCTGACGTGTCCGGTCCAGGCCACCTTCATGACGGGTGCGACGCCGGCCAGCCACGGGATCGTCGGCAACGGCTGGTACTTCCGGGAGATGGCGGAAATCGGTTTCTGGAAGCAGTCGAACCGCCTCGTGCACGGCGAAAAAATCTGGGAGGCCGGCAAGGCGCGCGACGCCCGCTTCACCTGCGCGAACCTGTTCTGGTGGTACAACATGGCGGCCGCCCACGACTACGGCGCGACGCCCCGCCCCATCTACAAGGCCGACGGCCGCAAACTGCCCGACTGCTACACGAAGCCGGCCGCGTGGCGCGAGAAGCTCGGTGCCGCGCTGGGCCCCTTCCCGCTGTTCCAGTTCTGGGGACCGGGCACGTCGATCGCATCGAGCCGCTGGATCGCCGGCGCGGCCGGCATCGCGATGACGGAACTGAGCCCCACGCTGACGCTGGCCTACCTGCCCCACCTGGACTACGACCTGCAGCGGCACGGACCGGACATGTCGCATCCCGCCGTGCGCCAGTCGCTGGCCGACATCGACCGCGTGGCCGGCCAGCTGATCGACCAGGCGCGGCAGGCGGGCCGGCGCGTGCTGGTCGTCTCCGAATACGGCATTACGCCGGTGGACCGGCCCGTGCACCTGAACCGCCACCTGCGCGAGGCGGGCTATCTGGCGGTGCGCACCGAAGATGGCGCCGAGCTGCTGGACCCGATCGCGTCGTGCGCCTTTGCCGTGGCCGATCACCAGATCGCGCACGTGTACGTGGCGCGGGCCGAACAGATCGAGCCGGTGCGCGCGCTGCTGGCGGCCATCCCGGGCGTGGAAGCCGTCTGGCGCGGCACCGGGCGGGCCGCGCTGGGGCTGGATCACCCACGGTCGGGCGAACTGGTCGCGATGGCCGATGCCCGCTCGTGGTTCACCCATTACTACTGGCTCGACGATGCGCGCGCGCCGGACTTCGCCCGCACCGTGGAGATCCACCGCAAGCCAGGCTACGATCCGGCCGAGCTGTTCTTCGATCCCGCGCTGCGCTGGCCGAAGCTGGCCGTGGCCTGGCGCCTGCTCCGGCGCAAGCTGGGCATGCGCGCGCCAATGGATGTGATCGGGCTGGATGCGAACGTCGTCAAGGGCTCGCATGGGCGGCCGGTGGACGATCCGGACGACGGCCCGCTGATCATCGCCGATCGGGCGGACGCGTTGCCGGCGGGAGCATTTGCGGCGGAGGCTCTGAAAGCACTCGCGATGGCGATCGTGTTCGACGCGGCGCCGGCGACCTCCCCTGCGCCGGCGCGCGAAGCAGTCAGCAGTGCCGGCGCCGCTGACGCATAGTCCTCATGCCATGCACTCCCGGTACAGCGCGAGATAAGCCGCCGCGGACTGCTCCCACGTAAATTGTGCCGCACGGCTGCGCGCGCGTGCCGCACCGCCGTCGGCAGCGAAGCGCGCCAGCCCATGCAACAGCACCTCGGCCATGTGCCCCGGCTCGAAGTTCTCGAAGTAGCAGGCGGCATCGCCGCCGATCTCCGGCAGGCTGGTATGGCGCGACAGGAAGACCGGCCGCCCATGGTGCATCGCTTCCAGCGCCGGCAGGCCGAAACCTTCGGCGAGCGAGGGAAACAGCAAGGCCGTGCAGTGAGCGTAGTACCAGTCCCGGTCGGCCTGGCTGACGGGCCCGGTGAGCCACACGCGGTCGGCGACGCCCAGCTGGGCGGCCGTGTCGAGGATCTTCTGCCGGTACGCCTCGTCGCCTGGCACGCCGGCGATGACCAGCGTGTAGTCGGTGCCCCGCAGCAGCGGCACGAGCACGTGGAAATTCTTCTTCGGGCACACCATGCCCACCGCGAAGAGGAAGCGGCCCGTCGGCACGCGGCGGGGCCGATGGCCGGCCGGGGCGGTGGTGAAATCCGTGCCGTTGTAGATCACCGAGGTCTTGTCGCGCGCGTCGGGGAAGAAGCGCAGGATGTCCGCCCTGACGAATTCCGAGATGGCCACCACGCGGTCGACGCCGGCGATCTTGCGCGCCATGCGCCCCATGTGCCGCTCGCGCTTGCGGCTGCCGGGGGGCTGCTCGTGCACCTGGTTCAGGTCGTGCACCGTCATCACCGTCCTGGCGCGCACGCGGTCGGGGCCGAAGCGGCAATACTGGTCGGCAAAGTGGACGACATCGAAGGCCTCGCTCGCCGGGAAATACCAGCGGTGGTACTTGCGGTGCCGCAGGTACGACACCTGCCCGCCCAGCACGCCGTTTTGCAAAGGATAGGTGTAGGCGCTGATGGCGTGGCTGCGCTGCCCCTGCCGCACCAGTGCCCGCCCGAGACTGCGGCCGAACGTGTGCAGGCCGGTGTTTTCAAAGCGCATGGAGTCGAGCGTGACGAGCACCCGGGACATCATGGCGCTCCGTTGAGCGCGCTCTGGCGATGAATGACTGTGGACTGCAAGGGCGTGCTTTCGATGGTGTGCATGATCGATGGTCTGCGTAATCGATGGGAATGCGATGGGAATGTACGCAAGCCGGGCGCGCTTGTGTCGCCAACGGCGCCGGATTTACGCCGCCTTACCGCGCTTTACAGTTGCAACAAGGGACCGGTCCCGAAGTCGGTCATTGCTTGCGCCACCGGCAGCCACGCTTGCCTTACCATGGCAAATTCTTCAACTTTCGGAGCTCCTGCATGGCGTCGCCCCCCATTCCCCGCTGGTTGCTGGCAACGGCCCTGACAGCCGCAGGCGCGGCGCACGCGCACGTCACGACGTTCGTCATCGAAAGCCGGACGCCGCTGGCCGCCGTGGGCAACGGGCCGGCCTACGAACTGCTGCGCGGCCGCTTCGGCGGCGCAGTCGACCCGGACGATCCGCGCAACGCCGTCATCACGGACCTGGCGCTGGCGCCGCGCAATGATGCGGGACGCGTCGAGTACGAGGCCACCTTCGCCATCGCCAGGCCGGTGTCGCCGCAGGACGCCAGCGGCGTGCTGCTGTACGAGGTACCCAACCGCGGCGGCGGCGAGGCCCGGGCCAACGCCGCCGGCCACATCCAGGTGGTCAGCGGCTGGCAGGGTGACGTCCAGCCGGCGCCGGGCCGGCAGACGATCGTGGTGCCGGTCGCCCGCCGGCGCGACGGCGGACCGGTGACCGGGCCGGCGCTGGTGCGCTTCGTCGACATGCCGGCCGGCGCCGGCACGCTGCCGCTGGTGGCGGGACTGGGCGGCCAGAACCGGCGCCCGCCGCCCGTCTCGCTGTCGACCGCCCACGCGCGCCTGACCTGGCAGGCGCGGGATGCCGGACGGACGGTGGCGGTCCCCGCGACCGATTGGGCGTTCGCCGACTGCGGCAGCCGGCCGTTTCCCGGTACGCCGGACCCGGCAAGGATCTGCCTGCGCGGCGGCTTCGATCCGGCCAGGGCCTATACGCTCGTCTACGAAGCAAAGGATCCGCTCGTGCTGGGCCTCGGCTTCGCGGCCACCCGCGACCTGAATGCCTTCCTGCGCTACGCAACGGCGGACGATGCGAAGGCGGCGAATCCGCTGGCCGGTCTGGTCCGTGCCACCGTGGCGGCCGGCACGTCGCAGTCGGGGAACTTCCTGCGCAGTTTCATCCACCTCGGCTTCAACGCGGACGAACAGGGTCGCATCGTGTTCGACGGCGTCAACCCGAACATCGCCGGCCGCCACGTGCCGCTGAATGTGCGCTTCGGTGTGCCGGGCGGCGCGTCCGATCCGTACGATGTCGGCAGCGAAGGCCCGCTGTGGTGGGGCAGCTACGACGACCAGGTGCGCGGCCGCGGCAAAGGCAGCCTGCTGGCGCGCTGCCAGGCAAGCGGCACGTGCCCGAAGATCGTCGAGACGTTCGGTTCGGCCGAGTTCTGGGGCCTGCGCATGTCGCCGAACCTGGTCGGCACCGGCGCCGATACGGACATCGCGCTGCCGGCCAATGTGCGGCGCTACTATTTCCCGAGTGTGACGCACGGCGGTTCCGGCACCGGCGGCTTTCCCACGGCTCCTGAACGCTCATGGCCTGGCCAGCGTGCCTGCGCCATGCAGAACAACCCGAATCCGTCCGACGACACGCTGCGCGCACTGCGCGAAGCCCTGGTGCGCTGGGTGGTCACCGGCACCGAACCGCCGGCCAGCCGGTATCCGACGCTGGCCGGCGGCGACCTGGTGGCACCGACAACGCAGGCGATGCACTGGCCCGCGATTCCCGGCGCGCCGGTCCCGGACGGCAAGCTCAATGCCTTCGTCGACTACGACTTCGGCGGCACATTCCGCTACGGCGACGTCAGCGGCATCACGGCGCAGCCGCCGGCCGTGCGGCGCGTGATGCCGTCGCTGGTGCCGCGCGTGAACCCGGACGGCAACGAAACGGCGGGCGTGCCGTCGGTGCAGCTGCAGGTACCGCTGGGCACCTATACCGGCTGGAACGAGTACACCAGCGGCTATGACCGCGGGCGCGGTTGCGGCTTCGCCGGCGGCTATATCCCGTTTGCCCGCACGCGCGCCGAGCGCATCGCCGGCAACGATCCACGGCCTTCGCTGGAAGAACGTTATGGCACGCACGAGGGTTTCGTCGCACGGGTGAAGCAGGCGGTGGCGGCGCAGCGGGCCGCCGGGTTCCTGCTCGATGCGGATGCCGCACGGCTGATCGGGCAGGCGGAGGCCAGCGCGGTGCTGAAGGATGATGGGAAGGGAAGAAGCCCCGCGCACTGAAAACGTTGGATCCGGATTGAACGTCGGTATGGTTCCCGCACCGGAAACGAAAGGGTTACAGCAGACAGTACAGCCGTCCTCGCTACCGCCAGTTCGCGGCGCACTCACGCAAGAAATCGCTAAATACCTTGCCGGCTTTTACCACCGCGAGTGCTTGCGACCGACATCGTTAAACATAGGGTCTGACAATCCTGATGGTTCTTCGCTTCGTAACCCTCTCCCACCAGGAAGTTTGCGGCCATGCGATGTCGAATCCATAGCGGGCGTCCTGGCGGATTCGCATGGCGGCCGCCAGGAGTGCAGGCTCGGCACCAATGGTGGCGCAATAATAGTCAAGAACCTCCTGCGGATCTTCCAACGGCAAAATCCTGTCATTGACGCAGGGCGGCATCCGCACCGCATCGCCAGGAATGTCGTCAGGCGAGAAAACCCGGTCCACCACACCGCGCCGCAGCAAATTACGAAACAGGTTCCACTCATAGATCGCGACGCCATCGATCAGGTAGGCATTAAAGGACGGCAGCGTATGAAGAACGATGAAGTGGGAGTTCGCAAGGATGTGCTCGTCCGAGAGTTTGATGTCATCCAGTGCCGCACGCACCTGCCCAAGGACGACCGGTTCGGAAAGTCTGGCACGCAGCGCCGCCAGCCGCTTGACACCTTTGGTGAGCGGAGAGTTGTCCGCGCCCCAGTCGTGCAACTCGTCATCCAGGCTTGCGGTGCGGCTGTCGCGCTTCCATTTGGCCTGCACGAAAAAGATCTGGCGGCGTCCGGCGTCATAGATGATGAGATCTGCGTCATACATCTCGCCTGCGCCGTTCTCGCTGCGCTTGACACCACGCCGTACCACGTAGTCAGTGCGCGCGACCCGCTCGCGTATATACGCCGAGATCTGGTGCTCGAATTCCTTGCCAAGCTGACGCGCCTGATTGCTGCTCAACACGGCACCCTTGCAGCAGTGGATGGCGTGAGAGAGCTTGCTCGCGCCAACGCTAAGCGTACCCGAAGCACCGCGGTATCCCCCTTTATCCGACGGCAGTGCGCTGGCGCGTTCTTGCAGTACCGCCTCCAACAACCCTGGGTCCATGTGCAGACGACTGAACAGCTCGCGACTCGGCAGCAGTGTCATCTCTCCAGCCAGTCGTACGAGTTCCAATACCGCAAACCAGCGACACAATCCACGCGCCCCCGCTATCAGCGGAGCGACCTTTGCATCGCGCCTCAACTGGGCTCCCAGCGAAAAGAAGCAGTCGAGGAACCGCTCTTCCAGCTGATCCAGCACCGCTCCGCTGAGCAACGTTGTAATGCTGCTCGTCCCATGCTGGTCGGTTCGACGGAGATTCGCAACGATCGACAGCAACTCCTGGCGCAGCATCGCTTCCGTTTGTTTCTGCATGGTTGCGGTCACCAGGCGGTTCCGCAAGCACTCGATGCCGAGGGGCGTGAGGGTAAATTCGATCAGCCTGCCGTTCCTGCGGATTTCAAACAATCCAGCCAACGCCAGGAATGCCGCTTCATGAAGCGCAGTCGCCTGCAACGCGACGCGACTGGCACCGGCGTCGAGACGGGGCATCGGTCGGTCGAGCATCACCTTGTCCTGTGAGCCTGTGCGCTTGTGATTCAGGGCAGCATCGTCGCGCAGCACTTCTTCAAGCAGGACGATCTGGGCCATCACGGTCTCTTCCGGCACCAGCGGCAAACGCCGCCGCCCGATTGCAGCTGTTTGCTTGAATACGTCATTTGCGTTGCCGACTTGCGAAGCCGGCAAGCCTCCCACCCAGGTTCCCCGTGTCTGCGCCATCGCGCGATAAGCCCGGGCCAGTTGCGGCAATTGTGCATCGACCCGTTGGCAGCTCTCTTCGCTGAAAGGGTTACGCAAGAACTTCTTCAGCGATTGCCATTCCGGCTTGACCAGCATCGCCGGGTCGATGTAAATGAGCATGGGTCCAGGTGCTCCGTGAAGTTTCCGCCAAGATGGCGTGCGCAATGATATGGCAAAGGCGCATACGCCAATGTGCCATGACGCAGACTCTGCAGACTTGAAGCCCGGCACCTGCGAGAGACTTTGCTGAACGCAGCATCGTCTGAAAAAAATCGGTTTGCAGCGGCATCTCGAATGATCAAGCTCGCCAATGAAGGGGCAAGTACATCCGATAGGATTCAGGCAGCCGGGCCATGCTCTTTGACGTGTCGGAAACAAAAAAGGGTTGCACTGATCTGTGCAACCCTTTTCTGAAACGAATCCTGGTGGGAAGTGCAAGTTTCGAACTTGCGACCCCTGCAGTGTGAATGCAGTGCTCTACCCCTGAGCTAACCTCCCGAAGAGGCGTGATTGTAGCCGAGGTCTTGCGGCTGGTCAATGCTCTCACGTGCTACGCTTGGTTGGAGTCGAGAACGCGGCCACGCCTTAACGCTGCCGCGACACCACCCATGACTGGTGACGGTTCAGAGATCCACGTATCGAGGCAACAAGTCCTGATCGACCAGCCGGATTTCGATGGCGTTGAAGATCTTGACGTAGTCCGGGTTCCCATCCGAAAACGGCGCATCGGTGACGCTGACGATGATGGTACCGATCTGCTCCTCCCCTGCCCCTGGCACCGGCACAAGGGCGCGGGCTTCGGGCACTTGCCGGCTGGTGAGCACCCTCGGCAAGAACATCATCCGCCCCACGCCGGGACGGTCCTTGAAGACGTTTCAAAATGACGCGCCGATTCAACCGCCAAAGTCGTGGGACGTCATAGCTCAGCGCATTTACGAACCAGCTCTGCGGTCAGCTTTCAATCGTCGGTAAATGCGTGAGGCTTTGCACGCAGTATCACCGTGCCCGTCTCTCTGGTGGCGGACGGCCAACGTACTGAACAGATGCACCTTCGTTGGCTTCGCGACCGTTCCACATGCTGACGATGCGTGGATCGACGTCATGTTTCAGGAATTCAGTCAGCACAGCAATGGCTGACGTCGTCGGGCCCACGCGACCAAAAACATCGTAGAGCAATGCCTCGGCCGGGGTATTGCCTTGAGGAGCCAGCCATCCAGCCTCGGCGAACAGGCAAGAAACTCGGGCACCATGTCATTCAGCTCGCCGAGCATCGTGGCGACATCAAGTCCGCCGGGATGGCGAAATAAAGTCGCCAGCAGTTGAAAGGCGACGACACCACATGATTGGTATCATCATCGCCGTCGAGGGCATGAAGACGTCATGCGGCGCATTGCTCATCGCCAGCCAATTCACCGACACCATCGAATTCGGATCGGGCTCAAGTTCAACAGCCGGGGCAAGCCCGGGGCTGACTGGGTCGCCGACCACATTGACAAGAACTGAGGCGCGCATGGGATTGTTCAAAAAAATCGCGGCGCTGGTGGGGGGGGCGAAGCCCATCAACGAGTTGATCAGCACGTATTCGGCCTCGGCGCTGGAGGCGACGTCCAGTCTTGCTGCGTTCCCACCCAAAGTTTTCTTGGGCGATCAAGGCGTCCACGCCTACCGGACTGAATTCATGGTGGGCCTGGAGGACGCGGCGCGCGTCGCGAGGGCGATCTCCTCCGAGTTCGGATCGGTGTCCGACGGGTTGTTCCAGGAGGGATCCGCCAACAATGGGGCCAAGGCGGCGCATTTCTCTCTGAGGCCCGAATTTGGGGGGGCGGTCGCGACCATCGTGACGAACTCGGGCGCCTTGCTCGGCAAGATCGATGGATTGGACCTGCACCCTCCCCCGCCTTGGATCGTCTTCCCCGAGATCGACCCAGAGGCGGTGGGCAGCCTTCAGGGCTCGATGGCGTACTGGTGGGATTGGTTTTTCTTGCCGTATTGGCTGGCCGCAACCACGGAGGAGCGACTGCGCTACCTGGACGAATACAAAGCCAGCCCGGAATGGCGCGAATTCGTGGAGCTGCACGCGCCCTGAGCCGGCATCGGGCCCCGTTGTCGTAGTGGATGCGAACGACTCTCCAAGTTTTTACACAGGACGCCGCGACGCGCCAGTTGCAGCCCAAAATTTCTGCAAACCGCTACGTCCGCGGACAGACTCGTCCGCGGAATCAACACGGGGAGACCCGGCAACGACTTGGGACATCGAATCCAACGAAATCCGCCGCGGTCCGCCGCAATTTTCCGGACTTTTTCCGTACTATTCCAGCCAGAAACAAAAAAGGCCTACAACACATGTTGTAAGCCTTTGATTTCAAACGAATCCTTGGTGGGAAGTGCAAGTTTCGAACTTGCGACCCCTGCAGTGTGAATGCAGTGCTCTACCCCTGAGCTAACCTCCCGAAGAAGGCACTATTATAGGTGCCGGGTTGCGCATCGTCAAGCAACGAAACTGGAAAAAGTTTAAACGGCGGCCGTCCGCCAGACGCACGTGCCCTTCACGGCCTTGTCGAGGCCATTTAACAATTCTTCGTGTGCCGTTACTTCGTTTGCTGCGGCGCGCACGACGAGGATTTCGGCCAGCGCCACCTGTTCAAGGTCGATGCCGGTGGCGACGACTTCCTCTTCGATGTCCATGCCCAGGCTGTTCTGGCCGCGCGTCATCGCCAGGTAGACGTCGGCCAGCAGCTCCGCATCGAGCAGTGCGCCGTGCAGCTTGCGGTGGGCGTTGGAGATGCCGAAGTGGTCGCACAGCGCGTCCAGCGAGTTGCGTTTGCCGGGGCGCATTTCCTTGGCCTGCACCAGCGTGTCGATGACGCCGCCGATGTGCTCGTCGAAGGCGGGCAGATTCAGTGCCTTGAATTCGTGGTTCAGAAAGCCCAGGTCGAACGGCGCGTTGTGGATGATGACTTCGGCGCCCTGGATGTACTCGCGCAGCTCGTCGACGATCTGGTGGAAGCGCGGCTTGTCGGCCAGGAATTCGGTGGTCAGGCCGTGCACGTTCAGCGCGCCCTCTTCCGACTCGCGGTCCGGGTTCATGTAGCGGTGGAAGTTGTTGCCGGTGAGCTTGCGGTCGACCAGCTCGACGCAGCCGATTTCAATGACGCGGTTGCCCAGCTTGGGGTTGATGCCGGTGGTTTCGGTATCGAGGACGATCTGGCGCATGGTGTTCTATATCTACGTGAAACAGCCGCGCAGTATAGCAAAGCGCGGCGGAGGAAAAGGCAAACTACTTGCGGCGGACCAGCTCGACGCCCCGATTGGCCAGCATGTCGGCCCGTTCGTTGCCGGGATGGCCGTTGTGGCCGCGCACCCAGCGCCAGTCCACCTTGTGGACGGACTGGGCGATGTCCAGCGCCTGCCACAGGTCGGCATTCTTGACCGGTTCCTTGGCCGCGGTTTTCCAGCCGCGGATCTTCCAGCCGTGGATCCATTCGCTGATGCCTTTCTGGACGTACTGACTGTCCGTGTGCAGCGTCACGTCGCACGGGCGTTTCAGCGCGTTCAGCGACTCGATGACGGCCTGCAGCTCCATCCGGTTATTGGTGGTGTTCAGCTCGCCGCCGAACAGTTCCTTTTCCGCTTCGCCCGCCACCATCAGCGCGCCCCAGCCGCCGGTGCCGGGATTGCCCTTGCACGCGCCGTCGGTAAAAATTTCGACTTTATCCATGTTCCTTGTGTTTGTTCGTTGCGGGGACGGCCACCGGGGCCTTCGCCGATTTCTTGCTCCAGGCCGGGCCGATCAGGCGCATTCCCTTGACGCGCTTGATCGCCTGCACCATGTAGACGGCGCCGAAGTACGGCCACCAGCGGGTGCCGGCACGGTCCATGAACGCATAGCGCGCCAGCCAGTGTTCCGTGCGGCAGGCGGGCGCGTAACAGCCGAAGTGGCTGTGACTGACGCCCATGTTCAGCAATTTTAACCAGTCTTTCATCCGCGGCATAGAGATCAGTTCCGCCTGCGGCAGGTAACGCGAGCCGATCACCCTGCCCCGCATCTGCCGCAGCCCCCACAGGCTGGCCGGATTGAAGCCGCAGATGATCAGCTGGCCTTCGGGAATCAGCACGCGCTCGACCTCGCGCAGCACCTGGTGGGGGTCGGCGGAAATTTCCAGCACATGCGGCAGGATCACCAGGTCCAGGCTTTGCGCCGGGAACGGCAGTTCCGTTGCATCGGCCGTCAGCGCAATCTGCCGCGCGGCGCCGGCAACGCCGGGGCGCGCATGCGTATCGACGAGCCAGCGGTGCGGCATGCGGCTGGCCGCCAGCGCGTCCAGCTGCGGCATGCCGATCTGCACGGCGTTGTAGCCGAAGATGTCCGCGGTGAGCGCGTCGAGCCGGCTTTGCTCCCAAGCGCGCACGTAGCTGCCGGCCGGCGTCTGCAGCCAGTTGTCCAGCGCTATAATGGATTTTTCGGATGTGGCGCTATCCATGCGTTCCTTTTTGAAGCAATGAGCAAACCTCTGATACCAAACCCCGCATTGAGCGTCCTGGCCGTTCCGGCATTCAACGACAACTATCTGTGGCTGATTCATGACGGCACGCATGCGGCTGTTGTGGACCCCGGCGATGCCCAGCCGGTCCTGGCCGCGCTGCGCAGCCGTGGCCTGACCCTCACTGCCATTTTACTCACCCACCATCATGCTGACCATATCGGTGGCGTGCCGCAATTATTGCAGCATTACGATGTGCCCGTGTTCGGCCCCCGCCATGACGGTATCGCCGTGGTTACGCATCCGCTGGGCGAAGGCGACCAGTTGACGGTGCCGGGCCTCCACCTGGACCTGGCGGCGCTCGACGTGCCCGGCCACACGCTCGGCCACATCGCCTACGTGCGCAACGGCGCGGCGCCCTGGCTGTTCTGCGGCGACACGCTGTTTGCCGGCGGCTGCGGCCGGCTGTTCGAAGGCACGCCGGCGCAGATGGCCGCATCGCTGGACAAGCTCGCCGCGCTGCCGCCCGCCACCCAGGTATTTTGCGCGCACGAGTACACGCTGTCGAACTTGCGCTTTGCCCTGGCGGTCGAACCTTCCAACGAGGCGCTGCGTGCACGCGTGCCGGCGGAAGCGGCAAAACGCGAGCGGGGCGAGCCGACTGTGCCCAGCACCATCGCGCTGGAACGGGCAACGAATCCTTTTATCCGTTATCGCGAGACGGCCATCGCGCAGCAACTGGCGCAGGCCGGCAAGGTGGCCGCCGATGCGGCACCGGTGGCCGTGTTTGCCGCACTGCGCGAATGGAAAAACCATTTTTGACAGGAACAGGTATGGAGATCGTACGGTTTTACTATGACCCGATCAGCCCCTATGCGTGGCTGGCCACCAAGCAGATCGCCCGCATCGAGGCGGCCGGTGTCCACCTCGAGATGGAGCCGGTGCTGTTTGCCGGCCTGCTGAAGGCGCACGGCCTGAAAGGTCCGGCGGAGATTCCCGCCAAGCGCGAGGTGATGGCGCGCGACGTGATGCGCATCGCCGCGGCGCAGGGCCTGGAGTTCCGCGGCCCGCCCGGCCATCCGTTCAATCCACTGCTGGCGCTGCGCATGTGCAAGGCGATCAAGTCGGCCACGAGCCTGAAGCGGTTTACCTTCATGCTGTCGCAGGCTTGCTGGGAACGGGGGCTGGACCTGTCGAATCCGGCCGTGCTGATGCAGCTGGCGGCCGAATGCGATCTGAACGGCGCGGCCTTGCAGGGTGCGGCGAACACGCCGGAAGTGAAGCAGGAACTGATCGACGCCACCGACGCCGCCATCGCGGCCGGCGTGTTCGGCGTGCCGACCTTCACTTACCAGGGCGAGCTGTTCTGGGGCGGCGACCGCATCGACCTGCTGCTGCGCCGCATTGCCGGCCACCGCATCGACGAGGCGCGCCTGAAGGATTTCCTGGCGCGTCCCGTGCTGGCCCGGCGGGCGGACTAGATTTCCTCGTACAGCGGCAGCGTCAGGAATTCGGCAAACGATTCCGACGTGGACATCTGTTCGAAGATCTGCGCGGCCCGCTCGTAGTTCGGGCTGCTGCCGTCCGGCGCGGCTGCCTTTACTTTCGGCAGTTCCTCGGCCGTCATGGCGCGCACCATGTCGGCGGTGACCTTGCGGCCGTCGTCCAGCACGCCCTTTGGCGAACGGATCCACTGCCACACTTGCGAACGGCTGATTTCCGCCGTGGCCGCATCTTCCATCAGGTTGTGGATCGGCACGCAGCCATTGCCGCCCAGCCAGCTGCCCAGGTAGTGGATCCCCACGTTGATGTTGTAGCGCAGGCCCGCTTCCGTGATCGGCGCTTCCGGCTGGAAGTTCAGCAGGTCGGCGGCAGTCACCTGTACGTCGGGACGCTGCTTGTTGAACTGGTTCGGCGCGTCGCCCAGCACTTTGGTGAACTCCGTCATCGCCAGGTCGACGAGGCCCGGATGGGCCACCCAGCCGCCGTCGTAGCCATCGGTGGCATCGCGTGCCTTGTCGGTGCGCACGCCGCCCATCGCCGTCTCGTTCTTCTCCGGATCGTTCTTGATCGGAATCAGCGCCGACATGCCGCCGATCGCCGGGGCGCCGCGCTTGTGGCACGTCTGCAGCAGAAGCAGAGCGTAGGCGCGCATGAACGGTGCCGTCATCGTCACTTTCGGGCGGTCGGCCAGGCAGAACTCCTTGTCCAGCTTGAATTTCTTGATGCAGCTGAAGATGTAATCCCAGCGACCCGCGTTCAGGCCGGCGCTGTGCTCGCGCAGCTCGTACAGGATCTCGTCCATCTCGAATGCTGCCAGGATGGTTTCAATCAGCACCGTCGCCTTGATGGTGCCTTGCGGCAGGCCCAGCTCGTCCTGCGTCAGCACGAAGATCTCGTTCCACAGCCGCGCTTCCAGGTGCGATTCCAGCTTCGGCAGGTAGAAATACGGGCCGGCGCCGCGCGCCAGCTGCTCGCGCGCGTTGTGCACCATGAACAGCGCGAAATCGAAAATGCCGCCGGAAACGCGCTGGCCATCGACGAGCACATGCTTTTCATCGAGGTGCCAGCCGCGCGGGCGGACCACCAGCGTGGCCGTCTTCTCGTTGAGCTTGTACGACTTGTTGTTCTGTTCCAGCGTGATCGTCTTGCGCACGGCATCGATCATGTTCAGCTGGCCGGTGATCTGGTTGAACCAGTTCGGCGTGTTGGAATCCTCGAAGTCGGTCATGTAGCTGTCCGCGCCGGAATTGAGCGCGTTGATGACCATCTTGCGGTCGACGGGGCCGGTGATTTCCACGCGGCGGCATTGCAGTGCCGGCGGAATCGGCGCCACCTGCCAGTCGCCGGCGCGCACGTGAGCCGTCTCGGCCAGGAAGTCGGGACGCTCGCCCGCATCCAGTTTCTGCGCGCGGATGACGCGGGCGGCCAGCAGTTCCTGGCGGCGCGGCTCGAACTCGCGCGACAGTTTCGCCACGAGCGCCAGCGCCTCCGGCGTCAGTACGCGCTCGTAGCCGGGCGCGATCTCGCCCCTGATTTCCATCCCTGCCGGTAGCGTGATGCTCATTGCGGTCTCCTTCGGTTGTGCGCTGAATGATGGTCTGAGTATATTGATTAAATAGGTCACTAAACAAGACTTATAATCACTTCATCTGTGCAGTTTAGTCATAAGCGAAAATCGGAAACCATGGCCCAGTTCAAGCAGATCGCCACCTTCGTCGAAGTCGTCAACCGGGGCAGCCTGTCGGCCGCGGCCCGGGCGGAAGGCATTGCGCCGGCCGTGATCGGCCGCCGGCTCGATGCGCTGGAGCAGCGGCTGGGCGTCAAGCTGCTCCAGCGTACCACGCGCCGCCTGGCGCTCACCGAGGAAGGCACGGCGTTCCTGGAAGATTGCCAGCGCATCCTGTCCGACCTGGAAAGCGCCGAAGCGGCCGTGTCGGAACGCAGCGCGCGCGCCACCGGCCACCTGCTGGTGTCGGCCCCGGCGGGGTTCGGCCGGCAGCACGTGGCGCCGCTGATTCCGTCGCTGCTGGCGGAACATCGCGACGTGACGGTGACGCTGAACCTGAACGACCGCGTCGTCGACCTGATCGGCGAAGGCATCGACGTGGCCATCCGCATCGCCGCGATGGACGACTCGAATCTCGTCAGCGTGAAGCTGGCGGACAACCGCCGCGTCGTCGTCGGGACGCCTGCATACCTGAAACGGCACGGCACGCCGAAGACGCTGGCCGACCTGGCCCGGCACAACTGCATGGCGATCAGCAGCGAAGGCAGCCAGCGGGGCTGGTCGTTCCGCGATGGCGGCAAGACGGTCACGCTGAAAGTGGCGGGCAATATGAGCTGCAACGACGGCGCCGTGCTGCACGACTGGGTACTGGCCGGCAAAGGGCTGGCGTGGCGGTCGATGTGGGAAGTGGGCGGCGATATCGAGGCGGGCCGGCTGGTGCCAGTACTCGACGAACTCGCCGCGCCGGGCAACGATATCTACGCGGTATTTGCGCAGCGACGGCATTTGCCGCTGCGGATCCGCGTCTTTGTCGATGCGCTGCGGCGCGCCTATGCGCAGCCGGGCTATTGGGGCAAGGGCAGACCGGGCAACAGCGCGTGACGCACTGGCGCGGCGAATATGCGCCGCACGGCAGCTTCCCGCCAAATAGGCGGCCCGGCCGTGCTGTCAAACGATGCCGGAGGAAAAGCTTCAGGCGAAAAAAAATCCTCGGAACCCGAGGATTTTTTGATCGTTAGATCCAGCGTATTACAGCGGCTGAATGTTCGACGCTTGCTTGCCTTTAGGGCCAGCGGTCACGTCGAAAGATACGCGTTGGTTCTCTTGCAGCGATTTGAAGCCGGCGCTTTGGATAGCCGAGAAGTGAGCGAACAGATCTTCGCCGCCTTCGTCAGGGGTGATGAAGCCGAAACCCTTCGAATCATTGAACCATTTTACGATACCAGTTGCCATTACAATTCCTATTACAGTTAAATGAGCTTGCGCCCGTGATATCGTTCGAAACTAAGGTATCAATGGCAACCTGCCCCACTGCCCCTGAATCTAAACGATCCCGCATTATACCGAATGCAGCGCCAAAAGTACGTCGTGCGGCACGTTTTCGGCACATTTTCACGAAAATAATTGCTACTGCCGGGCTTGGAGTGATAGGAAGAACATTTATTGCGACATGGAATGCCGCCAAAATCGGCAAAAATGCCGATTATTCCGATTTACGCTGACAACCTGTGGGAAAAAGCCTGATGGCGAACCACTGACCGACAACTACGTTGCATCCGGGACGTATCCTGCGTAAAAACTTTCGCCACGGCTGCTTGTTCAACGTCTACACATCCTTGCACACACTCTTGCACACCCTCTGCCCAGCAGCTTCGTTCGGCATGTATGTAACTATAGACAATATCCCAACATGCCGTTTGAGAAATATCAATCGTGCGAAGGATATGTTGTCGATTTGGGATCAACAGCCGCCCAGGCCAGATACGTTTCGATCTGCGGAACGAGTTCCGCCCAGCCCGACTGGCCGCCCAGCAGGCCGCGCACGATCTGCTCGAGCCGGCGCGCTTCCGTGCCGAGCACGGGGAAGCCGAACGATCCGGCCGAGCCGGCCACCACGTGCAGGCCGTGGTGCACGCCTTCCAGCGCTTCCCGGTCGGGATCGGTGCCCGCCGCGGCAAGTGCCTGGGCAATGGCATTCATCCGCTCGGGGATGCTGGCCGCATAGCGTTCGCCGAGCGCCGCCAGTTGCGCACGGTATGCCGGATCGACGGGCGTGGCCATGGCGTTACTTGGTGCCGAAGATGCGGTCGCCCGCGTCGCCCAGGCCCGGCATGATGTAGGCATGGTCGTTCAGGTGCGAGTCCAGCGACGCGCAGTAGATCTTGACGCCCGGGTGCGCCTTCTGGAACACCTCGATGCCCTCCGGTGCCGCGACCAGCGCGAGGAAGATGATCTGCTCGTCCGTGACGCCGCGGTTCTTCAGCACGTCCACCGCGTGCACGGCCGAATTACCCGTGGCCACCATCGGATCGCACAGGATGAAGATGCGGTCGACCAGGTCCGGCAACCGCACCAGGTATTCCACCGGCTGATGCGTTTCCGGATCGCGGAACACGCCGATGTGGCCCACGCGTGCCGATGGCACCAGGTTCAGCAGGCCATCGCTCATGCCGATGCCGGCGCGCAGGATCGGCACCACGGCCAGTTTCTTGCCGGCTATGACGGGCGCATCGATCGTCGCCATCGGCGTTTCGATTTCGCGCGTGGTCAGCGGCAGGTCGCGGGTGATCTCGTAACCCATCAGCAGCGTGATTTCCTTCAGCAGCTCGCGGAACGTGCGCGTGGACGTCGTCTTGTCGCGCATGTGGCTCAGCTTGTGCTGGATCAGCGGGTGGTCGGTGATAAACAGGTTCGGGAAGCGCGGATCTTGTTTCATATTTCCTAATTGCGGACGGTGTGTATGCCGCATTATCCCAGCCCGGCACGCGCGCTGTCCATGAAAGCTGTAAAAAACTCATGCTTGCGGCAGCGCCCGCGCGATGATGGCGACGCAATCGATTCCCTCAGGCAATCGACCGAAGGCGCCGCCCGGCGCACGGGCGAGACGCGACGCCACGAAAGCGGCAGATACCGCCTCCGGCGCATGCCGCAACAGCAGCCCAGCCTGCACCGCCAGCACGATGCGCTCGGCCAGCACGCGCGCGCCGAACTCATCGGCGGGCGCGTGCGCCAGATCGTCCCGCAGCAGCTGCACATGCTGCGCGTACGCCGCATTCGACGTTTCCGCCAACCCCAGCTCCGCCAGCAGCGCTTCGGCTGCCGCCGGCGATTTCGCGAACGCGCGCAGCACGTCCAGGCACATCACGTTGCCGGAGCCCTCCCAGATCGAGTTGACGGGCAGTTCCCGGTACAGCCGCGCCGTCGCGCTGTCTTCTATATAACCGCTGCCGCCCAGTACCTCCATTGCTTCCGCCCCGAACGCCGGGCCGCGCTTGCAGATCCAGTACTTGCCGGCGGGTGTCAGGATGCGGGCCAGCATCGCCTCGGCCGGATCGTCCGGATGATCGAAGCAACGCGCCAGCCGCAGCGCGAACGCCGTCGCAGCCTCCGATTCCAGCGCCAGGTCGGCCAGCACGTTCCGCATCAGCGACTGCTCCGCCAGCGGCTTGCCGAATGCCTGGCGATGACGCGCATGGTGCAGCGCATGCGTCAGCGCGGCGCGCATGATGCCGGCCGTGCCCAGAACACAGTCGAGCCGGGTGTGGCTGCCCATCTCGAGGATCGTCGGGATGCCCCGGCCGGCCCTGCCCAGCAGGTGGCCGCACGCGCCGGTGAACTCCACTTCGGACGAGGCGTTCGACCGGTTGCCCAGCTTGTCCTTCAGCCGCTGCACGCGCACCTGGTTCAGGCTGCCGTCCGGCAGGA
>DKJA01000195.1:28453-61124 GCA_002454505.1 Oxalobacteraceae bacterium UBA6704
TCTGCGCCAGCACGAGGTGGGCATCGCATTGCGGCGCCGAGAAAAACCATTTGTGGCCGACCAGCCGGTAGACCTCGCCGACATCTTCGCCAAACAATGCGCGCGCTTCGCCGGGCAGCAATGGCTCGGCCCGCGTGGTGTTGCTGCGCACGTCGGAGCNNGCTTCGCTGCTGGCGTTGGCGCGGTTGCCCAGCTTATCTTTGAGCCGCTCAAGGCGAATGGCGTTGCGCGTGCCGTCCGGCAACAGACGCGGCAGGAAGAAGCAGCTTAAGCCGCTGCCGCTTTGCGCGAGGATCAGATGCGCGTCGCTCTGCGGCACGGAGAAGAACCATTTGTGGCCGGTGATGCGCCAGATGGAGCCGGGCGCGCGATCCGCCAGCGGCTCCGCGCGCGTGGTGTTGGTCGTGACGTCGCTGCCGCCCTGCTTTTCCGTCATGCCCATGCCGATCAGTGCACCGCGCTTCTGTTCGACCGGCAACGGCCGGGGATCGTAGTCGCGCGACAGGATTTTCGGCAGCCACCGCGCCGCCAGCCACGGCGATTGCCGCAGCGCCGGCACGCTGGCATAGGTCATCGTGACCGGGCACTGGGCGCCGTTTTCCACCTGGCCGAACAGGATGTACCGGGCGGCCCGCGCCACTTGCGCACCCGGCTCGCTGCCCTCCCACGGCGAGGCATGCGCTCCCGCGCCGATCAGCAGGCCCATCAGTGCATGCCAGGCCGGGTGGAATTCCACCTCGTCGATGCGNNATCGGCGCCGAACAGAACCATTTGTGCCCGGTCAGGGAATACCAGCCGTCCTCGCCAACCGGCTCGGCGCGCGTGGTGTTGGCGCGCACGTCCGTGCCGCCCTGCTTCTCGGTCATGGCCATGCCGAGCGTCACGCCCGCCTTCTCGCTCGCCGGACGCACCGCAGGGTCATAACGGCCGGACAGCACGCCCCCGATCCACGGATCGCCCACGGCCGGATCGGCCTGAAGCGCCGCGACCGAGGCGTAGGTCATGGTCATGGGGCAACTGGTCCCCGAATCCGCCTGCCCCGTCAGGAACAGGATCGCAGCGTGCAGCAGATGCCCGTTCGGCGTCCCGTCCCAGGCGCCGGCGGCGAGCCCTGCGCCCAGTCCCAAGTCCATCAGCTGATGATAGGCCGGATGAAAGGTCACCTCGTCGATGCGGCGGCCCCGGCTGTCGAAGTTGTGCAGCACGGGCGGATTGCGGTTTGCCAGGCGCGCCAGATCCAGCGTTTCGGCGCGTCCGAGCGTGGCTCCCAGTGCTTCCAGCGACCCCGCGGCCGCGCCGGCCCTCTCCCGTTCCAGCGCCTCGCGCAGCGCCCTGTCGCAGGCAAACAGGTTGACATTGGCGAACGGTGCAACCTGGTTGAACACCTCGTGCGTGTCGTAGCGGTTCATCGTTGTCTCCGGGAGCATGTTGTCGGATCAGCCTAGCGGAAAGCCGGCCGCGCTTCAAGCGGCGGCACCGGACTGCATACAAACGCCTAAAGCCGAAGTTTTAATGAAGCAGCGCAACATTTTTTCAAGCAACACTGCTGATTATTGCCGTTTTTCATGTTTTTAATGCCTCCGAAGTGATACATTCCCCTCTGGCTTGACCATCGGTTTCTGCGGGGCATGACTTCGCATGCATAAATAGAAAGATCGAGCATTTATAATGCTTTCCAGTTCCACCACAGCCACGCCGGGCGAATACCGGCACGCATACGACGGTATGCTTGAAGAGGCCGGCGACATCGTCTTCCGGTTGAACCTGCTCGGACAAATCCTGTATGCCAGCCGCCGCAGCGCCTCGCTGATCGGCCATGCCGCCCCGCTGGAAGGCCAGACGCTGCCGGCGCTCGTCTGCGACCGCGACCAGGCAGCGCTGAAGGCGGCGCTGGCCGAGCTGGCGCAATCGCAGGGCGTTACCCGCGTGGATGCCCGCCTGCGCACCGGCGACAGCGAGGTGTGGTTCGAACTGCGCATGTCCTGCTACACCAACGGCGGCGGCGTGCCGGAAGTGCTCGTCGTCGGCCGCGACCTGACCGTCCAGCATGCCACCGAAGAACGGCTGCGCCACATGGCCACGCACGATGCGCTGACCGAACTGCCGAACCGGCTGCTGCTGACGGACCGCATCCGCATGACGATCGCCCAGGCGCGCCGCTCCGGCCAGGGCTTTTCGGTGGCCACGATCGGCCTCGACAGCTTCAAGAAAGTCAACGACGGCCTCGGCCACCCGATCGGCGACGCGGTGCTGAAGATGGCCGCGACGCGGCTGCGCAAGACGCTGCGCGACAGCGACACGCTGGCCCGCGTGGGCGGCGACGAATTCGTGGCGGTGCTGCCGGGCACCTTCACCGAGCAGCAGATCCGGCTCGTCACGGGGCGTTTGCTGGCCACGCTGCAGTCGCCTTTCGAGATCGACCAGCACACCATCTATGTGGGCGCCTCGATCGGCGTGTCGGTCTATCCGCAGCATGCCGAGGACGAGATCCGCCTCGTCGCGCTGGCCGACGCGGCGATGTCGCGCGCCAAGGAAACGGGCAAGGCCCGCTGCGTCGTCTACAGCCCGCGCCATAACGGCCCGACCGAGCACGATATCTCGCTGGAGGCGGCCATGTTCCAGGCCGTCCGCGAGGGCGAGTTCATGCTGTATTACCAGCCCATCGTCGATGCGCGCACCCGCGAGATCGAAGGATTCGAGACGCTGATGCGGTGGAAGCACCCGACGCTGGGCATGGTGCCGCCGGCCCGCTTCGTGCCCATCGCGGAAACCAACGGACTGATCAATCTGCTGGGCGCCTGGGCGCTGAAGGCCGCCTGCGTGCAGATCCGCCAATTCGAGGAGGCCGCCAAACGGCCGCTGTACATCTCTGTTAATATCAGCCCCCGCCAGTTCCGCAACGACAAATTCCTGGAAGTACTCGACGATGCCCTGTCCTACTCCGGCCTGCCCGGTGAACAGCTCGTGCTTGAAATCACGGAGGGTACGCTGATGATCGACCCCGTCCACGCCGAGACCATCCTCGGCAAGATGGCCGAACGCCGCGCGCGCATCGCGATCGACGATTTCGGCATCGGTTATTCGAATCTCGATGCCATTGGCAGCCTGCCGTTCGACCGGCTGAAGGTGGACCGCCGCTTCGTCCACGGCGTGGCCGACAGCGCCGTCACGGCCAGCCTGTTCCGGCTGATCCAGGGCGTGGCGGAGGTGTCCGATGCCGAGCTGCTGTGCGAGGGCCTGGAACGCGTGGAAGACCTGGACTGGCTGCGCCACCAGCATGCCTACTGCGTGCAGGGCTGGTACTTCAGCTCCGCGCTGCCGGCCGAAGGCATCGAAGACCTGCTGCGCACCTGGCACCACCGCGCCCCGCCGGCCGACGTGCGGGAGCTGTTCGCGCCGCACTAGCGCAGTCTCGCGCCACGGACTCGTCAGCCCGCCTATACTCGGGCGATGGCACATATCCGCATCGGCATCTCCGGCTGGCGCTACGAACCGTGGCGCAAGGTGTTCTACCCCGCCGACCTGGCACAGAAGCGCGAGCTGGAATACGCGTCGCGCGCGCTGCCGTCCATCGAGATCAACGGCTCGTTCTACGCGCTGCAGCGGCCCAAGAGCTACCAGGAGTGGTACGACGCCACGCCGAAAGGCTTTGTCTTCTCGCACAAGGGCAATCGCTACATCACGCACACGCGGCGGCTGCGGGAGCCGGAAGGACCGCTGGCCAATGTGTTCGCGTCCGGCGTGCTGGCGTTGCGCGAGAAACTGGGGCCGTTCCTGTGGCAGTTCCCGCCGAACTTCAGGTTCGATGCGGAACTGGTCGAACATTTTCTCAGCCTGCTGCCGCACGACTCGCATGCGGCGCTGGCACTGGCGCGCAAGCACGAGCCGCGGATGAACGACCGCGCCTTCCTCGAAGCGGATGCAAAGCGCAAGGTGCGCCACGCGATGGAGATCCGCCACGAGAGCTTCAACGATCCCGCCTTCGTCAAGCTGCTGCGCAAGTACAAGGTGGCGCTGGTGATCGCCGACACGGCCGGCAAGTGGCCCGATTTCGAAGATGTGACGGCGGACTTCGTCTACCTGCGGCTGCACGGCGAGAAGGAACTGTACGCCGGCGGTTATACGGATGAAGCGCTGGATGACTGGGCCAGCAGGATTCGCGCATGGACGACGGGCGGGCAGCCGAAGGATGCGAAACTGATTCTCGACGCCGCCCCGCCCAAGCGGGCCAGCCGCGACATCTTCTGCTACTTCGACAACGACATCAAGGTGCACGCGCCGTTCGATGCGCGCCGGCTGCTGGCGCGGCTCGATGCGGATGACGGCCTGGCGCCGCTCAAGGATCCGCGCGGCTGACGTCGACCAGGTCCTTCGTGCCGCGCTGGGCGCGGTAGATACCGGCGTGGCCCGAGAACAGATACGCGACCACGCAGCCCAGCGCCGCATACGGGCCGATCTCGGGGCCGAACAGCTCGATCGCCATCACGGTGGACGCCAGCGGCGTATTGGCGGCGCCCGCAAACACGGCAACGAAGCCGACGCCGGCCAGCATCGCGAACGGCAGGTGCAGCAGCGGCGCCAGCGCGTTGCCCAGCGTGGCGCCGATGTAGAACAGCGGCGTCACTTCGCCGCCCTTGAAGCCGCTGCCGAGCGAGGCGACGGTAAAGGCGAACTTGCCCAGCGCGTCCCACCACGGCAGCGGATGCGCGAATGCCTCGACGATGACGGGGATGCCCAGGCCGATGTAGCGCTGCGTGCCCAGCACCCACACGGCGCATGCCACGATGGCGCCGCCGATGAACGGCCGCAGCGGCGCGTAGGCAATATGGCGCTTGCCGAACGCGGACAGCGCATGCGTGGTGCCGGCAAACAGCTGGCCGGCGAGGCCGAACACGATGCCGGCCAGGACGACGGCGGCAATGGTCCACGCCGTCACTGGCGGCACGCCATGCATCAGGTAATGCGTATGGTGAACGCCCCAGGCCAGGCCGATCTGGTCCGCCAGCAGCGCCGCGGCCACGCAGGGAAAGATCGCTTCGTAGCGCATGCGGCCGATGACGAGCACTTCGAGGCCGAAGATGGCGCCGGCCAGCGGCGTACCGAACACGGAAGCAAAACCGGCGCTGATGCCGGCCATCAGCAGGATGGGCCGTTCGGCGGGCGACAGGCGCAGCGTGCGTGCCACCCAGTCGGCAAACGCGCCGCCCATCTGCACCGCCGTGCCTTCGCGGCCGACCGACGCGCCGAACAGGTGGGAGACGACGGTCCCGCCCAGCACCAGCGGCGCCATGCGCAGCGGGACCATTTTCTTATCATCGTGGATCGCGTCGATCAACAGGTTGTTGCCCGCCTCGGCGCTGGCGCCCCACTTCAGGTAGATCCAGCCCACGACGAAACCGGCCACCGGCAGCAGCCAGATGATCCACGCGTGGCGCTCGCGGTATGCCGTGGCGGCATCGAGCGCAAACAGAAAGAAGGCGGAAGCACTGCCCGCCAGCGCCGCCACCAGCGCCGCGAGCACGCACCATTTACCGAGATACGGCAGCAGCAGGAGAGGTTCGGGCAGGCGTTTCATCGGGCGCCAATATAGCACGGGCCCAGCCCGCCCCCGCTGGGCCCCGGCCGGGGACTGTCCCCGCAGGGGACTGTCCCCTCGGTTGCATTTGACCTTGGTGACATGCAGGCGAACTGCAACCCCGGGGACAGCCGGATCGCCGTACCGCCCTTGCAGGGACAGTCCCCCATCAATGCCCGTGGCCACCCCGCTTCAGCTGCAACGGCTGCCCGGCAGCCGGTGCCAGCGGCGCCATGCCCGGCGCGGAAGGCGCCGGCGGCACCTCGCCCGTCCACTCGTAAGCCACGGTGCCCTGCGGATGCTTGTAAGGCCCCGGGTCGCTGTAGTCGCCGCGGGCCTGGTCCTTGCGCACCTTCAGCAGCGTGAACATGCCGCCCATCTCGATGTCGCCGAACTGGCCCTTCCCCGTCATCATCGGCAGCGTGTTTTCCGGAATCGGCATCTGCATGCCGCCCATCGCGCCCCCCTTGTCGCCCATTACCATATAGCCCGGCACCAGCCGGTTGATCTTCTCGGCCACGCCGCGGTGGTCGACGCCGATCAGCGTCGGCACGTCGTGGCCCATCGCGTTCATCGTGTGGTGCGATTTATGGCAGTGGAACGACCAGTCGCCCGGATTGTCGGCCACGAACTCGATGGCGCGCATCTGGCCGACGGCAAGGTCCGTCGTCACTTCCGGCCAGCGGGCCGATGGCCGCACCCAGCCGCCGTCCGTGCCCGTCACCTCGAAGGTGTGGCCGTGCATGTGCAGCGGATGGTTGGTCATCGTGAGGTTGCCGGCGCGGATGCGCACGCGGTCGCCCTGTCGCACCGGCATCGGATCGATCGCCGGGAAGGCGCGGCTGTTGAAGGTCCACAGGTTAAAGTCCAGCATCGTGTTGACCTTCGGCGTATAGCTGCCCGGTTCGACATCGTAGGCGGCCAGCAGGAAGGCGAAGTCGCGGTCGACGGCATGCTGGCGGATGTCGCGCGGATGCGTGATCCACAGCCCCATCATGCCCATTGCGATCTGCGCCATCTCGTCCGCATGCGGGTGGTACATGAACGTGCCGGCATGCTTCGCCACGAATTCGTAGACGAAGGTCTTGCCGGGCTTGATCGCCGGCTGGGTGACGCCCGACACGCCGTCCATCCCGTTCGGCAGGATCTGGCCGTGCCAGTGCACGCTGGTGTGCTCCGGCAGCTTGTTGGTGACGAAAATGCGCACGCGGTCGCCCTCCACCACTTCGATGGTCGGACCGGGGCTCTGGCCGTTATAACCCCACAGATTGGCCAGCATGCCTGGCGCGATTTCGCGCACGACCGGTTCGGCCACCAAGTGGAATTCCTTGACGTTGTCCTTCATCCGCCACGGCAGGCTCCAGCCATTGAGCGTGACGACGGGGTTGTACGGCCGGCCGTTCGGCGGCACCAGCGGCGGCGCCGTGGCGGCCGACGCCTGGACGGGCGCTTCCGGCAGGCCGGCCGCGCCGGCGCGGCTCACCAGGCCGGCACCAAGCAGCGCGGCGCCGGAGAGGAAAGATCTGCGATTGATCGAGCTCGAATTGCTCATTGATGTGCTCCATGTTCGTGTCCGGCATGTTCATCGTTGGCGGCAGGCGCGCGCCCGCCGGTGGCCGCTTCCAGGTCGGCATCGGCCATCCAGTACTCCTTCAGCGCATCGATCGCAGCGGCGACCGCGGTCGTCTGCTCGCGCGCGTCGGCCAGCAGTTCGAAGGTACTGAGCAGCATGCCGTTGTAGCGCAGCAGCGTCTCGTCCGAGATCTGCTTGCGCAGCGGGATCACCACGTCGCGGTAATGGCGCGCCAGGTCGTAGGCGGTGCGGTACGCAACGTAGGCTTCGCGCGCCTCGCTGCGCGCATGCGCTGCCGTGTCGGCCAGCCGGTTCACGGACTGCATGTACACGGCCTCGGCCCGCACGGTGCGCGCCGAACCCCAGTCGAACAGGGGAATTTCCAGCGTCAGCTCATAACCGCGCTCCTTCGGCTCGCCGCCGCCGGATTCGCGCACGGCGCCCAGTTCCAGCACGTTGATGAACCGCGTCGCGCGCGTCAGGCCCAGCGTGGATGCCGTGTGTTCGGTCTCCCGCGTGGCCGCCTGCACATCGAGACGCTCGGCCAGCGCGGTGCGCTCGACATCCGGCAGGTCGCGCGGCTGTGCCGGCAATTCCGGCAGCCGATCCGGCAGACGGAATTGCGTGCCGTCGCCCCACAGGCCCAGCAGGCGCGTCAGCCGTTCGCGCGCAGCGTTGGCGGCTTGCGACGCGCGCGCCACGCCGGCCATCGCCTCGGCATAGAAAGCCTGCTCGCGCGCCTGGTCGTACTGGCTCCAGTTGCCGGCTTTGCGCAGCCGCTCGGCCAGCTCCGCGCTGGCGTCGGCGGCAGCACTTACCTGCTTCGCATACTCGACGGCCTGCGTGCCGGCCACCGCCGCGTAATACGCACGGCGCGTGTCGGCCGCCACTTTCAGCGCTTCAGCGGTGACGCGCAGCTTCGTCTGTTCGAACATGCGGCCCTGGATCCGTGTCGCCAGCGGCGCCGTGATCAGGCCGACGAGGTTGAACGTCAGCGTGCGCTCGATGGCCGTGTCGCCGCCGCCCCGCGTGTGCTTGTAGCCGAACGCGGGATTCTGCAGCCGGCCAGCCTGCACCAGGTCCGCTTCGGCGATGCCGAGATCCCAGTAGGTCGCCTGCAGGCCGCGGTTGTTCAGCAGCGCGATGCGCACGGCGTCGTCGGCCGACAGCGGTTGTGCCAGCATCGCGCGCAGCTGTGCATCCAGCGCGCGGCGGTCGTCGTCGCTGCGCAGCAGCTTCGTCGGCGCACCCGCTTTGGTTTGCGTGGCCTGGCTGACGGCGTCGAAGCCGCCATCCGGCGTGAAGCTCGCGCAGCCGGTCAGCGCCAGCGCCGCGGCGGCCACCGCCACCGCACGTAAAGTGACAGGCATGGTCATGGGTGATGCTCCCCGGCGTGCGGTGCCGCCATGTGGTCGTTATGCTTGTCCTTTTCGGCCGGCATGGTGTGTTTCTTTGGCATCGCATGGGCGTGCATGCCGCCTTGCCCTGCGACGGTTTCATTGGCCGCGCGCCACGTGGCGGCAGGTGCCTGCGCCGGTGCGTGGGCCGGCCGGTAGTCGGCCAGCGGCGACGCGTAGCGGGTGGCGGGAACGGGAGCCTCCGCATCGGCCACCCCGGATTGGGCGAGTGCGGGCCAGGCGGTCAGGCATAACGCCACCGCCATCAGTGTTCTGTACATAAAAATCCTCGTGCTTACTGAGCGACCCGCGCGCGGCGCGGGCCGGAACCGGCGCATGGCCGGACCTGTGCTTCAGGCGAGGAGGAACTTCGGCGGCCGCTCGGGGCCCGCCAGGTCGACGGCGGCAGGCGCCGCGGATTCGAAGGGAACGGTGGCAAAGCACGCATCCGCCGGCGGCATGGCCGCGGACAGCGAAGGCGCCAGCGGCGCGCCGGTGCAGCACGCGGCGGCGCTGGCGCATTTGGCGTGGCCGGTGGAAGCGTCGCCGTGATGGGAACCGTCGTGACCTTGATGAGCAAGGTCGCCGACGGCCTGGGCCGCCAGCATCGCGGCGTGGTCGTGCGGCTGGCTCATGTCCATTGCGACGTGCGCCGGCGGCGCCGGCAACGGCGCGCAGAACAGCATCGTGGCCGCGGCAAAGCCCTGGAACGGGACACCAGCCAGCAGGAACCACAGCAACAGTGAACGGAGCAGCGCTTTCATCGCCGCCATGGTAGCACGGGGCGGCAGGGATGGGCCATGCCGAAAGCACGGCCATGGCCTGCCCTATCGCCCGGCATCGGTTCGATGTTACTCTTGCACGTTACCTTTATCGCACGCTGTTCGCATGACCGATTCCCAGGGCGCTCACGCTCACTCTTCCCCATTGTCCGCACTGATGCCGTTTGCCGCGCTGCTGCTGTCGCTCGTGTCGCTGACGGCCGGCGCGTCGCTGGCCAAGCAGCTGTTTCCGCTGATCGGCCCGGCCGGTGCGACGGCCTTGCGGCTGATCTTCGCCGCCGCGATCCTGTCCGCCGTGTTCAAGCCGTGGCGGCTGAAGCTGGGCCGGGACTGGCGGCCGATGGTGCTGTACGGTGCGTCGCTGGGCGTGATGAACCTGAGTTTTTACTCGTCGCTGGCCTACATCCCGCTGGGCATCGCGATTGCCATCGAGTTTACCGGACCACTGGTGGTGGCCGTGTTCACGTCGCGCCGCCGCATCGATTTCGTGTGGATCGCGCTGGCGATGGCCGGGCTGGCGATGCTGCTGCCGCTGCGCGACTCGGCGGCGGCGCTGGACTGGCGCGGCATCGCGCTGGCCCTGCTGGCCGGCGCCTGCTGGGCCGTCTACATCCTGGCCGGCAAGCGGGCCGGCGCGCAGCACGGTCCCGCCGCCTCCGCCTGGGGCATGCTGCTCGGCGCGCTGCTGGCAGCGCCGGTCGGCATCGCGCAGGCCGGCGCCGCGCTGCTTCGGCCGGACGTGCTGCTGCTGGGCCTTGGCGTGGCGATCATCTCCAGCGCGATCCCGTACACGCTCGAGATGATCGCGCTGCGCCGGCTGCCGGCCAACACGTTCAGCACGTTGCTGAGCGCGGAACCGGCCATCGGCGCGCTGATGGGCCTTGTGCTGCTGGGCGAGCGGCTGACCACGACGCAGGGTCTGGCCATCGCGGCGATCGTCGTGTCGTCGCTGGGCGCCGCGCTGAGCAGCCGCTATGCCACGCAGGCCAAGACCGACATTCACACGGAGCCACCGCCCCTTTGAGCCCAATGACCGGCGTAGTTCCTTATAATGAAGCCCGCACGCCATCCACCATCGCAGCCATGAAACCGCAGATCCAGGCCTTCTTCGATTCCGCCACGGCGACCGTCACCTACGTGGTGCACGACGGCGCCACGTGCGCCATCCTCGACTCGGTGCTCGACTTCGACCCGAAGTCCGGCCGCACGTCCACCGCGTCGGCGGACCGCGCCATCGCCTACGTTCGTGAGAACGGCCTGCACGTGGAATGGCTGCTGGAGACGCATGCGCACGCCGATCACCTGTCCGCCGCGCCCTACCTGCGCGAGCACGTGGGCGGCCGGATCGGCATCGGCGCGGAGATCGGCGCGGTACAGAAGGCGTTTGCGCACCTGTTCGGCCAGGCCCGCCCGCTGCCGGAGTTCGACCACCTGTTCGCCCCCGACGAGGAATTTGCGATCGGCCGCCTCACCGCGCGGGCGCTGCACGTGCCGGGCCACACGCCGGCCGACATGGCTTACCAGGTGGACGATGCGGTCTTCGTCGGCGACACGCTGTTCATGCCGGACGTGGGCTCGGCCCGCTGCGACTTCCCCGGCGGCAGCGCCGCCACGCTGTACCGCTCCGTCAAGCGGCTGCTGTCGCTGCCGCCGGAGACGCGGCTGTTCATGTGCCACGACTATCCCCCCGCTGGCCGCGAAGCGGCGTGGGAGACCACGGTGGCCGAACAGCGCGCGCGCAACATCCATTTGCACGATGGCGTGACGGAAGAACAGTTCGTGGCGATGCGCACGCAGCGCGATGCGACGCTGGCGATGCCGACGCTGATCCTGCCGGCGATCCAGGTGAACATCAATGCCGGGCGGTTGCCCGAGCCGGATGCGAACGGGGTGCGGTATTTGAGGATACCGATCGATTCGATGTAGCCTGGGGACTGTCGCGGCTGGGGACCGTCCCTGCAAGGGACTGTCCCCGGGGTTGATCTTCTGCTTGAAGATCGCCGAATTCAAAATCAACCCCGGGGACAGTCCCCGCTGGGGACAGTCCCCTTCGCTTACTTGAACTGCTCCGGCGCCCTGCCGATCGGCTGATCGATATTGGCCAGGAACCATGTCAACCCGGTCATCACGGCCACATGCCGCTTCAGGTTATCCGGGTTCACCTTGTCGAACGTGTCGGCCGGCGTGTGGTGGTAGCTGAAGTACGTGCTCATGTCCACCAGCGGCATGAAGCTCGGCACGCCGTCCGCTTCCAGCGCGTGCAGGTCGCCCGCGCCGATCACGTCGCGGCGGGTCAGCGCACCGGCGCCGATCGGCACCAGCGAGGCCTGCAGCGGCGCGAACAGCTTGTCGTATGGCGGGCGCACGCCGGCTACCACGCCGAACGTGCGGCCGGCCACGCCGCCGTCGCTTTCGATCGCGGCGAACTGCTTGTCGATCGTCGCCTTGTTGACCTGGTGGTAGGCGGCGCCGCCGCGGCCGCCGTTTTCCTCGTTCATCCACGCGATCACGCGGATCGTCCGGCGCGGCTTCAGGTTCAGCTTCTTCAGCGTTTCCACGACACCCATCGCGCTCGTCACGCCGGTGGCATCGTCGTTCGCGCCGGTGGCCAGGTCCCAGGAATCGAGGTGGCCGGAAACGATGACGTATTCGTCCGCCTTGTCGGTGCCCGGCCAGTCGGCGATCACGTTGAAGCTGTCCGCATCGGGCAGCGTCTGCGGCGTCAGCACCAGTTTCATCGACACGGGGCCCCGTTTCGACAAACGGGCGATCAGCATCGCATCCTCGGCCGTCACGGCGGCGGCGGGAATGCGCTTGCCGTCTTCCAGCCGCGTGGTGCCGGTGTGCGTGATGCGGTAGTCGGCGCCGCCGACGGAGCGCACCAGCGCTGCCGCGGCGCCCAGGTCCGCGGCCAATGCCGGACCGCGCGTGCGGAACGCCGAGCCGCGGCCGTATGCCGCGCCGCCCAGGCCGCCGTCGGCCATGCCCTGGTCGAACGCCACGTCGAACAGCACGATCTTGCCTTTCACTTCGGCGGCGCGGGCCTTCAGTTCGTCGAAGTCGCGGATGATGACGATCGGCGCCGTCAGGCCGGCGGCCGGCGTCGCGCCGGAACCGCCCAGCGCGGACAGCACCACCGTCTGCGTGACGCCCTGCGGACGGCCGGTGTATTCGACCAGCTGCGCCTTTTCTTCGCCGCGCACCCAGTGCGGCACCTTGACCGGTTGCAGCGTGACCTTGGCACCCAGCTTGCGCATCGTGTCGGCCACCTGTTCGACGGCTGCCGCGGCACCGACGGAGCCGGACAGGCGCGGGCCGACCAGGTCCGTCATGTCTTCCAGGCGCTGGTAAGCCCAGTCGCTCTGCATGGCCGCATCGCGGATCTTCGCCAGCGTGGCGGGATCGTTCGGGTTGCTGGCGGCGTGGGCGGCGCCGGCAACGAGGCTGGCGGCAAGGATGGTCAGTGCGGGCTTGACAAGGTTAATTCGAAAGTTCATTCGTCGTCCTGTGTGAAGTGGAGTGCGCTCGGAACCCAATACCTTAGCCGATTTAACAATGTTTGGCAGCAACTAATTTGCGTTGCGTTCGATACGGGCTTGTTCTACGATGGCCCCATGCTGAAGGGACCTCTCTGCACCGTGCGGCACCTGCTGAACACGGACCTGAACACGTTCATGGCGCTCGTCAACGACCTGCCGTCGCGGGGCGACTATTTTTCGGCACACTTCAAGTCGCCCGAGGCGATGCGGCGCGAGTTCCTGCAGAACGGCTTCGTCACCGACGACAGCGAACTGTTCGTCATCGAGGATCAGGCGCACCGCATCGTCGGCGTCATCACCCATTTCAAGTGCCGCACGCCCACCAGCCGCGAGCTGGGCTACCGGCTGCTGGACCAGGAACTGGCCGGCCAGGGCTACACGACGGAAGCGCTGCGCATGCTGACGGATCACCTGTTTCGCGTCCACACGTGGCACCGGCTGGAAGTGCTGGCATCCCCGCTGAACGTGGCCTCCGTGCGCGTGGCGCAGAAATGCGGCTTCACCACCGAGGGCACGCTGCGCGAAGCCTTCTTCATCAACGGCCGCTACCAGGACGTAAACGTGATGAGTCTGCTGCGCCACGAATGGGTCCGGATGGGCGGCTCGCGGGGCGGTTGACGCGACTTTGTATCCAGACCGTTACATTGCCATGCTCGTTTGTAATAATCTGTATGGGCACTGGAGGTTTGCACCGGCTGCGATAAAGTACACCCATACCAACGGCAAACGATCGAACCCGATCGGGCCGGCCGAATGGAAAAATAGGGAGAAATATCATGTTGAGCAAAAAATTCCTGGGTGTGATCGTGCTGGGTGTTGCCGCCACGACGACTTCCGCTGCATTTGCCGCCGGCGACCGCGACTTCAATACCGCTGCGGGTGCCGTGCTGGGCGCCGCGATCGGCAGCCAGAACGGCTCCGGCGGTGCGCTGGTGGGCGGCCTGGTGGGCGCGGCGGTGGGCAATGCGGTCAGCTCCGACCACCGTCATCGCGGTTACCGTGACGGCTACCGCGGCGGCTACGTGCAGACCCGCGTGTACGCCCAGCCGGCACCGGTTTATTACGAACCCGCTCCGGTGTACTATGCGCCGCCGCGCGTGCGCTACGTGGAACCGGCGCCGGTGTACGTCGAACGCGTGTACCGCGACCGCGGGTACTACTATGACGAGCCGCGTCATTACCACGGTCACGGCCACGGCCACCGCCGTTAAGCTTCGCTCGCATCGACAGCAAATCCCGGCGCCGCCGGGATTTTTTTCGCCTTCCGCTGCCTTTTCACCCTCCCCCCGCTAGCTGCCTCCGGATCACCCGGAGAAACGAATGCCAGCTTGCGACACCATCATCGCCCTCGAACGGGGCCATTACCGGCTGCGGGAACAGATCGGCGGCTCCGTCTACGGCACCATCTGGCGCGCCGAAGGCCCGCCTGGCGCAAACGACGTGGCGCTGAAGCTCGTCAACGAAACGCAGATGGCGCGGGCCCTGCCCGGCCAGCGCGAGCGGTGGATCGGCAGTGCCTGCAACGAGATCGCCTTCCTGCAATCGCTGCAGCCGTGGGATGGCCGCCACATCGTCCGGCTGGTGGACAGCGGCTGGCACGACGGCCTGCCCGTATTGGCACTGGAACTGCTGGGCGGCGACCTGGGTCGCCACGTGGCGCGGCGCCGCGCGCAGGACGATGCGCCGCCGTTCGCGCAGGTGCTCGACTGGATCGTGCAGCTGAACCAGGCGCTGGCCAAAGTGCATCAATACGGCTGGCGCTACCTCGACCTGAAACCGGCCAATGTGCTGGTCGATGCGGCCACCGACACCGTCAAGCTGGCGGACTTCGGCACCAACCGGCTGCTGGCAGCGGCGCAGACGCACAGCTATTGCGGCACCGCCAACTGGCAGGCGCCCGAGCAGTTCTTCCCCGCACCCGAAGGCGGCTACGCGACGGGACGTCACAGCGATTATTTCGCGCTGGGCGCGCTGTTCTATTTTCTGGCGACAGGCCAGGCGCTGCGCTGGTGCGCCGGCTGCGGCCAGGCCTATCGCGAGCACCTCGCCGATGGCGCGCAAGTGCTGCGCGATGCCGGTCCGCTGCCGCCCGTGCTGGCCGATGACGAAGCGGCATTCTTCGCCGCCGCCGTGCCGCCCTTTGCTGCCCATCCGGCGCTGGACCTGCTGCGCACGCTGCTGGCGGCCGATCCCGGCCAGCGCCCCCACAACGCGCTGCACATCAGCCGCCTGCTGGGCACCGTGCGCGCTGGACTCGGCGGCCGCAGCGCCATCGTCCGCGGCAGTGCTGCCCGGCTCGAAGGCCGCGCATGAACCGCCGCCTGCTCGTCGCGCTGCTGGCCGCCCTGTTCGGCCTGCAGCTGTTCGCGCTGCTGCGGGCGCCGACGATGTGGCTGCCGAGCTCGATTGCCGTCAAACTCGAACGCGGCGAGGCGGTCACGCTGGCTGGCCCGATGCTGGCCGCGGTGCAGGCGGGCGGCACTCGCGTGTCGCTGCGGCGCGACGGCACCGGCGCCTGGCTGCTGCGCGCATCCGGCAGCGGATTGCCGCCCTTGCTGCGCAGCGCCGATGGCGACGAGCGCATGGGCAGTGCCGCCGTTGCGGGACTGCGCGAATTCCAGGTGGGCGCAACGCGCTTCCGCGTACAACAGGCGGACGGAAAATCGCTGACTTTCACCGATGGCCACGCCACGTGGCAGTACGACGGCGCCACGCTGTCCCGCGACGGCACGCCGCAGCCGGTGTGTCCCGATGCCCCGCGCCTGCTCGCACTGTGGAACCGACTGATGCCGCACGCGCTGACCGTCGCCCGCCCGCTCGTCTTCGGCGGCAATCTGTATTGCGGCAACCGGCTCGGTCTTGCCGCCGTCGATGCCGCCAGCGTGCAGATACGGCGCGGCGACGATGGCCTGCTGCTGTCGGCCGGCGACGGCGTGTCCGTCTCCGCCAACGGCATGAACCTGCGCGACGACGAGCGCCCGCTGCGCAACGTGCACGCGCTATCGTTCGGCCGCACGCGTTACGACATCGGCATCGACGGTGCCACGCTGACGCTGCAGCCGGCACGGCGCATCGCGCTGCACGCGGTACCGGAGACGAAGCTGCCGCCGCAAGTGAGGTGGGACTGGCAGCCGCGCACGCTGTGGCAAGGCAGTCCGCTGGCCTGGGCGCTCGCCGGCGCCGCCGCGCTGGCACTGCTGGCCGCCACCCGGCTGGCGCCGCCGCCGTCGCGCCGGCGCGGCAATATCCTCGGCCCCGTCACGCACCTGGACGACGAGCGGCGCCTGCGTTCGCGCCTGCATGTCTTTGGCCGCCTGCTGCGCATCCCCGCCGCCGTGCTGGTGCTGGCTGCCGGGCTGGCTGCATTGCTGCTGCAACGCGCCGGGCAACCGCCGGCACTGGCCTGTTCGCTGCTGCTGGCCGTCTGCGCCATCGCGACATGGCTGATCGGGCCGGCCCGCGTCCCTGCCGCCAACGCCACGGCACTGCTGCTGCTCGGCGCCGGCCTGCTGTGCCAGCTGGACCTGGGCCTGGCCGGCGCCGATACGGAATGGCTGCGCTACTACCAGAAAACGGCGTCGCTGCTGGCGATCGGCAGCGGCGCGATTGCCTTGTGGCGCCTGGCGCTGCCGGCCGGGCTGGCATCGCAGCGCCGCATCGAATGGCTGCTGGCCGCGGCCGCCGCCTGCGCGCTGCTGTTCCTCGCGGCGCAGGTGCTGTGGGGCGACGAGACGGGCGTATTCGACATCCAGCCCGTCGAACTGGCGAAGCTCGTGCTGACCTTGTTGACGGCGCACTGCCTGGCGCTGCGCATGGGCTGGCGCGCCGACCACCGCGAGCAGCCCGGCCATGGCGCCCGCTGGCTGCGGCTGATCGCACCGGCGCTGCTATTTCTCGCGCTGCTGGGCTGCGCGCTGGTGCAGGTGGACGATTACTCGCCGCTGATCCTGCTGCTGCTGTGGACGGGCGCCATGGCGCTGGCCTACGCGGTTGCCGCCCGGCGCTGGCTCGCCGCAGCGGTGCTCGGCTGCGTCGCCTGCACCGGGATTGCAGGCGTCACGGCGCTGCGCGAATCGGGTCCGGAGCAGCTGGCCGCGCTGCCCGCATCGTTCTACGCCGACCGCTTCCAGGTGTGGCTCGAACCGGGCCGCCATCCGCACACGGGCCAGCAGTTGCAGCAAGGCGCGGCAGCCATCGCGGCCGGCGGCTGGACCGGCACGGACAACTTGCTTGGCCTGATGGCGCTGGGCCAGCCCGCCGGCAGCGTGATGGCGCTGCCCGCTGTGCAGGACGACTTCGCGCCATCGTTCCTGCTGCACCGCCACGGCCTGGCCGCCGCGCTGCTGCTGTGGTGCCTGCAGGCCGCACTGGTGGCGGGCCTCGTCCACGGCGCGGTGCGGTGCGCCCACGCCGGTGCGGCCGCCAAAGGCTTCCGCCAGGCGTGGGTGCTCAGGCTGCAGGCCTTCACGCTGTGCGGCGGCGCCGCGTTCGTCGGCGGCCACCTGCTGCTGTCGTGGGGAACCAACCTGGCGATCCTGCCCATCATGGGCCAGCCGATGAGTTTCCTGTCCGCCGGCGGCAGCCACCTGCTGTTTTTCCTCCTCCCCCTGCTAGGGGTCCACGCCCGTTCAATGCAGGAGTAAAACCATGCCGACCTATGTCCAACACGAAGTCCTGGGCCGCATCCCGGACGTCTTCAATGCCGAGGCGATCTGGCAGGCGCCGGGCTTCGCCCTGTTCTCCCGCCGGCCGCTGCTGCGCGACCTGCTGGAACGCTGCCCGCGCGAACAGCGCGGCAGTTCTGCCACCCGCTGCTTCTCGCACGTGACGCTGCGCCTGCCGCAGGACGACGTGGACGACGACTACCACCTCACCCGCGGCAACCGCGCGCGCGAACTGGTGCAGTCGCTGGCCGCGCTGCACCAGAAGGACTTCGGCGACCTGCTGGGCCCCGACCAGGTGCGCTATCACGTGACGGGCGCCGACGACCTCCACGCCGGCGAAATCGAAGTGCGCTTCGGCCACGCCGTCTACCTGCCGGGGCCTGACGAGAAGGTGCTGTTCAACGTCAGCGCCTCCACCGATTCGGCGGTATGGAAGCCGGTGTGCCCCGTCTACAGCGAACAGCGGCTGGCACTGCTGGACGAAGGCACGGTGGCCGGCTGGCCGTTCGGCGCGGTGGGCTCGCTGTTGCTCATCAACGAAGGGCCGGATGCGCCGCCGGTGCTGCAGGTGCGTCCGAAAGACGCTTTCGACTGCCGCTTCGACGACCGCCAGGGCTGCTACGTGGTGACAGCGAAGCACAACGTGCAAGGCCAGCGGCTGCTGCTGAAGGTCGCCCGCGTCGGCGTGATTCCTGCGCCGGCCGCGGCGCGCTCGTCGCGCCCGATTCCGCCGGCCGTCTGGCAGCCGCGCCCGGCCCGCGACGAATCCACCGCGCTGCCGGCCGCCGCGCAACGCGCCGCCTTCCGGCCGGGCGAAAGCGACGCCACGTTCGCACCCGGCGCCCGTCAACGCATCACGCTGGCCGCGCTGGCGCTGCCGCGGCTGAGCCGGTACCGCAGCACCGGCGCCACGGCGCTGTCGGTGCCGTTCGACCGCGCGCTGGCCATCGCGGCCGGCGGCGAACCTGCGCTGACATTCGTTGTCGATGCCGACGATGCGCTCCATGCCGTCACGCCGGCGGGCCGCGAACGCATCGACGCGCCGGCCACCTTCTCGCCGGCGGGCGAGCGCAGCATCCGCGTGCTGGCTGCGCCGCCGCAGCTGGCGGAACGCTACTGCGCGCTCGTGGCGCTGCCCGTACCGGTCGCATCGCCCGTTACGCAAGGCAGTTTCGGCCGCGGCACCACGGCGCTGGCCAGGCTGCGCGTGCTCGACATGCCGTCGCTGCTGGGCCGCGACGCGGCGACGGCAGCGGCCAGCCCGGATCGCATCGGCCTGTCGCGCACCGCGTTTGCCTTCGACGCCAGCGCGCAGGGCCTGTCGATCACGCGGCAATCGGCTACGCAGGCGCTGTATCACCTGGATGCCGAGCTGCGTTTCGTCGCTGCGATCGACGGCGATGCGCCGTTCCTGCTGCCACCCGGCCACCATATCGTCGCCGGTCACTACGTGCTGCGCTTCGATGCCTGACCGGGAGCCGCGATGCTGACCGCTTATCACGGCGCCCCCGCCTATCTCGCCGCGTTGGTGGCCACGCTGGTCCTCGCGTCCTTTCTCACGCCGCGCAACTGGTGGCGCCGGCCGACGGCGCGCGGCGCGGCCATCCTGGGCGGCGGCACATGGGCCATCGGCGCGCTGCTGCTGTATTTCGTGGCGGTGCCGCCGCCGGCCGATGTGCCCAGCGCCCCCATGACGCTGCCGGATGACGTTCCGGCGCAACACATCGCCGTCAACCTGCCGCTGGCCGGCCAGCGTTATCGGGTACATCGTGACCTGAACGTGCGCAGCGCCGCCGGCGTGGGCGCCGGCCGCCAGGACGTGATCCCGGCCGGCGCGGTCGTCACGCCGACGGGCGAACATCAGGGCGACTGGTGGCAAATCCGCTATGACAGCCGGGCCGGCGCGCAGCTGGGCTGGACCAGCAGCCTGTGGCTGCGCAGGACGGGAGAGTAATAGGACAAGATTGATCAATGATTACGTTTGTGTCGGAGCAGCGCGGAAAGCCTTTGAATACGGGCTGAAAAGCCATGCTGTTCAGCCTAACGGCAGGTTGCCAAGGACCAGTAAAAGCGCGTAAAGTTTCGCTTGTCTAGCCCCTGGCCTCCCATGAACACTTGCCGTAACCTCGATCACCCGCACTGCACCTTCTGGGTCGCGCCGGGCCAGCACGTCTGCGAAGGCGGCCACGGCCAGCCCGCCGCCGAACTGCCGGCCGCCATCCCGGTCGAGAGCGCGGCGGCTTCGAGCTACGAGCTGCTGGCCGCCGTCCGCAATGGCCGTCCAAACGGCGGCGCGCCGCAGGCAGCGGTGCAGGCGGGTCCAGCCGGCCACTACGCCACGCCGATGCGCGTGCGCCCGCAGCTGCACATCAGCGGCTTCGATCCCCGCGCCGCCGGCGGCCGCCAAACGCTGAAAGTGGAACTGCGCGGCATGCCGGACAACGTGGCGCCGCAGCTGGCGGTCCGCCTCAGCTCCGAACTGATCCCCGCCGGTGCCGCGCAGCAGAAATTCGTCCGCTGCGTGGAAGGCGACTGGCGCCCCGTGTTTGCCGAGTTCTCGTCGCGCGACCGCGAGCATGGCCAGTACCAGATCCATACCGAAGTGACCAGCCAGCAGGCCGGCCAGCCGGCCCGCAAATGGGAATGCACCTTCGTCATCCTCGTGCCGCGCCTCGATGCGACGCTGACGGAAATCCACCGCATCTTCCTGTCCACGCACAAGAATGTGCGCGTGATGGCGGACGACGCGTCGATCGCCCGCGTGTCCGGCCAGGGCGGCGACAGCATGGACATCGACGTCACCGCCCGCAATGCCGGCATCGCCCACGTGGACCTGGGCGCGCCGCAAGGCAAGGTGGACCTGGGTTTCACGACGATCGCGTGGGACGAGGACCTGATCGAAGTGGACGTGCCGCACGCCGGCCCGGCCCACCCGCACCCGAGCCGCCAGGCCTGCTTCGTCAACGCGGCACCGGAGAGCGGCGCGCAACGCCACATCCGCCTGTTCGCGCTCGACGAATGCGTGTTCGGCAGGATGGAGATCGTCGATCCCGAGGCGGATGCGCTGCTGAACCACTACGGCCCGGACGGCCTGGACACGAACGGCCTGACGCGCCGCCTGTCCGGCCGCCACGCGGTGATCCGCCGCGGCACGCATGGCTTTGAAATCGAGGACGTGTCCCGCTATGGCCTGCTGCTGGACGGCGTCTGGCCCGGCAAGCACAAACCCGTGGCGCTGCGCCTGGGCATGCGCATCGAACTGTCGGCCAGCATCAAGGGCATCGTCGTGATGGAAGTGACCGGGTTGATGCCGCACGGCGTGATCCTGCACCGCATCGACGAAGGCGCCCGCGCCGAATGCTTCGTCGTGCTGGCGCCGGACACGCATCCCGGCTACCCGCTGCGCCGCATGCAGGCCGCGCCGAACGCCGCCGCGCTGCCGCTGCTGTTCCACCACGACGGCGGCTTCTGGCACCTGGATGCCGTGACAGGCAAGGAAACGGCGCTGTCGCCGCAGGCCCCGCTCGATAAGCTGAGCCGAATGGCGCCGCACACGCGCTTTGCCGGCGAGCCTTATCCGGAAAGCTGGATCATCCGCACCAGCGGCGTCGCGCAGGAGACGCTGGCGGCTGGGGATGAGATGCACACGGCGTAGGCGGGGACTCTCCCCGACTACAAATACGTCCCCTGCGGCTTCGGCCGGTTCGGCAGCGGAATCCGCTCCGACTCGCCGGGCACCTGCGGGAACCGGTTTGCCTCCCAGTCCTCGGCCGCCTGCGCCAGCCGCTCCTTCGACGACGACACGAAATTCCAGAACAGGAAACGGTGGCCGTCGAGCGGCTCGCCGCCGATGACGACAAAGCGCGCGCCGTCGGCGGCGCTCACCCGCTGCGCCCCCGCCGTATCGAGCAGCGCCATCGTGTTCGGCGCCACCGCCACGCCGTCGATCTCGATATCGCCCTGCACGGGATAGATCGCCGCTTCGGCCGGCAGCCCGGCCAGCGCCAGCTCCTGGCCCGGCTGCAGCACCACGTCAAGGTAAAGCGTCTGCATATACGTCGGCACCGGCGACGTCTGCCCGAACGCCGTGCCGATCAGCACGCGCACGGCAGCGCCTTCCACCGTCAGCTCGGGAATCTCGCTGGCGGGCGTGTGGGAGAAATTCGGCTCGTCTTCCTCATGTGCCTTCGGCAGCGCCGCCCACAGCTGCAGGCCGTGCGTGCGGTGCGGCTGGCCTTTCAGGTCGAACGGCGTGCGCTCCGAATGGACGATGCCGCGGCCGGCCGTCATCCAGTTGATCGCACCTGGTTCGATGCGCTGGTAGGTGCCGATGCTGTCGCGGTGGTCCATCGCACCCTCGAACAGGTATGTGACGGTGGCCAGACCGATATGCGGATGCGGGCGCACGTCGTGGTCGGCATCGAGGGGCACGTCCAGCGGGCCGAAATGATCGAAGAAGATGAACGGGCCGACGGCCTGCTTGATCGCGGACGGCAGATAACGCCGCACGACAAAGCCGCCGCCCAGGTCGCGGTCGTGGCCCTTGATGCTGTTTGCGATGGTCATGATGTTACCCCAATACTGTGGTTACTTCGGTCGTCACGGACGTCATCAGCTTGTGCACCGGGCACTTCTCCGCCACGGCCAGCAGTTCGGCGCGCTGCGCCTCGGACAGGTCGCCCGTGAAATGCAGCGTCACGGCCAGGCGGTACACGCCCTTGCGCTCTTCGCTGTCATCGCGCTGCGTGCTCACCTGGATGTCCTCGACGGGAATATTCTTCCGCTTCGCATACCACAGCACCGTCAGCGCCTTGCACGACGACAGCGCCGCATCGTACAGATCATGCGGCGACGGCCCCGCATCGGCACCGCCCTCCTCGACCGACACGTCGGCAGGAATCAGGTGGTTGCGCACATGGACGATGTGGCGCATCGGTTGGGACTGGTCGCGGTGAACGGTGATCGGCATGGCATTCCTTGATTTAAGATGAACCTTGGCGGAATGTACACTGTTTATGGCGGGTTCGGCTACTAGCGAAAAGGGAGATGCTGACTTGCGGAAAGCGACCGTTTGCCGACGCAGCTGCACATGCGCCGCACTTAGCCACGAACAAATATCGCACCCTTAGCTACGGAAAACAAGGCGCTCGCTGCCAGGCTCCAGCAATGGGCGTAGAGGATATACCACGAGGTTGACAGCGTGATGGAATGCCTACAGAATTTTAATTATTGCATCGGAAAACTCATCAGACAGACTTTGCCTAATTTTTCTGAATTTTATTAATTTTTCATTCTGCAACTTAAGAAGATTAAGCAAATCAATATTCATTGGAAGAGAGCTTTCTTCGACGGATAAAAAGAAATTCTCAAGTTCCAAAATTTTATTTCCCTCGAGTAGTTCATTTTGCGTTAAAAAAATCCCAAACTCGAGGTTCTCAAAAATAGCCCGGTCTGTCATATTACACGAACCAATATAAACACCGAACCCTTTCCACCAAATAACTTTTGCGTGCAGGTACTCAATAACACCCGAAAACCTGATAGCTTCTGAAGCAAATCGTTCCATAATTCTGGTATCAAACGGGACGCTCCAATCCACTCTAACAAAAATTCTTGCTGCTTTTCGCGATTGTTCCAATAAACCGAAGAAATCTTCGCTAGCTATTCCCTCCATAGCGTAAGGAATACAGGCGACTAAATCAGTGCACTTCTCCATTGCCTCAAGATGAAGTACCAAATAATCTTTTACAAGTGCGGAGCCGCCCACCATCATGACGAGAAAATGTCAGATAACTGAGAAACCAACTTTTCAACATCAATTAAGTCAGCTTCATCTGAAAAGACGATTCGACTAGTATCAGCCTCCACCTTAAGACCCGCAGATATTTGCAAGAGTTTTTTTGATAACTCTTGAATATAGGTAAAATCATAATCGCCATCAACACATCTGTTCGCCCACTGAGATATTGCTACAGATGTTAGTCCGTGTAGGCGATAATCACCTATATTTTTATTTACCACAGATATCACGCTTCTCTCAATTTGCACGCGGCGTCGAAAGGAATCGGACCTAGATGCCATATTTCCTCCTTACAAGATTAAACCATGGTTGAAGAGTATCCAAAATTAGCCTAATTTCATCAATCTCCGGCGTGATATGCAAAATACCACGCTTTGAAAAACGTCTACAGGAAAGTAGTAAATCATGTTGATAATTCGATAATGGATTTTTAAAGTCACCATCAATTCTCATTGCCGAAAATCTTGAAAAATCAGCTACTCCTGTTTTTTCGTATTGAAGTATCATTCCAAGGTTTCGTAAGACAAGATGTAAGATGCCTGCTTCGAAAACGACATCTGATCCGTTTAAAATGGAGTTTCGACAGTCTTCCGCCAAGAGTAAGAAATTACTGATGTCGACCAATGCATCTTTGTAAGGATTTGGTTTTGAAAAAATCTCATTCCAATCCTCGCGCTGATTGACGGGATGAACTACCGATTCCAAGAATATATGCCAAGCAAATAAGTGCCCCTCACTAAACATAGTCTGCAACCGAGCAGTAGAATAAATGGAGAACTCTGCCTGCGCAGGAAAATCACTCTTTATTTTCTCAATTTTTATTTCAGATACATCGTCAGCAACAACCAAGATATCTAGATCGCTGTCTATGTCTTGATCGCCACGTGCCGCCGATCCGAATATCCTTACGAAAGTCTCCATAACCTAAACTTTCACCGCGCATATCTGCGATAAAGTACAGAAACAAATAATCCCAGAGCAATTGTTCTCACTCCAACGATTACAGAAAATAGGATGCGATGCTTTGCCACAAGGGTGCTCTCAAGCAGTCCCAGATCCAACAAGCCCATATGCGCATATGCAATCCCGTTAACCATGGAGTTTAGAAATTGCGAGCCGCTACTGGGCCATCCGTCCGACGTAAATGACAAAACAACGCCAAGAAATGAGACAAATAAAAAAAGCATTACGACCAGTCTTGAAGGCGAGATTCCGTAACCCCAAATGAAGTCCTCAATACGCAATCCGTAATGCTTAAAAAAAGCTCCAATCCGAGCTTTCTTTGGGTACTTGTTTCGATAATAAGCATTATTATATTTTAATATATTGCCATAATGCTCTACACTGGCTCGCATTTCCAGAGATAAGAGTGCATTGTGTGCCTCGAAATCGCCCATAGACGAGGCGTTAGCACGTAGCGATCGGATCAAGTCCCGTTTCTGGTTGGGTGCCAATGGCAAGTTCAAGACAACCTGCTGTTCATCAACAAATGTCTGATCAAATGTGGAGTATTCAAACAAGCACCGATCGAAACTTGCCGAACGAAAGTTGCAAGCCAAAAAACGTGCGCCAATAAATTTACACCGGACGAATTTTGCGTTATGAAAGTAGGCGCGTTCCAACACTGAATAGCTGAAATCGCATTCCTCAAATATAAGTCCCTTACCTCCGACATCTAGCAAGTGCAGATTACTGTAGTCAGAATTCTTGTGTCCATTAGTTCGAAAAAAATCTCTATTATTTAGCATATCACGTCGCGAATGAGTTCTGGCAGCCCACTATAATACGGTGCAGCCAGAATGGCAATTCCGACGATACTGCTCTGGTCATCCCAGCTGTCTGGCCACCCTGAACCCCACCACATCGTTCGATAGCACGGCCGAATAGCCATTGCGCGCGGCCGAGCGCAGATAGCGCGGCTGGTACAGCCACGCGCCGCCGCGCACGATGCGGCGGGTGCGGTCGCCGCCCTCCAGCCACGCGCTGCCATCCTCGGGGGCGCCGTCGTAGTCGTCGTGGACGACATCCTGCACCCACTCGTACACATTGCCGTGCATGTCGTACAGGCCCCACTGGTTCGGCGGGAAGCTGCCCACCTTCGTGGTGCCGTTGCGTACCTGGCCCTTGACGCCGGCGCCGTAGGTGAAGTGGCCGTCGTAGTTGGCGTGTTCCGTGCTGATCTCGTGGCCGAAGCTGAACGGCCCGCGGCTCCCGGCGCGGCACGCGTATTCCCATTCCGCCTCGCTCGGCAGCCGGTACTGGGCGCCCGTCATCATCGTCAACCACTGGATGTACTGCTGCGCATCCTGCCAGCTGACGCCGACGACGGGATGCCAGTCGCCCTGCTCGAAGCCGGGGTCGGTCCAGTCCACGTCGAGCTTCGGCTCCCACGCCGTGGCGCGCACGAAGCGGCGCCATTCGCCCACCGTCACGGGATAGCGGCCCAGCGCGAACGAGCGCGCCACATCGACCCAGTGCGGCGGCTTTTCGCGTTGCAGCCAGCGCGTTTGCGAGCCGGCTTTCAGCGCGACAGCGTGCTCCTCGCCCTCGGCACCCATGCGGAAACGCCCGGTCGGAATCAGTACGAGATCGGGCCCGGTGCCGGTGCCGTCGAGGAAGCGGTCGCGCAGCACGCCGCTGGGGTCGGCCACCGGACTGGCCGTATTCGGCATGAGCGCCGCCAGTTCGGCCGCATTGCGGGCCGCCTGCTGCAGGCGGTGCCGGTCCTGCTCCGCCTTGTACGCGGCCTGCGCCTTGATCAGCGCGGCCTTGCGCTGCTTTTCCTCTTCGACAGCGCGGGCCTTGGCGGCATCCGATTCGCGCCGCGCGATCAGCTGCTGGCGCAACTGGGCCTTGCGGGCCTCGGCGGCGCGTTCCGCTTCCTGCCTGCGCTGCTTTTCCAGCTCGCGGCGCAGCTGGTCGTCCCTGACCTTCTGCAGCGCGGCAGCCTGCGCCTCGGCCTTGCGGCGTTCCGCCAGCTCCATCTGGTGCTGGATGGCGAGCCGGCGCTGCTCAGCCGCTTCGGCGGCGCGGGTCTGCTCCAGCGCCTTTTGTTCCGCCTGCAGCCGCTCCTGCGCTTCCTTCAGTTCCGCACGCTGGCGTTCCTGGTCACGTTCCGCTTCGGCACGCCGTGCTTCTTCCGCCAGTTCCTCGGCGGACGGACCGGCGGCGCGGCGCAGCGCATCCAGCAGCGCCAGCGCGGAGTCGAAGCGCTCCTCGTAGTCGAAGGCAAAACCCTGCTGCAGCACCTGCCATTGCGCGTCGTTCAGGCCAGGCGGCGCGGCTGGCTGCACTTGCGCGGAACGGGCATCGCCGAACGGCAGCGCACCGGCCAGCATCTGGTAAATGACGACGGCCACCGCATACACGTCCAGCTTCGGCGTCGGCTTGCCCTGCAGCGTGCCCGCCTCCGGCGCGCGGTAGGCCGGCGTGCCGGCATTCGGCATCTCCGGCAGGCCAGCCCCGCCTTCGCGCGAGCGGGCCGCGATGCCGAAGTCCAGCAGCTTGATTTCGCCGTGGTTCGTCAGGAAGACGTTACCCGGCTTCAGGTCGCGGTGGACCAGCCGATGCTTGTCCCATGCATACTGCAGCGCGCTGGCCACGGGCCGCAGGATGCGTTCCACTTCGGCCAGCGGCAGCGTCTTCTCGCTGGCCAGCAGGCCTTCCAGGTCCTGCCCGTCCAGGCATTCCATGATGATGAAGTAGCTGGCCGTGGCCGGGTCCTGCGCCCATTCGTAGACGCGGACGATGTTATCGTGCGCGAGCCGGCGTGCCTGCGTCGCTTCTTCGATCAGCAGCCGGGCGTGGGCCGGGCTTTGCGTCAGCTGGGGCGGCAGGATCTTGACGGCCACCTGCTCGCTGTGGCCCAGCTCCGCATGCGTGGCCAGGTCGGTGGCCTGCCACACCTGGCCCATGCCGCCCATGCCGAGCAGCCGTTCCAGCCGGTAGCGGCGGTGCTGCGGGCCGATCTCCTGCCCGGCCATCAGGCCAAGCTCGGTGCCCTGCTTCGGCGCCACCGGCTGGGGCGGCGCCGTCCCACCGGGCGTGTATTCGGCGTCCAGGATCGCGTTCTTGCGCCGCTCGAACTCCGCCGCGGACAGCAGCCCGTCCTCGTGCAGGGCGCGCAGTTCGCGGATTTTTTCCCTTGCTGTCTGCATCGATACCGGTCGCTTCCCTCAGCGCTGCAGCGGCACGCCGCATTCGGCGCAGAACTTCGCGTCCGGCTTGTCGGCCGGGACGGGGTGGCCGTTGACGCAAGCGCGCGCGCCCTGCTGCGCCGGTGAGTGATGGTGATGGACAGGCGCGCCGGCCTGCGCGACGCCGACGCCCAGCTGCATCTGCGACGACAGCGCGTTCGCATGCGTGGCGTTCTGCAGTTTCAGCAGCTCCAGCTGGTGCTGGCGGTCCTTGTCCTGCTGCGCATCGGCGTGCGCCCGCTCGTCCGCCACGCTCTGCTGCGCCAGCCGCATCGCCTCCATCGGGCTGACGCTGTTTTCCGCAGCCACCACGCCGGCCAGCGCCTGCAACTGGTCGGCATTCATCGTCGCCTGCGTCTGCACTTTCAGCAGTTGCGCCAGCGCCTGCGCATTGGCGGTTGGCGCCAATGCCACCTTGCCCGTATCGGACAGGTTGCCGATCGCCCCGATCCGCTCGATGTCGATGCGTGCCAGCGTTGCTGCATGCTCCTGCTGCGCGATCAGCGTGTCGTATTCGGCTTTCGCGCGCGCATAGCGCTCGTCGCGCTCGTGTTCCAGCTTGCGCAGCTCGCGCTGCCACTGCGCCTCGTGTTCGCGCTGTTTCAGTGCCAGCCGCTGCTCTTCCGCTTCCAGCGTCACGGCATTGGCCTGGCGCTGCGCCACGCCGTCCGCGGCGATCGTACGCAGCAGCTTCTCGTGCTGGGCGATCGCTTCGGCGCCGGCGCCGTTGCGGCGCAGTTCTTCCAGTCGGGCGACGGCTTCGGCATCCTGGCCGGCCGTGCCGCGCGCCAGCTCGCGTTTGCGCGCCAGGTGCAGTTCTTCTTCCAGCTCCTGCACGCGTTCCGCCTCGCGCTGGCGGGCGCTGTTGGCCAGCGCCACGCCCTGCGCGCGGGCCGCATGCTGGCCTGCCTCGAGCTCCGCCTCGCGCTGCTGCGCCGCCAGTTCCGCTTCCTGCAGCCGTTTCGATTGCGCCCGCCGCTGCGCTTCGTCCTCGATGGCCAGCGCCTGCTCCATCTGGTTGCGGATCTGCTGCAGGTGCAGCCGGTGCGTGAAACGCTGTTTCGCCAGCGCGCGGTCTTCCACGGCCTCCTGCTGCGCCACTTCCATCTCGGTGCGCATGCGGATCTGCGCCAGCCGGCGCACGTGCTCCCATTGCGCTGCTTCGTCGCCTTGCGCCGCCGCCTTGCCGGCCAGTTCCTGTTCCAGTTCAGCGGCCGTCGCGGCGGCGCCCCGGTCGATGGCCTGCCGGCGCGTGCGCGATTCGACGATGCGGGCATACAGGTCGATCTGGCGCGCGCGCAAGGCCTGCATCCGCTCGCCTTCGCGCAGCGCCAGCTCGGCGTTGTCGACGGCCGCATCCTGCTTCACTTCGGCGCGGCGGTAGGCGCTGCGCACCTGCTGTTCCTCGCGGGCGATGGCCTGCCATTCCTCGTCGTCGTACAGTTCGTCCAGGTGCTTGCGGTGCTCCAGTTCCGCATGGCGTTCGTCGGCCACCAGCCACAGGCTGCCCACGCGGGCGCGGTTGCCGTCGAACTTGTCGTGGCGCAGCGCCAGCGTTTCCACCTGCACGGCGGCCAGGCCGAAATCGGCGAGGCGCAGCCGCAGGCCGGCCTGCAGGCGCTCGTCCAGTTGCAGGCGCAGGTCCGGGTTCGTGCTCATGTCGCGGAGCGAACGGGCGCCGATGAATTCCGCGGCGATCTGCCGCACGGACGCTGCCAGCAGCTCCTGCAGATGACGCGTGGTGACGGTGCCGGGCGCCGTCATGAAATGCTGGGCAAACGCGGGCACGTGTTCCACCTTGATGCCCACCGTGAAGCGCGCCGCCACGTTCAGGTGCTCGGCCGTCGGCAGGTCGGCGAAATCGAATTCGACGGGCAACGGCGTGGTGCGCGTGACGAGGATCTCGCCGTGCTGGTCGCGCAGCAGGTTGTTCAGGCGCTGGAAGAAGCCTTCCAGCTCGTACTCGCCCTGCGGCACTTCGGTAGCCACGTCGCCCTGCAGGATATAGGCGCGCGTGGTGGCAGGCACGCGCAGCGTCTTGGTGAAGATGCCGGACAGTTCGCGCACGCCGAAATATACGGCCAGCTCGTCGGCGGCGGGAATCCAGCGGTTCTCGCGCAGTACCGGCTCGCTGCGGGGCGTGCCGGACGTCAGGCCGCACCCTTCGCAATAGCCGGCCGCGCTGCCGCCCCGGTGGCCGCAGCGGGGGCATTTCGTGCCGCCTGCACCAAACATCTTGAACATGTCAGACTCCTTGCTTTTTTAACCATGGCCTGCCTGCCGATTCTAACAGGCGGCGTAAATTCGTTCCGCACGGCATTTCAGATCAGCCCGATCCGGCCGATGCAGGCCACCGACGCGCCCCGTTCGCGCAACTGCGCGGCGAAACCTGCCGGCAGCTCGTCCTGCCACGCGGCCGGCAGCAGCACCCGGTCGCCGGACGCCGCCTCGGCCAAAATCAGCGCCGTTTTAGCGTCCAGCGCCGCCACCGGATCGACGCGGCCGGCATGCCACGCGGCCGACGTGCCGGTGGCGATCAGCCGCCCGCGGGGTACGAAATCGCGGCCCCGCGCGAGCCGGTCCGCCATCACCAGCGCCAGCTGATACGAGTCGCCGGTGAAGCGCGGTTCGCCGAAACGCACCACCGTGCGCCAGCGCCCCAGTCCGCGGCCGTCGTAATGGCGCGCCCCAGCCAGGGCCTGCCGCACGGCGCTCTGCACGGCCGCATCGACGCCCGGCGCCGCGATCGTGCCTTCCTCGTCCGCGCCATCGCCGTCAAGCGGGAACACGCTGACCTCGACCCACGCCAGCGCATCGTGGATGCCACCGCTGTGCAGCGGGAACCAGGCCCGCACCGTGGACACGGCCGCGCCGGCATCCGCGTGCCCCGTCAGCGTGCCGAGATGGGGTAGCGCGGAGGACGAAGCGCCGTCGCCGCCCAGCAGCAGCAACGGCGCCACGGGCATCTGCGCCGGCAGATCCTCGACCGTGCTGTGTCCATCCACGCGGCCCAGCTGCCACGCATCCGACCAGCCCATGGCCAGCACGGGCAGCGCGGCCGGCCGCCAGGCGCCGCGCACCATCCGGTCGGCCAGCACGGCGGCCAGTTCCCAGTTGCGGTCCAGCGCATCGGGCACGCCGTCCATGCCCAGCACCACCTGCTCGCGGCTGTCGAAACGCGCCTCCGTCAGGCGGGCCAGCCGCACCACTTCCTGCATCCGCTCGCCCAACGCCGGCGCGCCGGGCACCACGCATTTGACGTCGGCACGGTTGGCGCGCGGGCGGCGCGTGGCGGATACGGTCACCACGCGGCCGTCGCGCAGCACGGTCAGGCATTCGGCAGTCGTGGGCAGGGACATCGGCGCGGTCCTCACAGCGTGGGCTCGCGGCGCTCGTCCGACGGGACGGCACGGCGCGCGGCCAGGTGGAATTCGACATTGGCGACGATGCGTTCCAGCTCATCGTCGCTGGCGCGATCTGGCCTTGTACTCTGCTTCATCTGCGCGAGCAGCGCCCACAGCTCGTCCATCGCGTGAACGGCGGCGGCACTAGCCGCGGCGCGGCGCCGCTGGTCGGGCAACGCAAGCGGCCGGCCCGGTGCGGACAGGGCCAGCGCCGGCATCGTGTTGACGTCCAGCGCCGCCAGCGACAAGCGCTGCAGCAGCGCCTGGCGCGCCGCGAATGCAGGCGCCGGCAGCAGCCGCAGCGTGGCGCTGGCTTCGGGCAGTTCCAGGAACAGGCGGCGCAGCGCGGCCGCATCGTCGATGTTCTGGACCGGCAGCGCCGGCACCTCGGGCACGGCGTCGGGTTCGGGTACGGGTAGCACGGGAATCCGTTCGCGCAGCACGCCAGCGTAGTCGACATCCTCGAGGTCCACCGGCACGCAATCGTCGACGGTGACGCCGAAGCGCATGTACAGCAGCTCGTTCAGGCCGCCGCGGAACGCGTTCCACTCGTCCAGCAACGTGCAGGGCGGCAGCGCCAGCGTGCCCTGTTCGAGGGCGCCGCGCAGGGCACGTTCGGCCATGGCCGCGAAGTCGTGCAGCGACAGGCTGTCCGCGCTGCCGGCGACCTCGGCATACAGGAACAGGTCGAAACGCTGGCGGGCCAGCCGCGGATCGGCCGCATCGATGACGAAGTCGATCCGCAGCCCCACTTCCGGCGCTGCGGCAAATGGCACAAGGTCCATCGCATACGGGCCGGCACGAAAGCACCACGCAGTTTCTCCCTTCGCGCAGGCCACGCGCGCGGCGCCGCCAAAGGAGACCAGCCGGCGCGCCTGGCCCGTGGCGCCAAACACGATCACGGTGGCATCCGGCGGCGCGGGGCCGTCGGCGCAACGTCGGGCAATCGTCGCCGGCGCGGTAGCGTTCATGGCACGGCCGTAACGGCGAAGCTGGCGCCGTGTTCGTGGAAGTGGCGCGCCGGCGGCTGCTCGAACGGCCACGCATGTTCGCATTCGCCGTCCGCATCCAGGCGGCCCTGCAGCACGATCGCACCGCCGCCATCCGTCACGCGCAGCAGCGGGCGGTCGCGCAGCAGCTGCGCTGCGGCCGGCGCGGCGGCATCCACCTTCAGCACCACCTGCCAGCCGCCCTGGGCCGGCACGAAGTGCAGCGTCCACAGGCCGTCATCGGTGGCCAGTTGTTCGATGGCGCCGCTGTCGGCCGCGCGCAGCAGGCCCGTACTGGATTGCCACGCGCCGCGCCGGTGGGCCTGCGCCAGGTGCCGGAAGCGCCGCAGCGTGGCCGGCGACCCGTTCAGCGCCGCCAGCTCGCCCTGCGTCAGCGGCCGCGTGCCGCCCAGCGCCGCCAGCAGCGTGGCGTCGGCCAGCAGCAGCCGGTCGCCCGGTACTTCGCGGGCCAGCAGCACGCGCTCGCGCAGTTTGTCCTCGGGACTCATTGTTCGTTCTCCATGTTCATCCGGCCGTACAACCGGTCGATTGCCGCATTGCGCCGCTTGCGCAGCGTCGGCACGGACATGCCGCCCTGCTTCGCCAGCCGTTGCAGCGGCGGCAGCTCGCCGCTGTCCTCTTCCAGCCACTCCTGCGGATAGCTGGCATCCTCGGGACCCAGCAGTTTCAGATATACGGCCAGCTGCACGGCCAGTTCTTCGCCGCGCAGCACGGCCAGCGCATCGCTGCGG
>DKJA01000195.1:61213-61473 GCA_002454505.1 Oxalobacteraceae bacterium UBA6704
CCAGCGCATCGCTGCGGCCCGGCAGTTCAGCATAGCGGGGGGACGTGGAAAGCGCTTCTTCGTCGTCGTCTTCGTCCTGCGGCAGGGGCGGCAGGATGCGGTCTTCGCCATGGCCGGGCGCCTGCTCCGCCTCGGCCGCCACGCGGGCCAGGTCGTCCAGCCACGTGTGCGCATCGTCCACGTCGCGGCGCCAGTCGTGGCCGTCCTGGTTCGCGCTCAGCTCCTCGTAATCGCCGATCTCGGCCAGCATCGCGCCGATC
>DKJA01000198.1:0-25231 GCA_002454505.1 Oxalobacteraceae bacterium UBA6704
CATCGGCACCGCTGCCGCCGGCCGCACCGGCACCGCCCGCACCGCCGGTCGAACCGCCGCTCGTCGACGTGCCAGCCCCCGTGGTGGCCACGCCGCCCGTGCCGTTGCCGCCCGTGCCATTGCCGGCGGTACCGGTCGCGCCCGCGCCCGCACCACCGCTGGCCGTGCCGCTACCGGCTCCGGCAGCCTGGCCGCCCGGCACCGCGGCCGGATCGGCCGGCGCGCCGCTCGTGTTGCTGGCCGTGGCCGCGCCGCTGGTCGCGCCGCCGCCCGTGCCCGCACCGCCGGTGCCGGCGCCACCGGGACCGGCGCCGCCGGTACCCGCACCCGCACTGGCGGTGCTGCCGGTGGAGGCATCGCCGGTGCTCGATGCACCGCCTGCCGCACCCGCGCCGCCGGCACCGCCGGCACCGCCCGCGGCACCGTTGCCGCCCGTGCCCCCCGCCCCGCCCGTGGCCGCACCCGTGTAGCCGCCCGCACCGCCGTTGGCGCCGGAGGCGCCGCCGGAACTGCCGCCGGCGCCACCGGTGGCGGCACCCGCGATCCCGCCTGCGCCACCGGTGCCGGCGCCGCCCGCCGCACCGCTGCCGCCCGCACCGCCATAGCCATCCGAGCTGCTGCCGCCGGCACCGCCATTGCCGCCGACGCCGCCCGCGCCGCCGGCGCCGCTGGTGGCACCTTGCGCCAGTCCGCCCGCGCCGCCCGCACCGCCGTTGACCGGGCCGTTGGAGGCATTGCCGCCTGTCGCGGCACCGCCCGCACCTGCCCCGCCGGTGGCACTGCCGTTCGTTGCCACGCCGCCGATGCCGCCGGAAGCCCCGGCGCCGCCCGTCGCCGCACCGCCGCTGCCGCCCGTGCCGGCCGCATTGCCGCCCGTGGCGGCGCCGCCGATGCCGGTGGCGCCCGCACCGCCGTTCGCGCCGCCGTTATTGGCGGCGGTGTTGCCGATGTTCTGCACGTTATTGCCCGTGACGGTGCCCGTCAGAGTGCTGATGGCCGTTGCGGTGGACGTGTTGAACGCATTGGAAAGGTTGGACGTGGCGGAAGCGCCGTTGTTCGCGGCGGCAGCGCCAACCGCCAGCGCGGCCGCTTCGCCGGTGCTGTTGTTATTGTTGTTGGCCTGGCTGTTGTCGTCGGTGCTGTTCGTGTTGTTGTAGTTGGTGCGACTGTCCTGGACTGCCGACGCATTGTCGTTGGCGTGCGCCCCCGCGCCGCTTTGCGTCACTGCCGAGGTGGGCTCGGTGGTCTGTGCATGCGCACCGACGCTGAAGGCAAGCGCGATGGCCGTGGCAAGCATGGTTTTCGTCATTTGATTCCTCACTGAAGTAGTTGGCTGATCCATCAGGCAAAGCTGTGAAACGGGATGCGGCTGAACCGGACCCTGCCGGGATACGGGCCCCAGCCACGTGCTTGTTGCAAGCTTGGTGCCATCCCTGCCGGCACGCGCTAAATGGTTGAAATCGTTGGGGAATCCGGTGGCGTGAGGGCCCCGTGCGACAGGCTGCGGCACGGGATGTCACTAGCGCGTGACAAGTCGGCTCACTGCCGAGCAGCAGCAAAGTTCACGGGAATTTCACGCAAGGTTCACGCAAATGTAAGGCGCTTGCCGGCGCCGCCCGTGGTACAGGTCACGCGGGCATACCGGCCGGCGCGAAACCGGCTTGTATCAAGGCTGAGACAGGGAGGGTGCCGCACGCCTGCACGCGAACGCGGCAATAAGGAAACGGCAGTGCAGACTGAAATCCGGCCCGGCGGTCAGGCGGTGCGCTTGCGGGCGGGCAGCGCGATGCTGTGCTTGGCCATCAGGCGGTACAGCGTCATCCGCGAGACACCCAGCTCGCGGGCCACCAGCGTGATGCTCTTGCCGGCCACCAGCCCCGCCTCGATCGCATGCCGCTCGGCCTGCACGCGCACGCCGTTCAGCGCCAGCATCGGCACGGCATCCGCGTCGTCGTCATCGTCGAGCCCGAGATCGTGCGGCATGATCAGGCGCCCCTCGGCCATGACGGCCGCGCGGCGCACGCGGTTCAGCAGCTCGCGCACATTGCCCGGCCAGTCGTGGCGCCGCAGCGCGGCCAGCGCACTGCCGGCAAAGCCCTTCACGTGCGCCGACCGTTCGCGCGCGTAATCGCGGAAGAACGTTTCGGCCAGCGCCACCACGTCGTCGCGCCGTTCGCGCAGCGCCGGCACTTCCAGCGCCAGCACGTTGAGGCGGTAGAACAGGTCTTCGCGGAAGGCGCCCCGCTCCACCGCCTGCTCCAGCCGCACATGCGATGCCGCCACCACGCGCACGTCCACCGGCACGGGCCGCGTGCCGCCCAGCCGGTAGATGATCTTCTCCTGCAGGAAGCGCAGCAGGTTGACCTGCATGTCCAGCGGCAGGTCGCCGATCTCGTCGAGGAACACGGTGCCGCCGGACGCCGACTCGATCAGCCCCTGCCTGGCCCGGGCCGCGCCGGTGAAGGCGCCCCGCTCGTAGCCGAACAGCTCGGATTGCACGAGGCTGGCGGGAATTGCGCCGCAGTTGATCGGCACGAACGGCCCGGCCCGCCGCGGCGAATGGTCGTGCACGGCGCGCGCCGCCAGTTCCTTGCCGGTGCCGCTCTCGCCCCAGATGAGCACGGGCGCATCGGCCGCCGCCACTTTCTGCAGCTGCTGGCGCAACCCGACGATCGGCGCACTGTTGCCGGTCAGGCGCATCGCATGGCCGCCATATTCCACCGGCGGCGCATCGTTCAGCGACGCCACGCCGTGCGCGTGACCCAGCGTGTGACGCAGCCGCGCCACGTCCAGCGGACTGGTGTGGAAGTCGATGCACTGGTCATGGATCAGCTTGCGGCACAGCGCGTCCTGCAGCGCGGCGCTGCGGCAGACGGCCACCCACCTGATCCACCAGTGGTCGCTGAGGAAGGTCTCGAGCCCGGCGAGCGGCGCCCGGTCGTCCAGCACGACGATGCCGACCGGAATCGGGCGTTCGCGCAGCAATGTGCGTGCGCGCACCAGGTCGGCAGCCACGTGCATGACAAAATCGTTTGCGGCGGTTTGCAGCGTTTCGTCCTGAACAACACTTCCCGTAGTAATGCAAATCAGTTGTTTTGCTGTCATTTTTTTCAACTTTTTTAGTGGCACGGCCGCCGGCGGGCTCCGGGCAAAGCGCCGCCGCGTGCTGGATGTCGTGCGTTGTCTCTGTCGGTAACGCCGATCGTGCTGCCGGGTCCGGCTTGATAGGCTGGACCAGCCCGGATAGAATTCTGTCCGCGGTTTCACGAAGTGAAAAAAAAGCACGGCGGATGCCGGGCCAACCGCGCCATCATCAGGGAGAGGTATGAACAACTATAGGCTAGAGGTCACGCAACTGCCAACCTTAAAACAGCGGCTGGCGTTGCGCGTTTTGCACCTCTTCGGCTGGAAAATGCTGTATCGGCCCCTGCCCGGCCCGCGCGGCATCCTGGTCGTGTACCCGCACACGTCGAACTGGGATTTCCCCATCGGCCTGTTCGGCAAATGGGCACTCGACCACAAGTTCCGCTGGCTGGCCAAGGATTCGCTGTTCCGCATTCCCGTGCTGGGCAAATGGTTCGTCGCACTGGGCGGCCAGCCCGTCAACCGGGGCGCCGCGCAGGGCATGATCCGCGCCCAGGCGGAGCGGCTCAATGCGGCGCCGTGGTACTGGCTGGCGATCACGCCGGAAGGCACGCGCGGCTACAAGCCGAACTGGAAGAGCGGCTTCTACCACCTGGCGCTGGAAGCAAAGGTGCCGCTGGTGCTCGTCTATATGGATTACGCGACGAAGACGCTGAGCGTGAAGGATCACGTGCACCTGACCGGCGACCAGGAGCGCGACATGACCGTCATCCGCGCCGTCTACGCAGGCCATCCCGGCAAGTATCCGGAAAATGCCGCGCCGATCGTGCTGGCCGAACGGCGCGAGAAGCCGCGCACCGGCACCGATTCGTAGTTACTTACATCGCCAGCAGCGCCACGCCGGCCGCGGCAATCGCCCCACCGGCCCAGCGCGCAGCGGCAAACGTGCCGAGCAGGCGACCAGCCGCCAGCAGCGCGGCACTCGCCAGCATGAAACCGGCGGCGCTGGCCGCTTGCGGCAATTCCAGGCCGTGAGCATTGCCGTGGAAGACGGCAAACACCCCCATCACCAGCGCACCGGCCCACACGGGCATGCGCACGGCCGCGGCGATCAGCACGCCGGTCAGCACGACCGTCAGCGCGATGCCGCCTTCCAGGCCGGGAATCCGCAGGCCCAGCATGCCGGCCGCGGCGCCGGCCGCCATCATCCCCAGGAACACGGCCGGCAGCAGCCAGCCGGCCGCCGGCGACGGCTGGCCGAACAGCTGCGGCGTACGCTGGCGCATGCTCCAGATGCCCGCCGCCAGCAGCGCCAGCAGGTGATCGGCGCCCGTCAACGGGTGCAGTACACCGGACATGAATCCGTGCTCGACGTGGCCCGGATGGGCGGCGGCGGAAAAGCTGGCCAGCAGCAGGATGGCGAACGCGGGGACCTTCTTCATGCAGACTCCTTGGTGGCGGTGGCGGCCTGTTCCATCAGGCCCTGTGTACGGATGAATTCGATGACGGCGGCGACGCCGTCGCCGGTGCGCAGGTTGGTGAACACGAATGGCCGCGTGCCGCGCATGCGCGCCGCGTCGGCCGCCATCACGTCCAGGTTGGCGCCCACGTGCGGCGCCAGATCGGTCTTGTTGATGATGAGGAGGTCGGAGCGCGTGATGCCGGGGCCGCCCTTGCGCGGGATTTTCTCGCCGCCGGCCACGTCGATCACGTAGATCGTCAGGTCGGACAGCTCGGGGCTGAACGTGGCGGCCAAGTTGTCGCCGCCCGATTCGACGAGGATCAGGTCCAGGTCGGGGAAGTCGGCCTGCATCCGCGCGATCGCCTCCAGGTTGATCGACGCATCCTCGCGGATCGCCGTGTGCGGGCAACCGCCCGTCTCGACGCCCATCAGCCGCTCGGCCGGCAGCGCGTTCGCGCGCAGCAGGATTTCCATGTCCTCGCGGGTGTAGATGTCGTTGGTGATGACGGCCATGTCGTACGTGTCGCGCATGCCCTTGCACAGCATTTCGCACAGCGCCGTCTTGCCGGAGCCGACGGGGCCGCCGATGCCCACGCGCAGGGGATTGGAAGTGGTTTGCATATTGAATCCTATGAGCGGTACACCCGGCTGTACTGCACCTCGTGGCGCATCGACAGCACGGACAAGGCGGGCGTCCAGTTGGACAGTTCGTGTTCGGCCAGCGACTGCGCGCATAGCGCGGCCGCCTCGATTTCGGGGCGCAGCGACAGCAGCAGCCGCTGCCCCGCCACCTGCCCCAGCGGCACGGATTTGACGCACACCAGCACCTGGTTCTCGGCCCACGAGAACAGCATGGCCAGCAGCGCCTCCTCATGCGGGATGCCCAGTGCGGCGACGGCGCAGGCATAGGCCGCCGCCAGCGGCACCTCGCTGTCCGCTTGCAGCATGGCCAGCGCGCCTTCATCGGCAATCCCCAGCTCGCCGATCAGCCGCGCCAGCGAATAACCCATCTGTACGGTCTCGGCGCGAAATTCCGCCGTATCGCGCGACGCGATGGCCCGTTCGGACAGCTCGGCCACCAGTTGCGCATCGCGCTGCGTGAACGCCTGCATCAGCCGCCAGCACAGCGGCGCTTCCCAGCGCGCCACCACTTCGTGCAGGTGACGGGCGATCCACGCGTGGGCGGTTGGCGCGTCGTTCACGATGCCGTGTTCCAGCGCCGCTTCGAGGCCTTGCGAATAGCTGTACGCGCCGATCGGCAGCGACGGGCTGGCGAACTGCAGCAGGTGCAGCAGCTGCGTGGCCGCAATCATGATGATACTTTCATGACGCCGCCTCCTGCGGATCGCCTGGGCGGTGGATCCGCTGGCGCACCGGCACCGGCGCCAGCGGACCGCCGTGATCGTGATGATGGTGGCCGCCGCCGTATGCGCCCGACTCGGGTTCGAACGGTGCCGACTCCTCGACCACCGTCGCGCCCAGCCCATGCAGCATGTCCTTCAACACGGCGTCGGCGCGGATGCGCAGGAAGCCATCGGCCACCTGGGCCTGCGTGTGGCGGTTCCCGAGATGAAAGGCGCAGCGCAGCAGCGCCAGCGCATCGGGTGCGGTCACGCGGTAAGTGGCCTCGGGCGCCGCTACCACGCGCACGACGCGGCCATCCTCGCCCGTCAGCAGGTCGCCGCCGCGCAGCACGGTGCCGCGCACGGTGAAGATCGCCACGTCCTCGCCCGTGTCGAGCGTGGCGCGCAGCCGGCATTTTTCGCGCAGTTCGTAAGGCAGCACGAGCGAGCCGTCGATGCGCTCGGCGCTGGCCAGTTTGGTATGCAGGGTCAGCATGGATTCAGAACAGGAAATAGCGTTGCGTCATCGGCAGCACGGCCGCCGGTTCGCACACGAGAAGGCGGCCGTCGGCGCGCACTTCATAGGTTTCGGGATCGACTTCCATTACCGGCGTGGCGCCGTTGTGGATCATCTGCTGCTTGCGGATGCCGCGCGTGTTCTTCACGGCGATCAGCGTCTTGTTCAGCCGGAGCTGCTCGCCGATGCCGGCGTCGTAGGCCACCTGCGACACAAAGGTAAACGACTTGCGCAGGCCGCCGCCGAAGGCGCCGAACATGGGCCGGTAATGCACCGGCTGCGGCGTGGGGATCGACGCGTTCGGGTCGCCCATCTGCGCCGCCGCGATCATGCCGCCCTTTAAAATCATCGACGGCTTGACGCCGAAGAAGGCCGGCTTCCACAGCACGATGTCGGCGATCTTGCCCACTTCCAGCGAACCCACCACGTGCGCGATGCCGTGCGTGATGGCGGGGTTGATCGTGTACTTGGCGATGTAGCGCTTGACCCGGAAGTTGTCGCTGTTATTGCTGTCTTCGGGCAGCGCGCCGCGCTGCACCTTCATCTTGTGCGCCGTCTGCCACGTGCGCAGGATCACTTCACCGACCCGGCCCATCGCCTGCGAGTCGGACGACATCATCGAGATGGCGCCCAGGTCGTGCAGGATGTCCTCGGCGGCGATCGTCTCGCGGCGGATGCGCGATTCGGCAAACGCCACGTCCTCGGCGATGGCCGGATCGAGGTGGTGGCACACCATCAGCATGTCCAGGTGCTCGTCCAGCGTGTTGACGGTGAACGGCCGCGTGGGATTGGTCGACGACGGCAGCACATTATCCTGGCCGACGGCGGCGATGATGTCCGGTGCATGGCCGCCGCCGGCGCCCTCGGTATGGAAGGTGTGGATGGTGCGGTCCTTGAACGCGGCCAGCGTGTGTTCGAGGAAGCCGCCCTCGTTCAGCGTATCGCTGTGCAGCGCCACCTGCACGTCCATCCGCTCGGCGACACTGAGGCAGTTGTCGATGGCGGCCGGCGTGCTGCCCCAGTCCTCGTGCAGCTTCAGGCCGACGGCGCCGGCCAGGATCTGTTCTTCCAGCGGCAGCGGCAGACTGACATTGCCCTTGCCGAGAAAGCCCAGGTTCATCGGGAACGCGTCGGCCGCCTGCAGCATCGAGTGGATGTGCCACGGGCCGGGCGTGCACGTCGTCGCGGCCGTGCCGACGGCCGGGCCGGTGCCGCCGCCCAGCATCGTCGTCACGCCGCTCATCAGCGCTTCCTCGATCTGCTGCGGGCAGATGAAGTGGATGTGCGTGTCGATGCCGCCGGCCGTGACGATCATGCCTTCGCCGGCGATGATCTCGGTGGCGCCGCCGATGGCCATCGTCACGCCGGACTGGATGTCCGGATTGCCGGCCTTGCCGATCGCGGCGATCCGGCCGTCCTTGATGCCGATGTCGGCCTTGACGATGCCCCAGTGGTCGACGATGACGGCGTTGGTGATCACGGTGTCCATCACGTAGGCATGCGAGCGCTGCGACTGGCCCATGCCGTCGCGGATCACCTTGCCGCCGCCGAATTTCACTTCCTCGCCATAGATGGCGTAATCCTGCTCGATCTCGATGAACAGCTCGGTGTCCGCGAGGCGGATGCGGTCACCCGTGGTGGGGCCGTACATCTCCGCATAGGCGCGGCGACTGATGGTCGGCATCGGTATCAACCCTCCTGTGGTGGTTCGTCTGAAGGTGGTTGGTCACTGAGCTTCCCGTTCACCTTGCCCGAGAAACCATACACTTCGCGGTCGCCTTCCAGCGCCACCAGTTCCACGGTGCGCTGCTGGCCCGGTTCGAAGCGCACGGCGGTGCCGGCAGCGATATTGAGCCGCTTGCCGTACGCTTTCCAGCGCTCGAACGACAGCGCATTGTTCGCTTCGAAAAAATGAAAATGCGAGCCGACCTGGATCGGCCGGTCGCCCTTGTTCGACACCACCACGGTAACGGTCTCCCGCCCCGCATTCAGGCTGATGTCGCCTGCTGCCAGTTTGTATTCGCCGGGGATCATGATCGCTCTCTTACGGTATCGGGTTGTGGACGGTCACCAGCTTGCTGCCGTCCGGGAAAGTCGCTTCGACCTGGATGTCGGGGATCATTTCGGGCACCCCCTCCATCACCTGGTCGCGGGCCAGCACCTGGGTGCCTTCGGACATCAGTTGGGCGACGCTCTTGCCGTCGCGTGCACCTTCCAGTATCGCGGCGGTGATCAGCGCCACCGCTTCCGGGTAGTTCAGCTTCAGGCCGCGCGCCAGCCGGCGTTCGGCCACGAGGCCGGCGGTGAAAATCAGCAGCTTGTCTTTTTCGCGGGGCGTCAGGTCCATCTTGTAATCCTTTGTTCAGGTGCGCCAGCTGCGCGGGTCGAAGGGCGGCTGGTTCAATAATGCCGGGCGGACGATGGCCCAGGCGGCCAGCATCCGCTCGCGGGCGGCCTCGCTGTCGTGGCCCAGCCAGCGCACGGCCAGCACGTGCTTCATCTGTGTCACGCCAAACTGGCTTTCGGTTCCCAGTTCGCGCAGCTGTGCCACGACCGCGGCCGGCAGCACATTGCCGACGGCCAGCAGCGTGGCGCAAACCGTGTGCTCGGCCAGGCCCAGCGGGCTGGCCAACGTGGCGGGTGTCAGCACGCCCTGCTCCCACCACAGCAGCCTGCCGCCGCGGCGCACCGACGTCCGCTGGTGCACCTGGCCGCTGCCGAAGGTTTCGCCGGCGGCGCGCCGGCCCAGGCAGAGGATTTCGCAACCGAGGTAGGACGCGTCGGCCGCCAGCGCCACGTGGTGGGCCAGTTCGACATGCACGTCGTTGAAAAAGATGGTTTCCTGCGGCAGCCATTCGACGGCGGCGCCGGCATCGGCGCGCAGCGTCACGCGCTGGCGCGAAATGCGGCCGTTGGCGCGGTACCATTTGCCGGCGCCGGGCGTGGTCAGGAAGGCGTGTGCACCGGCATGGACGTGGGCGTCGATTTCAAGCTGGTCGCCGCCCACCACGCCGCCGGGCGGATGCACCACGATGGCGTGGCAGATGGCGGGGCTTTCCGGGTACAGCGGCTTCTGCACGCGCAGCGGGCCGGTATGTTCGCGGCGCACCAGGCGCGTGGTACCCGCGTCGTCACGGAATCCCAGCGTGAGGCGGGCCTGCCACGCGTGGTGGCCGATCTCGGTTGGCGGACGTTCGGTACAGTCGGGCATGGGGTGCGGAAAAACAAGGACCCCATCCGGTACGCAAGTTGTGTGCCACGCTTTTTCAGGCGTGTCACAGTGATAATTGCACCATTGCGTTGCAGATGCACCGCAACAGTGCGAATCAGCGTTGAATTGTCACTCGTCCAGGCGCAGCAGCTCGCTCTCGTCCATCGTGTAGCTCACATTGCGCAAGCCGTTCACCTTCAGCAGCTCGCGCACGGTGAGCCCGGACGGATCGGCGCTCTGGCGGTTTTCGCGGTGCTCGTGGCGGAGGATTTCAGCGACGATTTCCACGTCGCGCAGGCGGTAGGCGGAGTTGACGGCCAGCGGCTGGTCGGCGTCGTTGTACCAGATCTGGTAATTCGGCATGGCGGGGATCCTTCCTCAACATTATCGAATGGCCATGATACGCCCCGCCCGCCGAATCTGCTCACTCCCGATACGGCCCCTTGCCGCCCTCCCGGATGAACCGGTCGATCCTGGCCTTCAGCACAGGCAGCGGCACCGAGCCCAGTTCCAGCACCGTGTCGTGGAAGGCGCGGATGTCGAACTTCTCGCCCAGCGCTTTTTCCGCACCGGCGCGCGCTTCCATGATCGCCATCTGGCCCAGGTAGTAGGACAGCGCCTGGCCGGGCCAGGAGATATAGCGGTCCACTTCCGTCTCCACTTCGTGGGCGGACAGCGCCGTGTTCTCCATCAGGTAGCGCTGCGCCTGTTCGCGCGTCCAGCCCTTGCTGTGGATGCCCGTATCGACAACCAGGCGCGACGCGCGCCAGGCCTGGTAGCTGAGCATGCCGAACGCCTCGTACGGCGTTTCATAGATGCCCATCTCGGTGCCAAGGCGTTCCGTGTACAGCGCCCAGCCCTCGCCATAAGCCGAGATGTATGCGTTGCGGAAGGCGGGCCGGCCCTTCTGCTCCAGCGCGATCGGCATCTGGAAGGCGTGGCCCGGCGCCGATTCGTGCAGCGTCAGCGCCGGCAGGCTGTACAGCGAACGCGATGGCAGGTTGTAGGTGTTCACCAGGTACACGCCAGGCCCGCCGCGGCCGGACGTGTAGAACGGCGCCTGCTCCGGCGGCACGGGAATGATGGCGAAGCGGCTGCGCGGCAGGTGGCCGAAGTACTGGTCCGCCTTCGCATCGAATTTTTTTGCGATCCATGCCGCGCGCATCAGCAGCTCTTCCGGCGTCTTCGCGTAGAACTGCGGATCCGTGCGCAGGAACTGCAGGAAGGCCGGCAGGTCGCCCTGGAACTTCACCTGGGCCATCACCTGCGCCATCTCGGCGCGGATCTTGGCCATCTCGCGCAGGCCGATCTCGTGGATCTGGTCGGCCGTCAGGTTCATCGTGGTGAATTCGACGATCTTCGACTGGTAGTAGGCTTTCCCGTCCGGCAGGCTTTCTGCCGCCAGCGTCTCGTTCGACTTCGGCACGTACTCTTCGCGCATGAACCTCAGCAGCTCGGCGTGGGCCGGGATCACCTTCTCGCGGATCGCCAGCAGTGCCGCCGCGCGCAGGCGCGCCTGGTCGGCGGCCGGGATCGTGGCCGGCATTTCCTTGAACGGTTTATAGAAGGCGACATCCTCCGGCTTCGCTTCGGCCACCGACACGAGGCCCGCATCGCGGCCCGTCAGCGTGACCTTCGGCGGCGTGAAGCCACGCGCCAGGCCGGCCCGCATGTTCACTGTCTGATCCTGAAAATAGCGCGGCACGTCGTTCAGCTGCGCCACGTAGTTCGTGTAATCCTGGACGGTGCGGAACGGCTTGCGCGATTCGTACGTCATGTTCGACCAGAATGCGGAATCGGCATTGAGCGGCTTCTCGAATTCGCGGAAGCGCTGGCTGGCCACCAGTGCCGCCAACTGCGCGCGGTAGACGGCGAAGTTGATGCGCTCGCCGTCGCTCAGCTTGTCCTGCTTCACGGTATCGAGCTGGGTGAGTACCTTTTCCCAGTAGCGCTGGCGCGTCAGCTGGGTGGCCGCATCGATCTGCGGCAGCGAGGCGCGGATGCCGTTGGTGTCGTCCTCTTCGTCTTCCTGGCGCTGCTGCAGCCGCCACTTCCACTCGGTTTCGTAGATGGCGCGGAACTGTTCGTCGGCCGTGGCGGCCTTCGTTACAGCATGGGCGGGAACGCCTGCGGCGAACATCAGGGCGGCTACGGCTGCCGCGCTCATCTCTTTCATTGTGATTCCTTGTCTGGGGTGGGATGATTCAGGTAATCGCTGGCCATCGCGGTGCTGAGGAACAGCTTGCCGTTGAGGGTGTCGAGCAGGCTGCTGGCGCGCAGCCGGTCCATCACGGGGCCTTTCACTTCGGCCAGGTGCAGCCTGATGCCGCGCGCTTTCAGGCTCGCATTCAGTTCGGTGAGCGCGAACAGCGCCGACGTGTCGATCGAGCTGACGGCGGTCATCGTCAGCACCAGGTGGCGCGCGCCGGGGTGGCCGCGCAGCTCGTCCTCGATGCGTTCGGCCACCGCTTCCACATTGCCGAAAAAGAGATTGGCGTCGATGCGCAGGATCAGCACCGCGTCGCTGGTGGTGGCCGTGTAGCGGTCCACGTTGCGGAAATGCTCGGTGCCGGCAATCCGTCCCAGCACGGCGATGTGCGGCCGGCTGGCGCGCCAGATCAGCGTGCCCATCGACAGCACGACGCCGACGATGACGCCCGCCTCCACGCCCAGCACGAGCACGCCGATGCAGGTGACGATCCATGCCAGCGCATCGCCGCGGTCGTAGCGCCAGGCCGTCTTCAGCGTATCGAGTTCCAGCATGCCGAGCACCGCGACGATGATCGTGGCGGCCAGCGTCGGCAGCGGCAGCAGCGCCAGCCAGTCCGTCGGCAGCACCAGCGCGCAGGCCAGCAGCACCGCGGAGATGACGCTGGCCAGCGGCGTCTGCGCCCCGGCCGCGAAGTTGACGGCGGAGCGCGACAGGCTGCCCGTTACGGGAAACCCGCCGGACACCATGCTGGCCACGTTGGCCGCACCCAGGCCGACCAGCTCGCGGTTCGACACGAGCTTCTCGCCGCGCTTCTGCGCCAGCGTCTGCGCGGCGGACATGCTGATCAGGAAGATGACGAAGCCGATCAGCAATCCCGGTTTCAATAATGCATACCAGTGCGCCGACGACGTGGCGAGATTGAGCTGCGGCAGGCCGGTGGGTACCGGGCCCGTCAGCGCGATGCCATGGGCGCCCAGCGTCGCGACGGCCGCCAGTGCCGCCAGCACGACAAACATCGGCGCCAGCTTGGCGGCGACGTCCGCCGCACTTTTCTTCATGCCAAGGCGCTGCAGGCCCGCCGCCAGATAGCCACGGGCGAGGATCAGCAGCAACAGCGATGCGCCGCCGAGGACGGCGCTGGGGATGTGCGTGTGCAGCGGATCGCCGCCCAGCAGCGGGCGCAGCTGGCCCCAGGCGATGACCAGCGACGAGCCGACGGTGAAGCCGCTCATCACGGGCCGCGAAAAGAAGTTGGCGAGGAAGCCAAGGCGCAGCAGGCCGCACAGCAGCAGCACGACACCGGCCACCAGCGCCAGTTGCGCCGCCAGCACGGCATGCAGGCCGCTGCCCGCCGCGGCCAGCGGCGCGATGGCGGCGCCCGTCATCAGCGAAACGATCGCCATCGGGCCGACCGACTGCGTCATGCTGCTGCCGAACACGGCATACAGCAGCGGCGGCAGGATGCTGGCGTACAGCCCCGCCACCGGCGGCAATCCGGCCACGAGCGCGTACGCCATCCCCTGCGGAATCATCATCATCGCCACGACGACGCCCGCCCCGATATCCCCCGGCAGCGCCCCGCGCCGGTACTGCCTCAGCCACTGCAACATGCCGTCAATCCGCCACGCCGATCAAAGGCGCAAGACTACCACGGCCGAGTACGTGTCCACCATGGTGTCAGACACCGACATGGACACGGTCTCAACTATATTACTGGCGCGCTCGTGTCCAAAAAGAGGGTTGGAAGGCGTGATGGCTTGCATGCCATCACTGCTTCGCCGGCGCGGAGCAAGCTCCGCGAAACCCCGGCTGCGCCCCCGGTTGGACACCGCCTCGACAGTTACTGCGGCTGCAGCTCAAGCGCGGCGGTAACGACTTTCAATATCTCTTCCGACAGCGCGCCATCCTCCACCGCCCGCGCCATCACGAGCCCGCCGATCATCGTCGCGTAAGCGGTCATTGCGCGGTGACGGCGTTCCTCGTCGCTGCCACCGTGCAGGGCCGCGGCAAGCACATCGATCTGCTTGCGGATGCCCGTCGTCATTGCCTCGCGGACGGCCGGCGTGGCGCGGTGCGCGTCCGCACCGAGGGTGGCGACGGCGCATCCCTGGCCCGGATTGTCGCGGTGCTGGGTGGACAGATAGCGCTGCGCCACCGCGCTCAGCGGCGTGTCGGGCGACGCGTCGATCAGCGCCTGCCAGCGGCCCGCCGAGCCCTCGACGGCCTTCGCGCTGGCTTCGGCCTGCAGCGCTTCCTTCGAGTCGAAATGGCCGTAGAAGCCGCCATGCGTCAGGCCGGCGGCCTTCATCAGGTCCGCCACGCCGATGCCGTCGAAGCCTCGTTCGCGGAACAGCTTGGCTGCCGTCTCCACGACGCGCGCCCGGTTCAGCGCCGCCTGCTCTCTCGTCACTTTCATCGCCAGCCCTCCCAAAAGATGGTTGACACTATACATGATAAGCATAATATATTAGACATTGATGATAAACGTAATTTAAAAGGAGCTGGATCATGCACTACAAGAGCTTTGGCCGCCGCAGCGGCCTGCGGGTTGCCGAACTGGCGCTGGGCACCGGCAATTTCGGCACCGGCTGGGGCTACGGCTCGGAGCGCGACGAAGCGAAAGCCGTCTTCGACCGCTACCTCGATGCCGGCGGCAATTTCATCGACACGGCGGACGGCTACCAGATGGGGCAATCGGAACAGCTGACAGGCGAATTCATCGCGTCGGAACGGGATCGGATCGTGCTCGCCACCAAGTACACGCTGGGCGGCGCGGGCGGTCTGGCCGGCACGGGCAACAGCCGCAAGGCGATGGTGCAGTCGGTCGAAGCGAGCCTGCGCCGGCTGAACACGGACCGCATCGACCTGTACTGGGCCCATTTCGCCGATGCCCATACGCCCATCGAGGAAGTGCTGCGTGCGTTCGACGACCTGGTCCGCGCCGGCAAGATCCTGTATGCCGGGCTGTCGAACTTCCCGGCATGGCGCATCGCCCGCGCGGACGCGATCGCCGAACTGCGCGGCTGGTCACCGCTGGTCGGCGTACAGCTGGAATACAGCCTGGCCGAGCGCACCGCCGACCGCGAACTGCTGCCGATGATCGAGGCGCTGGGCCTGGGTGGCGCGCTGTGGTCGCCATTGGGCGGCGGGCTGCTGACGGGCAAGTACCGCAACAACGAGCAGGGCCGGCTGCAGGGCTTTGGCGGCGTGCTCGTGCACACCGAGGACTCCGCGCGTGCCACCAGCACGGTGGATGCCGTGCTGGCCATCGCCAGGGAGGTGGATGCGCCGCCGGCGCAGGTCGCGATCGCCTGGCTGCTGCACAAGGACGCCGCTTCGTCGACGACGCTGGTGCCCATCCTCGGCCCGCGCACGCTGGCGCAGCTGGACGGCACGCTCGGCGCGCTCGATGTGAAGCTGACGGCGGAACAGGTGGCCCGGCTCGACGCGGCCAGCGCCGTGCCGCTTGGCGCACCTTACGAAGCGATCGCCAAGTCGGCGGCGGGCATCGCGGGCGGTAAGCCGGACCTGCTGCAGGCGCGCAAGGTGCCGGTGGCGTAGATCGACGCCGCAAGAAAGTTTCTCGAAAAATGGGGTCTGTCCCCATTTTTCGGGCAACTGTTTCACTCCGCCATTGCCAGCTCCACGCAGTTGCGCCCTGCCCGCTTGGCGCGGTGCAGCGCGGCGTCGACGCGGCCGATGACGGTGGCGGCGCCCTCGTCCGGCGCCACCTGGGCGACGCCGAGGCTGATCGTCACCGTGTCGCAACCGGGCAGCTGCGTGTCGGCGATCGACGCGCGCAGTTTTTCCGCCAGTTTCAATGCATCGATGGCCGCCGTGTGCGTGGCGATGATGAGGAACTCTTCGCCCCGCGTGCGGGACAGCGTGTCCGACGCGCGCAGCCGCGTCTGCACCGCGTTGGCCACCGCGCGCAATGCCTGGTCGCCGATCGGGTAGCCGTACACATCGTTCACGGAGCGGAAGTTGTCAACATCGAAGGCGATCACGGCCAGCGGCAGCGCGTAGCGCCGGGCGCGGACGATCTCCGCTTCCAGCAACCGCTCGGCGGCGCGGCGGTTGATGGCGCCCGTCAGCGCATCCGTCGTGGTGAGCTGCGTCAGCTGCCCGGCCAGCGCATCGTTCTGGTGTTTCAGCTCGCTCATCGACAGGCCGAAGCTGATCGACTGCGCCAGTCCGATGAAACAGGCGAACTGCTCGCGCGTCAGGCGCAGCGGACGGTCGAACATCACGCTGACCGCGCCCTGCACGGGGCCGCCCGGGTCGGTGCGCAGCGGCAGCGCCAGCACGGTGCGCACATCGCGGTCGTGCAGCGACACGGCCAGTTCCGGGTCGCCCGCCTTTTCCGGCGCGTCCAGCAGCACCAGCTCGCCGGCCGTGACGGCCAGCAGCGGCGGGAACACATCGCGCAGCGGCGAGTCGAGCAGCCGGTTATGCCGCTGCAGCAGCCGCGCCAGGTCCAGGTGATTGCGCGACTCCTGCGCGACCAGTTGCAGGTTGCCGAATTCCTTCATGTGCAACAGCGCTGTATGAATCACGCCGGGGAAGTTGCACAGCGCGGCGCAGATCCGCGCCCCCAGTTTCGCGACATCGTCCGCGCTGGCGATCGCGCGCTGCAGGCTGCGCTGCACCGTCAGCAGTTCGCGCAGCTCGCGTTCCTTGTCCAGCAGCCTTTGCTGCGCGGCAGCGCCCGCGTCGAGCGGCGGCACCAGCGCCCGCTCGACGACCCGGCACAGCTCGTCGGGCAGGATCGGGCTGATGCGGTAGTCCAGCGGCCCCGCCGCCATCAGTTCGGGCAGCCACGCCGTACCGCCATACGGACACAGCACCAGCACCGGCGCACCATGGCGCAGCCGCACAAGGTGGCCCAGCGCCGCCAGGTCGGCCTGGCTGCTGGTCGCGTAACCGGCCAGGTCGAGGACGAGCAGGTCCACCTTGTTGCGGGCCAGCGCTTCGATGGCGGCGTCGGCTGAATCGGCCAGCAGCAGCCGCGCCAGCGATTCGCCGCAGCTCTGCCGGAAGTGGGCGCAGCGCTCGCCGCCCGGATTAACGAAAAGACAAGTACGCCCCTGTAGGGTGGACATCTTGGTGGACATCGGACACTCCCGCGATTGTTATGAGATTTTGTTGTAAATTTTTTATCTCGTCAGTTTGCCATACTGGGCAAAAATAACAATCAACTTCCCGCCGCCGGCGTGTTGTTTGTGCGTGACCGCACTGTGCCGCTGCCCATGCAGGCGAATACTGGACGTTCGCAATTTGGGAGAATCAGCAATGGCAAAGTCCACGAACACGAATGTAGGCAACCTGCAGCGCGATATCCAGCAACAGCAGGATGCAAAGGACCAGCACAAAGACAAAGCCAAGGGCGGCGCGGAACAGAAGGACCAGGCCGTCCAGGCGGGCAGCCACGACTTTCCTGTGCCGCCGCTGCCGACGCAGCACCTGGCCAAGCCGGGCATCGAAGCGGACATGGACCTCAAGCCCCAGTTCCAGGCCCCCGACTACAAGGGCAGCGGCAAGCTGGAGGGCCTGAGCGCCATCGTCACGGGCGGCGACTCCGGCATCGGCCGCGCGGTGGCGGTGCTGTATGCCCGCGAAGGCGCGGACGTGGCGGTGATCTACCTGAAGGACGAGCAAAAGGATGCCGAGGAGACCAGGCGCCACATCGAAGCGGAAGGCCAGCGTGCGCTGCTGATCCCGGGCGACGTGCGCGACCCGCAGTTCTGCCGCGATGCGGTGGCGCAGGTGGCCAGGGACTTCGGCAAGATCGACATCCTCGTCAACAACGCGGCATTCCAGATGCACGCCGATTCGATCGAAGACCTGACGGAAGAGCGCTTCGACCTGACGATGAAGACCAATATCTACGGCTACTTCCACATGGCCAAGGCCGTGCTGCCGCACCTGAAGAAAGGTTCTTCGATCATCAATACGGGCTCGGTGACGGGCCTGCAGGGGTCGTCGAAGCTGCTCGATTACTCGGCCACCAAGGGCGCGATCCACGCGTTCACGATGTCGCTGGCGTCGAACGTGCTGGAGAAAGGCATCCGCGTCAACGCCGTGGCGCCGGGCCCCGTATGGACGCCGCTGAACCCGGCCGACCAGACGCCGGACAAGATCGCCGAATTCGGCGCCACCACCGACATGAAGCGCCCCGCCCAGCCGGAAGAGCTGTCGCCGGCCTACGTGTTCCTCGCGTCGCCCGTGTGTTCGAGCTATATCACGGGCATCGTGCTGCCGATTACCGGCAGCGTAGGCTGAGGAGACGATCATGGCCCGCTCGCTCTGGAAAGGCGCCATCAGTTTCGGCCTGGTCCACATCCCGGTCGAGCTGCATTCGGCCGTCAAGCAGAACGAGCTGGACCTGACGATGCTCGACAAGCGCGACTTCTCGCCCATCGGCTTCAAGCGGTACAACAAGGGCACCGGCAAGGAAGTCGCGTGGGACAACATCATCAAGGGCTACGAGTACACGTCGGGCGAATACGTGGTGCTGTCCGACGAGGACCTGAAGCGGGCCAACGTGAAGGCAACGCAGACGATCGACATCCTCGCCTTCGTGAACGCCGAGGATGTGCCGCTGACGTACTACGAAACGCCCTACTACCTGGCGCCCGGCCGCGGCGGCGACAAGGTCTATGCGCTGCTGCGCGAGACGCTGCGCCGCGCCGGCAAGATCGGCATCGCCACGGTGGTCATCCGCACCAAGCAGCACCTGTGCGCACTGGTCGCGGCGGAAGACGGCATCATCATGAACACGCTGCGCTACGCCGACGAAATCCGCGACACCGAAGGCCTCGACCTGCCGGCGAAAGGCATGAAGGCGGCCGGCATCACGGACAAGGAACTGCAGATGGCGCTGTCGCTCGTCGAAGGCATGAGCGAGGAGTGGGTGCCGGAGCAGTACCACGACACCTACAAGGATGACGTGCTGAAGCTGGTCGAGAAAAAGGTCAAGGCCGGGCAGACGAAAACCATCACCGCGCCGTCGAAGGACGAGGAAGCGGCACCGTCGTCGAACGTGATCGACCTCGTGGCGCTGCTGAAGCAGTCACTGGGCGCCGGCAGGGGCGGCCCGGCCAAGGCCAAGCGTGCTGCCGAAGTCGAGGAAAAAGACGACGCGGACGACGAAGAGGAAGCGCCGCCGCCGAAGGCAAAGAAGCCTGCGGCGAAGAAGACCGCCGCCCGCGCCGCGCCGAAGACCAGCGCCGCCAAGGCCGCCGCTTCCAAGCCTGTCGCGAAGAAGGCAGCCAGCAAAACCACAACCCCTACCCGCCGCAAGGCTGCCTGACGTTACAGTCGGGCTCGTGTCCAACAGTGGGGTCAACCCCAAATATGGACACAAGCTCAACCGTACCATTGATCAGCTCGTGTCCAAAAACAGGGTTGACCCCATGGTTGGACACGGCCTCAGCAGGACCGGGTGTCCAAAAGAGGGGTTGGAAGGAGTGATGGCTTGCATGCCATCACCGCTTCGCTGGCGCGGAGCAAGCTCCGCGAAACCCCAGCTGCGCCCCCATGGTTGGACACGAGCTCAGCCGGGCTGGTAGCCGATCTGCTTCATTGCCTTGGTGATGCTGACAGCGCTCTTCGCGTAGTCGGCCCACGGCGCATTGCCGACGTCGAGGCGGGTGTGGACGTTGGCGACCGTCCACTGGTCGCCGCCGCGCAGGTGTTCCAGTTCGCTCCACTCGACCGGTACCGAGATGCCCAGGCCGGCGCGGGCGCGGGCGGACCAGGCGGCCACCGTCGTGGCGCCGCGGCCGTTGCGCAGGTAGTCGATGAAGATCTTGCCGACGCGGTTCTTCGGACCGCTCTTGACGGCGAACCGGTCCGGCAGCTGGCGCGCCATGTATTCCACGATCGCCCTGGTGAAGCCCTTCACCGTATCCCAGTCGTGCTGCGGCTTGACCGGCACGACGACGTGCAGGCCCTTGCCGCCGCTCGTCTTCAGGAAGGCCGGCAGGCCCAGCTCGCCGAGGAAGGCGCGCATCAGCTGCGCTGCTTCCTGGATGTGCTGCCACGTGACGCCCTCGCCCGGATCGAGGTCGAAGATCATGCGGTTCGGCTTGTCGTAGGTGCGGGCAAACGCGTTCTGCGTGTGGAACTCCACGACATTCCACTGCGCGCACGACAGCAGGCCCTGCACCGTCGCCACTTCCAGCATCGTCGGGTGATCGGGATCGAGTTCCTGCGGCAGCTGTTTGACGCCGGGCAGCTTGCCGACTTCCGAGTGCTTCTGGAAAAACAGCTCGCCGCCGACGCCGGCCGGTGCCCGCACCAGCGCCACCGGCCGGCCTTTCATCTGATCCAGCATCAGCTGTGCCACCAGCGCGTAATAGCGCACCAGGCCGATCTTCGTCGTGCCGCTGGCCTTGTCGATCAGGCGGTCCGGGTTGGTGACCTTCAGCGAGGCCGGCAGCTTGCTGTCCACGTCGGATTCGACGACGGGATCGGGTGCTTTCTTCGCTGCCGCTTTCTTCCGCGCGGCCGGCTTGGCTGCTGTCTGCTGTTGCATAATTTCCTCCACGTGGGCGGCCTGCTCGCGCCGGATGCTGGCGGCCTTCTTGTCCGTGCGCAGGCCATGAAATACGGAATGGCGGATCGAGCCGCTGCTGGTCCATTCGCCGAACGTCACTTCGGCCACCAGCGTGGGTTTCACCCAGTGGGCTTTCTTGTCGATGTCCTTCGACGGCGCGAACGGATTCTTGTCGCTGCCCGCCTTCTTCAGTTTGGCCGTGATGTCGCGCAGCGTGGCGTCGTTGAAGCCGGTGCCCACGTTGCCGGCGTAATGCAGCGCGCCATCGTCGTCGTAATACCCCAGCAGCAGCGAGCCGATGCCCACGCGCGAACCCTTGGGATCGGTGTAGCCGCCGATGACGAACTCCTGCCGCTGCGCGCATTTCAGCTTGATCCAGTCGCCGGACCGCCGCGACGTGTAGACGGAATCGCGGCGCTTGCCGATGATGCCCTCGAGGCCCATCCGGCACGCGGCCGCCACCATCTCGGCCGGCGGTGCTGCCAGTTCGGCGGAATGGCGTACCGTGTCGTTGGCCGCCTTGTCCATCACCGTCTGCAGCAGTTCGCGGCGCTGCGCCAGCGGGACGTCGCGCAGGTCGTGGCCGTCCAGGTAAGGCGCGTCGAAAACGAAGTAAACGATTTGCCTGGTTTTTTCATTGTCGAACGCCTGCTGCAGCAGGCCGAAATCGGGGCGGCCGTTCTTGTCGTGCACGACGATCTCACCGTCGTACCAGCCATCCGGCAGCCGCATCTTCTCGATCGTTGCGCGCAGCGGTTCGAGCTTGTGCGTCCAGTCGTTGCCGTTGCGGGTCCACAGGCTGATGCTCTTGCCTTCCACGCGCGCCAGCAGCCGGTAGCCGTCGAACTTGACTTCAAACAGCCACTCGGCCGGATCGGCCGGCGGGCCGTCGACGAGCGTGGCCAGTTCCGGTTTCAGCGTGGCGGGCAGCCTGGCCTGGCCGGCGGCTTTTTTCGCGGCGGCTTTTTTCCGCACCGGCTTCGCCTGATGTTCCAGCGCCGTCGCTTCAGCCTTTTCGGCCTTCGGCGTCAGCTTCTCGTGCGTCGGCATGCCCAGCGCCTTCACGCTGTCCGGCATTTCGTCGATGACGGAAAACTCGGCGGCAGGCCGCACGTAATCGTCCTTCTCCTTGATCAGCAGCCACGGCTCCTGCTTCTCGCCAGAGCGCTTCATCCGCACCAGCACCCAGCGGCCGTGCATCTTGTGGCCGCGCAGTTCGAACTTCAGGTTGCCGTCGCGGTAGCCCTGGTGCGGATCGCCGATGGGGTGCCAGGTGCCCTTGTCCCAGATGATCACCTTGCCCGCACCATACTGCTTCTCGGGGATCGTGCCCTCGAAGTCGTTGTACGAGATCGGATGGTCTTCCACGTGGACGGCCATGCGCTTGTCGCGGCTGTCGTAGCTGGGCCCTTTCGGCACGGCCCAGCTCTTCATCGCGCCATCCAGCTCGATCCGGAAATCGTAATGCAGGCGCGTGGCCCAGTGCTTCTGGATGACGAACGACAGCGCCTCGCCGCCTTCGGCGCCGCCCTCGGCCGGTTCCGGCGTGATGGCGAAGTTGCGCTTGGCGCGATAGGTTTTCAGGGAGTCGGTCATGGCCTTACTGTAGGCGCCGGCATGCGGCGCTTCGGTACGTCAATTAACAGAAGAGCGGCGATTTGTAACACTTGTAATCCCCGTCAACGCCATCGCCGCGGGCCGCGTTTTCTGACCAACGACACGGCAACCGTGCCGTCACCGAGCAACACCTTTAACCTGAGCCATAAAAGGACCAAGCCATGAAAAAAGTAATCGCTACCCTGATCACCGGTCTGTTCGCTGGTGCCGCATTTGCCCAGGTAACCCCTGCCACCACGCCCGCCGCCGCGCATGCGGAAACCCAGCAGGTAAAAGAAGCCGCGAAAGAAAACACTGCTGCCGCCAAGGCCGATGCGAAAGAAGCGAAGGCTGTCGCCAAGGCCGATGCCAAGGAAGCCAAGGCCAATGCGGAAGCGAAGAAGGACATGACCGAAGCGAAGGCCGACGCCAAGGCCAAGAAAGCCAAGGCCCATGAAAAGGCCGCGTCGAAAAAAGCCGAAGCAAAAGAAGACAAGCAGGAAAACCTGACCACCGCGCCGCTGACCCGCTGATCGCACGCACCGACACAAGAGCTACTCTCAGCCGATAACGACAGTACTGCCTCCCTTGCCCGCGCCGCCCTGGCGCGGGGCTTTTTTCCCCTTCCGCTTTCCTGCCGCGTGCACGCCAAATGTGCAGGCGTCGGCACGCTTTGCCGCCGTCGGCTATGATACGGCCGTTGTTCATTCCTGAAATAACAGAAATAACATAGGTATATCATGCACACAGACCCAAAAAAACATCCGATCTTCGCGATCGTGGGAGCGTCGTCCGGGAACCTCGTCGAGTGGTACGATTTTTACGCGTACTCGTTTACTTCGCTGTACTTTGCTGCCGCCTTCTTCCCGAAGGCCGACAGCACTTCCCAGCTGCTTAACACCGCCGGCATCTTCGCCGTCGGCTTCTTCATGCGTCCCCTCGGCGGCTGGCTGTTCGGCCGCATCGCCGACCGTTACGGGCGCCGTCGCTCGATGATGACGTCCGTGCTGCTGATGTGCTTCGGCTCGCTGATGGTCGCCTGCCTGCCCACCTACGCCACCATCGGCTTCTGGGCACCGATCCTGCTGCTGGTCGCGCGCCTGATCCAGGGCCTGTCCGTCGGCGGCGAATACGGCACCAGCGCCACCTACATGAGCGAGGTGGCGGTGGCCGGCAAGCGGGGCTTCTACGCGTCGTTCCAGTACGTGACGCTGATCGGCGGCCAGTTGCTGGCCACGCTGGTGCTGGTGATCCTGCAGCAGTTCCTCACGCCGGACGACCTGCGCGCCTGGGCATGGCGCATTCCGTTCGTGATCGGCGCCGCCGCCGCGCTGGTTGCGCTGTACCTGCGCCGCTCGCTGGTCGAGACGGCCACCGCCGATGCCACCAGCAAGGAAAAGGCCGGCACCATCAAGGGCATCCTGGAACATCCGCGCGCGCTGCTGACGGTGCTGGGCTACACGGCCGGCGGCTCGCTGGCGTTCTACACGTACACCACGTACATGCAGAAGTACCTGGTCAACACGGCGCACATGAATGCCGAAACGGCGACGCTCGTCATGACGGCCGTGCTGGCCTGCTTCATGGTGCTGCAGCCGCTGTTCGGCGCGCTGTCGGACAAGATCGGCCGCCGCAACATGATGATCGCGTTCGGCGTCGTCACCACGCTGGGCACCTACCCGATCATGACCGCCATCGGCCAGGTGCAGACGCCGCAGGCCGCCTTCGGCCTGGCGCTGGCCGCACTGGTGGGCGTGAGCTTCTACACGTCGATCAGCGGCATCGTCAAGGCCGAGATGTTCCCGCCCGAAGTGCGGGCGCTGGCCGTTGGCCTGTCGTATGCGATCGGTAACGCGGCCTTCGGCGGCACGGCGGAATACGTCGCGCTGCTGTTCAAGTCGCAGGGCCACGAGAGCGCGTTCTTCTGGTACGTCAGCGCGATCAGCCTGGTGGCGCTGGCCGCTTCGTGGATCATGCCGGACTCGCGCCGGCACGGGTATCTGAAGGACTGATCCCGGCAAGTTCGTTTCCTGTAAAACAGGGTCTGTCCCTGTTTTACAGGAAATTTCTTCAAAAACAGGGTCTGTCCCTATTTTTGGCGGGAAGTAATATTTATTTTTTCTCGCTGGCCAGTTGGGCTGCCAGGCGCGCGGTGCCCTTCGCCGCGTACTTGCGGCAGCCGTCCGGATCGATGAAGGCGGCGTTGCCTTCCTTCGCCTGCCGCGCTTTCTTCTCCCACAGTTCGCTGACCTCCGGGTGGGCCGAGAGGATGATGTCGCACTTCAGCGCCGCCACCTTCGCGATGGACGCCTTCAGTTCCTGCTGCGCGGTCGGCCAGCGTTGATCGCCGCCGTAGCGGAAGCCGTTCAGGCCGAACGCGTTCAGGCTGTCGGCATAGACCATGTCCACCGTACGGCCGTTCTCGGTGGACTGCCACGTCCACGTGATGCCGCCGGGTGTATGCCCCGGTGTGTAATGCGCGGTCAGTTGCAGATCGCCGAGCGTGACGACTTCGCCATCTTTTACGGCATGCGTCTTCGCGATCGGCGTCATGTCGGTGAGGCTGCCGAATTGCGGGTCGGACTGGTTCGCCTTGCCGCTGGCGAGTACCGGCGTGCTCTTCACGCTGCCGATGACGGTGGCGCCGGACAGCTTCTGCAATGCCGCGATGCCGCCCGCGTGATCGAAATGCTCGTGCGACGTGAGGATGTACTTGATGTCCTCCACCTTGAAGCCCAGCTGCCGGATGTGCGCGGCGATCGCGGCGGGCGACTTCGGCGTGGCGCCATCAAGCAGGATGTGGCCCGCCGGCGACGTCACCAGGACCGCGCTGACGCCCTGCGGCCCCACGTAATACGCGTTGCCGTAGATGGCAAAGGGTTCCTGCGCGCCATCCCAGTCCGCCGCATGGGCGAGCGAGGCCAGGCCGAGCGCTGCGGCCATCAAAACTTTTTTCATGATTACTCTCTCAGGTGGGTGAAATATAAATGCCCGCATGCTGCTGCGAATTGCGGTCGCCGCGGCGGTAACTGCGATAGATGCGCTGGCCCGCTTCGTCACGCGCACAGCAAGTGCAGCCGCCCACATGTTCCAGCATCGTCACGCCCGCCTGCCGCAGCTGGTGTTCGGCGATGGCGCGCAGGTTCAGGTGACGGTGCGTCGGCAGCAGGTCCGGCACGTCCGGCATCCGCTGCGCGAACTGTTCCGCCAGCGCCTCGCTGACTTCATAGCATGCGGCGCAGATCG
>DKJA01000198.1:25483-26031 GCA_002454505.1 Oxalobacteraceae bacterium UBA6704
CGGCGACCCAGCCCTGCCCGGCCTTCAATTCGTCCAGCACGCGCGGGATGATGCCGTCGGCCAGTCCGCGCCAGCCCGCATGCACGGCCGCGACATGGCCGCCGTCGCGCCGCGCCAGCAGCAGCGGCACGCAGTCGGCAGTGATCACGCTGACCGGCAGCCCCACGACTGACGTGTGAAACGCATCCGCCTCGCCCACGTGCTGCCGGTGTTCGACGACGTGCGCGGCACGCGTGCCGTGCACCTGCTTCTTGTTGGCGCGCAGGTCCCAGACGGGCTGCAGTGCCTGCGGCACCAGCTCGGCCTCGGAGCCGAAGCCATGGACAATATTCGGAATACTGCTGAGCAGTGCGCTGCTGATCAAGGCCGGACTCGCTGGCTGTTCGTGACAGGACGAATGATAGCGAAAGTCGGGCGTGGCGCGTGGATGGTGGGATGAAGCTGGCGCTTCGTGGGATGGCGGTTGGGACTGTCACCGGGGCTGGTTTTGATCTTCGGTAGAGCCGCAGGAAAAACAACCCCGGGGACAGGCCCCTGCGGGGACAGTC
>DKJA01000198.1:26161-26299 GCA_002454505.1 Oxalobacteraceae bacterium UBA6704
CTGCGGGGACAGTCCCCGAAAAAAACGGCGGCTCCGTGAGGAGACCGCCGTGTAAAGGGCAAAGCGGGGGTTACAACACTAGTTGCGGGCCTGGGCGTTGCTGACGGACGGCGTGCCGTCCCAGCCGCCGCCCAGCGC
>DKJA01000198.1:26465-33290 GCA_002454505.1 Oxalobacteraceae bacterium UBA6704
CCAGCCGCCGCCCAGCGCGCGGATCAGTGCCACCGTCGTCACGGCGCGGTCACCGCGCAGCTGCACGGCATTGCGTTCGACGGTTGCCAGGTTGCGTTGCGCGTCCAGCAGTTCCAGGTAGCTGGAGCGGCCGGCATCGTACAGTTTCTGCGCCAGGTCGGCCGAGCGGCGCGCCGACACCACGGCGTCGTCGATCTGCGCCGTCTGGCCGGACAGGATCCGCAGCCCGGCCAGGTTGTCTTCCACCTCGGCGAACGCGGTCAGCACGCTCTGGCGGTACTGGCCCACCGACTCTTCCAGCACAGCCTCACTCCGCCGGATATTTGCTGAATTTCGGCCGCCGTCGATGATCGGCATCGACAGCAGCGCGCCCAGCACCCACGAACGGCTGCTCCACCGGAACACGTCGGCAAACGCCGGGCCGACGCCGCCGCCATCGGCATTGATCGTCAGTGCCGGGAACATCGCCGAGCGGGCCACGCCGATGCGGGCATTCGATGCCTGCATCGCGCGCTGGGCCGCGGCGATATCCGGACGCCGTTCCAGCAGTGCCGATGGCAGGCCGGCCGGGATCGCCGGCAGTGCCGCCGTATCCTGCAGCGGAGCCACCGGTGCCGTGAAGTTCGCCGCCGGTTTACCCAGCAGCACGGCCAGCGTGTGTTCCGCCGTGGTGCGCTGGCGTTGCAGGCCGATCGCTTCGGCGCGGGACGTCGACAGCTCCGTCTTCGCACGGGACAGGTCGAACTCGCCGATGTCGCCCAGGTCGAAGCGGCGCTGGTTCACCTGCACGCTGGCTTCGCGCAGCCGCACCGTCTCGGCCACCGTCGCCAGTTCGGCATCCGTGGCCCGCAGGCGGAAGTAGGTCTGCGCCACGTCGGCCTGCAGCGCCAGCAGCACGGAGCGGTAGTTCGCCTCCACCGTGGCAGCATCGTTGCGGGCCGCCGACACGTTCGACGACACGCGGCCGAACAGGTCCACTTCATAGCTTGCCGTCAGGCGGGCCGTGTAGCTGGTGACCGGCGACACGCCCGTCCCCTGCGGCAGGCCAGCTTCCTGCGGCGACTGCCGGCCGCGCTGCGCGCCGACGCCGACGCCGATCTGCGGAATGCGGTCCGCTTCGGCGATGCCGGCGATGGCGCGGGCCTGTTTCACGCGGGCCGCGGCCACCGACAGGTTGGCGTTGTTACGGGTCGCGTCGGCGATCAGTTCGTTCAGCGACGGGTCGTTGAACGCCAGCCACCATTCGCCGCGCGGCTGCTGTTCGGCCGGCTGCGCTTCCTTCCAGCGCGTGCCGTCGCTGGCGGTCTTCACGCCGTCAATGGCTTGCGGCTCCTTGAAGGACGTGGGTACGTCCATCGCGGGCTGCTTGAATTCGGGCGCGGCGCATGCCGTCAGCAGCAGAGCCGCCAACAGTGGTGCCACACCACGTGCAATCATCGTTTTCATTAATGGGTCCCTTCCACTTTGACCAGCGCGACGTCCGATGGAGCGTCGGCCGGAACGGCTTTTTTCTTTTCCAGCCTGATCGCCAGGTTACGCAGCAGCACGTAGAACACCGGCGTCAGGAACAGCCCGAACAGCGTCACGCCCAGCATGCCGGCAAACACGGCGACACCCATCGCGTGGCGCATTTCGGCACCGGCGCCGTGCGAGAACACCAGAGGCAGCACGCCCATGATGAACGCGATCGACGTCATGAGGATCGGGCGCAGACGCAGGCGGCAAGCCTCCAGTGCGGCGTCGACAACGCTGCGCCCGTGATCTTCCAGTTCCCGCGCAAATTCGACGATCAGGATGGCATTCTTCGACGCCAGCCCGACCAGCACGAACAGCGCGATCTGGGTAAATACATTGTTGTCGCCACCGGTCAGCTTCACGCCGATCAGCGCGCACAGGATCGACATCGGCACGATCAGGATGACGGCCAGCGGCAGCGTCCAGCTTTCGTATTGCGCAGCCAGCACAAGGAACACCAGCAGCACGCACAGCGGGAACACATAGATCATCGTGTTGCCGGCCAGGATGTCCTGGTAGGTCAGCTCGGTCCATTCGTACGTGATCCCTTTCGGCAGCGTCTCGCGCAGGATCTGGTCCATGATCGCCTGCGCCTGGCCGGACGACACGCCAGGTGCCGGGCCGCCGTTCAGGTCGGCCGCCACGTAGTTGTTGTAGCGCTGGACGCGGTCCGGGCCATACGTATCCTTCACGCGCATCAGCGACGACAGCGGAATCATCTCGCCCTTGTTGTTGCGCACCTTCAGCTGGGCGATCTGCTCGGCATGCGAACGGAACTGCGCATCGGCCTGCACGCGCACCTGGTAGGTACGGCCGAACTGGTTGAAGTCGTTCACGTACAGCGAACCCAGATTGATCTGCAAGGTCTGGTAGATCGTCTGCAGCGGCACGCCCACCTGTTTGGCTTTCACGCGATCGACGTCGGCGAACAGCTGCGGCACGTTGATCTGGTAGCCGGAGAACACGCCTTGCAGCCGCGGTTCCTGCCAGGCCTTGGCCTGCACTGCGGCGACGGCCTTGGCCAGTTCGTCGTAACCCAGGTTGCCGCGGTCTTCGATCATCAGCTTGAAGCCGCCCGTGGTACCGAGGCCATTGACTGGCGGCGGCGGCAGCACCATCACGAACGCATCCTGCACGGCGCCCATGCGCTTGTTCATCTCGGCGGCGATCGCCTCGGCGGACATGCTCTTGTCGCGGCGGTCCTCGAACGGCGCCAGGCCCAGGAACACGATACCCGCGTTCGGTGCATTGGTGAAGCCGTTGATCGACAGGCCCGGGAACGAGATCGAGTTTTCCACGCCGGGGATGTCTTCGGCGATCTTCGACATCTTGCGGATCACTTCATCGGTGCGGTCCAGCGAAGCGGCATCCGGCAGCTGCGCGAAGCCGATCAGGTACTGCTTGTCCTGGCCCGGCACGAAGCCCGGCGGCACCAGCTTGAACATGAACAGAGCGGCGGCGCCCAGCACGGCATACACCACCAGCGAGGCACCCTTGCGGCGCAGCACGCCCTTCACGCCGTCTTCGTACTTGTGCGCGGAGCGGTTGAAGAACTTGTTGAAGCCCTTGAAGAAGCGGCCGAAGATCTTGTCCATGCCGCGCGTCAGCGTATCCTTCGGTGCATCGTGGCCGCGCAGCAGTGCCGCCGACAGGGCCGGCGCCAGTGTCAGCGACGAGAAGGCCGAGATGACGGTGGAGATGGCGATCGTCAGCGCGAACTGGCGATAGAACTGGCCCGTCAGGCCGGACACGAAGGCGATCGGCACGAACACGGCGCACAGCACCAGCGCAATCGCGATGATCGGGCCCGAGACTTCCTTCATCGCCTGGATCGTCGCATCGCGCGGCGACAGGCCGTTCTCGATGTTACGTTCGACGTTTTCCACCACCACGATCGCATCGTCGACGACGATACCGATGGCCAGCACGAGGCCGAACAGCGACAGCGTGTTGATCGAGAAGCCGAACATCATCATCACGGCAAAGGTACCGACCACCGACACCGGCACGGCCAGCAGCGGAATGATCGACGCACGCCACGTCTGCAGGAAGATGATCACCACCAGCGCGACCAGGATCACCGCTTCGATCAGCGTGTGGATGACGGAATTGATCGACTCGCGGACGAACTGCGTCGGGTCATAGACGATGCTGTATTCGACGCCTTCCGGGAAGTCCTTGGACAGCTCTTTCATCGTGGCCCGCACGTCCGTGGACAGCTGCAGCGCATTCGCGTTCGGTGCTTCGAAGATCGGAATCGCCACGGCGGACTTGTTGTTCAGCAGCGAGCGCAGGGCGTAGGAGTTGGAACCCATCTCCAGGCGCGCCACGTCTTTGAGCAGCGTGGTGGCGCCGTCGTCGTTGGTCTTGACGACGATGTCGCCGAATTCTTCCACCGTCTGCAGGCGGCCCTGCGTGTTGACGGTCAGCTGGAAGTCGGCATCCTTGGCGGGACCCTGGCCGATGACACCAGCCGCGACCTGCACGTTCTGCTCGCGGATCGAATCGACCACGTCGCCGGCCGTCAGGCCCCGCGCCGCGACCTTTTGCGGGTCGAGCCAGATGCGCATCGCGTAGTCGCCAGAACCGAACAGCTGGACTTCGCCCATGCCATGGATACGGGCCAGCTGGTCCTTGACGTTCAGCACCGCGTAGTTACGCAGGTACAGGTCGTCGTAGCGGCCGTCGGGCGAATTCAGGTGGACCACCATCGTCAGGTTCGGCGACGATTTCACCGTGGTGACACCGATCTGGCGCACCTCTTCCGGCAACCGCGGCAGCGCACGCTGCACGCGGTTCTGCACGGCCGTTTCAGCCTGCTCGACGTTGGTGCCGATGGCGAACGTGACGGTCAGCTGCAGCGCGCCGTCGCTGGTATTCTGCGACGACATGTACAGCATGTTTTCCACGCCGTTGATCTGTTCCTCGAGCGGTGCGGCGACCGTCTCGGCGATCACTTTCGGGTTGGCGCCCGGGTACTGGGCGCGGACCACCACGGATGGCGGCACGACGTCCGGGTACTCGGAGATGGGGAGCTTGAAGATCGAGATCAAGCCCGCGACAAACACGATGATCGACAGCACGGCTGCGAAGATCGGTTTGTCGACGAAGAAGCGGGAGAAATTCATTTCTTATCCTTGGTGTTGGACCGGGTCGTGCTTACAGCGCGGCGACCTTGGCCTCTTTCTTGTTCTCTGCAGGCTTGGCGGCGAGATCGGCGTCCATCTTGACGATCTGCGGCGTGACCGGTGCGCCGGGACGCACGCGCTGCAGGCCGTTGACGACGATCTTCTCGTTGGCCTTCAGGCCTTCCTTGACGATGCGCAGGCCGTCGACGGTCGGGCCCAGTTTCACCGTGCGGTATTCGGCCTTGTTGTCCTTGTCGACGACGAAGACGAACTTGCGGTTCTGGTCCGTGCCGACGGCGCGGTCGTTGATCAGCACCGCGTTCGACACGGCCGTGCCGCCACCCAGCTGGACGCGGGCAAACAGGCCGGGCACCAGCGCGCGGTCCTTGTTCTCGAACGTGGCGCGCATGCGCACGGAACCGGTTTGCGTGTCGAGCTGGTTGTCGACGAATTCCAGCTTGCCTTCGTGCGGGAAGCCTTCCTCGTTGGCCAGGCCCACGCGCACCGCCACCGGCTGGCCCTTGTGGTTCTGCGTGCCGACGCGCAGGTAGGTGTCTTCGTCGCCGTCGAAGCTGGCGTAGATCTTGTCCATCGAGACGACGGAGGTCAGCACTGCCGACGCATCGACCAGGTTGCCCAGCGTGATTTCCGCTTTCGACACGCGGCCGTCGATCGGCGCCGTGACGCGGGTGTAGGTGACGTTCAGCTTGGCCGCTTCGTACTGGGCCTGGGCGGCGCGGGCGTTGGCGTCCAGCTCCTTCTGCGTGGAGGCGCGCTCGTCGAACTCGCGCTGGGCGATGGCCTTGTCGGCCAGCAGCTTGTCGGCACGGTTCAGTTCCAGGCGGGCCAGTTCGGCGCGGGCACGGGCCGAGTTGGCGGCTGCTTCGGCGCGGTCCGCTTCGGCCACGTAAGGGCGCGGATCGATGACGAACAGCACGTCGCCCTTCTTGATTTCGCTGCCCGGCTTGAAGTTCACGGCGGTGATGAAGCCGGAAACCCGCGAGCGGATCTCGACGCGGTCGATCGCTTCCAGGCGGCCGGAGAATTCCTGCGTTTCGGAGATGGTTTTTTCCAGTACCAGCGCGGCGGAGATCGGCGGACCGCCGGCGGCCGGCGCTTCCGCCGTCTTGCCGGTGGCGTCTTCGCAGCCGGCCAGCGTCACGGCCACGCCGGCCACGGCCAGTGCGGTGACTATCGGTCGCACCAGCGCGCGGATGTTGCTGATGGCGCCGAAGCGTGTCGTCATGTTTTTCATTGTTAACCCCTTTTATTATGAAAAATAGTAATGGACTGAGCGATGCCCTCTTCCTTCGCCAAGCCGAGGAAAAAGGGGGCCCGCCGCGCTTGCGACCATCGCAAAAACGCGTCATTCTGTTTGCTACTATTGGTTACAGGAAACCGATCGTTTAACTATATCGCCAGCCGGACGATAAGTAAACTAATTTGATTATTTATTTAGGCTGGCGGGATCTCCATCCCGTCGACACCGCGGATGAACGCGGCGATTTCGTAAAGTGCAAACACACATGCACAATCGTTGCGGCCGCCCGGCTGCGCCAAAGGCGGCGGCGGCAGGCGCTTCATCGTCGTGGTGATGCCACAGGTGATCAGCTTGGCGCCATATTGTTCGGCTTCGTCGCGCAGCGGATCGTCCTCGGCGGACAGGATCAACGCCGGCGGCAGGTTCTTCAGCCGCGACGACTGCAGCGGCGAGGCATACGGGTGCGTGCGGTCCGCCGCATTCGGCAGATAACCCCGGTAACCGGCGGAGCATTGCGCCGCCACGCTGTCGGCGACGGCGGCCTTGTCCTTGCAGACCGGTACTTCACGCATCGAGCCGGACGACAGGCCCGGGTCCAGCATCGGCATGATCAGCACCTGGCCGGCCAGTGCCGGGCCGCCACGGTCGCGCGACATCAGCGCCACGACGGCCGCCAGGTTGGCGCCGGCTTCGATGCCGGCCACGACGAGGCGCTTGCCGTTCCACGCCAGCTTGGCCTTGTTCTTCTTCGCCCACAGCAGCACGGCGTGGGCATCCTCGACGGCGGCCGGAAACGGCTTCTGCGACGCCAGCGTGTACGCGGCGGAGAGCACCGATTGCGAGCTGTCCGCGCTGACCAGCAGCGACAGGAAATCATCCGCCTCGTCGATCGAGCCGCCGACGAAGCCGCCGCCGTGGAAG
>DKJA01000121.1:0-327 GCA_002454505.1 Oxalobacteraceae bacterium UBA6704
GGCGGCCGGCGGCAGCGGCCTTGCCGCGGCGGCACAGCGCCACGCAGGCGCCGCCGAAGCCGGCACCGGTCAGGCGCGCACCGTACACGTCGGGATCGGTGCGCAGCACTTCCGTCAGTTCGTCGAGCGCAGCGATCGACACTTCGTAGTCGTCGCGCAGGCTGTAGTGGGACTGGTTCATCAGCTCGCCGAAGCGGGCCGCGTCGATCGTGCCGCACGCCTCCAGCACGCGGGCGTTTTCGCTGACGACATGGCGCGCGCGTTCCTTCAGCGGCGAAGGCAGCTTCTCGACATCATCCAGCGACTGCACGTCGCGCAGCGCCGGCA
>DKJA01000121.1:508-9902 GCA_002454505.1 Oxalobacteraceae bacterium UBA6704
ACGTCGCGCAGCGCCGGCACGCCCAACGCCGCGGACGCCGCTTCGCATTCGGCGCGGCGCTCGTTGTATTTGCTCTCGGCCAGCTGGCGGGGCACGCCGGAATCGATGACGATCCATTCCGCGCCGGCCGGCAGCGACAGCACGCGGTAGTCCAGCGTGCGGGCATCGAGGAACAGCATGTGCTCCTCGTCCGCCAGGCTGGAGGCCATCTGGTCCATGATGCCGCAGTTGACGCCGGCATACTGGATCTCCGCCTGCTGCGCGATCTGCGCCAGCGTCACGCTGTCCAGCTGCAGCTTGAGCAGCGTGCGCAGCGCGCGCAGCGTGGCCACTTCCAGCGCGGCCGACGACGACAGGCCCGTGCCCAGCGCCAGGTTGGATCGCACGTACACGCGCAGCGGCGGCACCTTCGCGCCGCGCTCTTCAAGCAGCCGGATGCAGCCTTCGATATAGCGGCCGAAGCCAGGCGGGCTGGTGCCGTCGGCGGCAAACACGAATTCCTCGTCCAGCGTGGCGGAATACACATGGAAGCGGCCGTCGTCGCTGTGCGCCACCATCACATCGGTGCGCTGCGGCGTGGCGATCGGCAGCATGTAGCCGTCGTTGTAGTCGGTGTGCTCGCCCAGCAGGTTGACGCGGCCTGGCGCCCAAACATGCACCTCGGGTGCGCCGCCGAAGAAGTCGTTCGGCGATTTCATGCATCCTCCAGCGTGACGGCCACCTGCTGCAGCTCGGCCGCTTTTTCTTCCGGCAGCACGTCCATCGCGAACATGCCGGCGCCCAGCTCCGTGCCGGCCAGGTACTTCAGGCGCTCTTTGGTGCGGTAGGGCGGATAGAACTGCGCGTGCAGCTGCGTTTCCGGATGGGCCTTGCCGTCCGTCGGCGCCTGGTACCACGCCATCAGGTAGGGGAAGGGCCGCTGCCACAGGCCTTCGTATTTCAGCAGCACCGTCTTCAGCGCGCGCGCCAGGTCCTTGCGCTGCTCGTCGGACAGGTCGGTGAAGCTGGCGCACGGCGCGATCGGCATCACCCATACCTCATACGGATAGCGGGCGCAGACGGGCACGAAGGCGCAGGCATGTTCGCCCTTGTACAGCAGGCGCTTGCCGTCCTCGATCTCGTCCGCCGCCATGTCGGTCAGCAGCGAACGGCCGTGCGCATCGAAATAGGCCTGTTCCTGCGTCAGCATCCTGGCCGGCACGGGCGGAATGAACGGATACGAGTAGATCTGGCCATGCGGATGGTGCAGCGTGACGCCCACTTCCGCGCCGCGGTTCTCGAACGGCAGCACATACTGGATGCCTTCGCTGCTGTCCTTGACCCGGCGGGTGCGGTCCGCCCAGACCTTCAGCAGCAGCTCGATGCGCGACAGGTCCAGGCCCACCAGCGCCGCCTTCGGATCCTGCGTGAACACGACCACCTCGCAATGGCCGGTGGCCGGCGCGGTGGGCACGGCCAGCGACGGTGCGTCGTGCGACGCCAGCGACAGCGAAGGAAAGCGGTTGTCGAACACCGCCACGTCGTAGTCGCCTTGCGGCAGTTCGGTGGGTGCGGCCGGATCGACCGTCACCGCCAGCGGGTTGTACTCGGGCGGCGGCAGGAATGTGCGGTTCTGCCGGAACGCGGCGTAAGTGACCCATTCACCGCGCAGCGGATGCCAGCGCAGGTGGGGATTGGCGTTGAGCGGATCGGCAAAGGGACTCGGGGCGGCACTGATCGCCGGGATCGGCTTGCGGCTGTACAACGTCATCGGGCGCCCGTCGGGCTTGACCAGATCGAGTGTATGCATGTTGACAGGTTCCATTCGGGAGGAGTGCGAATGGAAATCCTATCAATTACCGGCGCGGCGATCGGTGGCGCTCGTCAATTCCGCGCAGCAAGCAAACCGTCTTTCAGCTCAGCCGTAGGTAACTTGCGGTGGCGATCCGGGGCAGGGGGCCGCTCCCAAGGGAGCATACTAACCGTTAGTCACCGCAGCGTAGGAGGATTCTTGCAGCGGCGCCGGGCGGGCACTGACACTCTCCTGCGGCAACTTTGCCCACAGTCACCTGATTTGCGGCGCGTTCGAACGGGCTCAGGCGCCCATGTACGCGTATTTGAAGATGAACACGATGGTGATGATCCACACGATGGGCTTGACTTCGCGCACCCGGCCGGTCAGCAGTTTCAGCGCCGCATACGTGATGAAGCCGAACGCGATACCGTGCGCGATCGAATAGGTGAACGGAATCAGCAGTGCCGTGACGGCGGCCGGGATACTCTCGGTTGTCTCGTGCCATTCCACCTCGCCCAGGTCGCGCAGCATCAGGCAGGCGACGAACAGCAGCGCGGGCGCTGTCGCATAGGCGGGTACCACGCCGGCCAGCGGCGCGATGAACAGGCAGGCCAGGAACAGCACGGCAACGACGACAGCCGTCAGGCCGGTACGGCCGCCGGCCTGCACGCCGGCGGCGCTTTCCACGAAGGCGGTGGTGCTGGACGTGCCCAGCGCCGACCCGGCCACGATGGCGCAGCTGTCCGCCAGCAGCGCGCGGTTCAGCCGCTCCATCTTGCCCTCGACGAGCAGGCCGGCCCGCTGCGCCACGCCCATCAGCGTGCCGGTGGCATCGAACAGCTCGACGAGGAAGAACACCAGCACCACGTTGACGATGCCGGTAGCCAGCGCGCCGGGCACGTCCAGCTGGCCGAAGGTGGGCGCCAGCGACGGCGGTGCCGACACGACGCCGTGGAAGCTGTTCCCGGCAAAGAAGAAACTGAGCACGGTGACGACGACGATGCCGATCAGGATCGCCCCGCGCACATGCAGCCGGTCCAGCGTGACGATCAGCAGGAAGCCGACGATGGCCAGCAGTGCCGGCGGTTTGTGCAGGTCGCCCACGGTGACCATCGTGGCCGGATTGGCAGCCACGATGCCGGCGCTCTTCAGCGCGATCAGTGCGAGGAACAGCCCGAGTCCCACGGCGATTGCCGTGCGCAGCGATTTCGGGATGCCCTGCACGATCATCTCGCGCAGGCCGAACACGGTGACCAGCACGAACAGGCAGCCGGAAATGAACACGGCGCCCAGCGCGACGGTCCACGGCACCCCCATGCCCAGCACCACGGCATAGGCGAAATAGGCGTTCAGGCCCATGCCGGGCGCCATGCCGATCGGGTAGTTCGCGTAAAAACCCATGATGGCCGAGCCGATGGCCGCCGCCAGGCAGGTGGCGACGAACACGGCCTCCTTCGGCATGCCGGCGTCGCCCAGGATCGTGGGATTGACGAAGATGATGTAGGCCATCGTCAGGAACGTCGTGATCCCCGCGATCACTTCGGTGCGCACATCGGTGCCGGCTTCTTTTAACTTGAATAATCGTTCGGCGATCGACACGGCGGGCCCATGGTGAAAAAGTGAAGAGGCGAAGGATACCACCGGGAACGGTCGGGCTGCAGGCTCATGGCAATATGCGCAGCTGCCAGCCGGCGGGATGCCACGCCAGCACGTGCGTCAGGCGTAGCCCTTGCAGCAGGCGGGTGTCATGCGAGACGATGGCGAATGCGCCCGGCCACGCCAGCAGCGCGGCCTCGAGGGCGTGCAGCGACGGCAGGTCCAGGTGGTTGCCCGGTTCGTCCAGCAGCAGCATCTGCGCCGGATCGGCGCGCCACAGCGCGCAGGCCAGCGCCGCCTTCAGTCTTTCCCCGCCCGACAGCTGGCCGGCCGGCGTGCCGGCCCGCGCCGCATCGAGTCCCAGCAGCGCAAGGTGGCTGCGCAGCACGGGCTCGGGCAGCGGCGTACCAAGTTCGTGCAGGCGCGCCAGCACGCAGCGGTCGGGCGGCAGCAGCGTGGCGGCATGCTGGTCCAGCCAGGCATGGGAAACTGGCACTGCGCACGACCCGGCCAGCGGCACAACGACGCCGGCCAGCATCTTCAGCAGCGTGCTCTTGCCGCAGCCATTCGGCCCCTCGATCGCCAGCCGCACCGGGCCGGCCAGCAGCAGGTCCAGCGGCCGCGCGCCGGCAGGCCAGGGCGCGCGGGCGCCTTCGCAGGCGACGACGATACGGCCCGCGGGGACTGCGCTGGCGTCGAGCAGCAATGCTGGCGGCGCCTGGGTATCGGTCCTCGCCGCGGCGCTGCGGACGGCGTCGTCGAGCCGCTCGCGCAGCGCATCCGCCCGTTGCGACGCCCGGCCGGCCGACGCCTGCGCACTGCTTTTCCGGCGGCCCAGCAGGATGGCCGCCTGGTTTTCCTGCCTGCCCGCGTTGGCCGCGCGCGCCGAACGCTGCTGCCGCGCATCGTGTTCCTGGCGCAGCGTCCGCAGCGCCGCCTGCCGCTCGGCGCGGACGTGCTGCAGCGCCGCCTGGTCGGCAGCGTGCCGGCTGTCGCGCTGCCGGCGGTACAGCGTGTAATTGCCGCCGTAGGCATGCAGGCCCCGTTCGTCCAGTTCGACGATTTCATCCATCGCATCGAGCAGTTCACGGTCGTGACTGACGGCGATGACGGCGCCGGGCCATTGCTGCAAGCGGGCCAGCAGCCACGCGCGGCCGGCGCGATCCAGGTGGTTGGTGGGTTCGTCCAGCACGAGGGTGCCGGCGCCGGACAGGAAGGCACCCGCCAGCGCCACGCGGGCCAGTTCGCCGCCCGATAGTCCCGCTGCCGGCGTTTCGGCGGCGAGATGCGGCAGGCCGGCCTCGCGCAGCGTGGCGGCGAAGTCGTCGGCCATGGTCCAGCGGCCGTCCAGCATATCGAGATCTGCAGGGGTGCCGTGGCCCGCAACGACGCGGTGCCAGGCGGCGAACAGCCCGCCAACACCGGCTACGTCGGCAGTGGTGGCGTCAGCGCCGCTCTCGACATGCTGCGGCAGGTACAGTACGCTGCCGGCCGCTTCGACCTTGCCGCGCTCGGGCGCGTGCCGGCCGCCGAGCAGCCGGGCCAGCATGCTCTTGCCGATGCCGTTGCGGCCGATCAGGCCCGTGCGGCGGGCACTGAAGCGATGGGAGAGGTGCTCGAACAGCACGCGGCCGGTCGGCAGGCGCAGTGCAACGTCGTGCAGCGAAAGGGGGGATGCCGCCGGGGCGGCGGCGCGGGAGTCGACCATCTGTATGAGCCTTGCGAACGCGGTTCGTCGGGCGGCCAGGCCGGTGGCGTGGCCGCGGGAGTGTGCGGGACGGGCTCAGAAGGTCATTTGGGGAGTGTGCTCCTCGATCGGGTCCTGCAGTATAACCGACGCCGGGCGTGCAACCGGGCGTCGGCAGGAGGCTGCAGCGTTACAGGCCCAACGCCCTGGCGATATCCTCCCAGGCCACCATCTTGAAGTTCTGCGGCCCGTCCGGCAGCCGCTTGAAGCCGTCCTGCACCACCAGCATGCCCTGGCCATACGGACCGCCCAGATTGCTCGAGGTGACTTCCAGGCCATCCGTCTCCGACGTGCCGTCGATGCCGTCGCGGGCATTGATGCCGATCCGGAAGGCGCCGCGTACCTTGTAGGGCGGCGCCGCGTCGAGCACCACGTAGCTGTTGTTGCCCTGGCTGGAGACGACCAGGTAACCGTCCTGGTTGTCGTCCTGTTTGCCATAGTGGATGCCCATGCCTTCGACGTCGGCCACCAGCAGGCCGCCCGTCTTCAGCACCATCGTCAGCGTCGGCGGCTGGTCCGCTTCGGCGGAGGTCACCCACACGCCGCGGCGTTCCTCGCCGACGAACAGGCGTCCGCTGCGCTGGTCCGCCACGCAGCCTTCCGGTTGCGTTTCGGTGCGGAAGCGGCGCATCACCCTGGCAGTGAAACGGCCATCCTCGCGAGCGATCCGGTAGTGCAGGAAGCGGCCGTCCTTGTCGTTGACGAAGGCATCCAGGCCGCCCTGGCGCGGCGCGTACAAGCAGGTGCCATAGATTTCATCGAGCTCCGTCGGCAGGCGCGCCGCCTCGGTCACCGTGCCGTCGCCGGCGATGGTGAACAGCACCATCGAGTTCTCGTCGCGCTGCGTGGCCAATGCCAGGTCGAAGCGCTCCGCGCCAAAGGCCACCTGCTGGCGCACATCGACGTTGTTCAGCCGGCCTGCTTCCAGCAACTGCGTCTGGCGGCCCTGCAGGTCGTACACGAGCAGGCCCTGTTTCTTGTTCGTGCCGAGGATACGCGATGCCGATGGCTCGGTTGGATGCTGCCAGATGGCCGGATCGTCGGCCGCGTCACCGGCCCGTGCCACCGGCTCCGTTTGCGCACGCGGTTCGACGATCGGCAGCGCCGGAGCCGGCGTGGCGCCAGGCGTCCATGTCAGCGGCACATTGCGCAAGCCTGCCTTGCCGCGCGCCAGCAGCCTGCCATCGGCCAGCGCGAGCCCCGTCGCGGCAGAGGCCTTGAGCTTCGCATCGGTCCACCTGTCGCCCGTACGGCGCCACGCGTGCAGCATGCCCTTGCCATCGAGCGCCGCGACACCGCCCGGCAGCACCACGACCGGGCCGGCGCCGCCGGGCAGCTTGCCGAATGGCGCGGCGAGGCCGACCGGCTTGCGCCATGGCGGGCCTTCGGCATCGGCGCCGTAGGCCCACAGGCCGCCGTCTTCCTCGCTGGCATACAGCGTGGCGGAGGCATCGTCGACACGGCAATGCTTCACTCCCGGCGGCACGGCCAGGCGGCGCACCTTGCGCGGGGCCGTGTCGCCGGTGGCCAGCAGCCACTGTTCCGCCTGGCCGTCCTTGGCGACCAGGAAGACATGATCGAGCTGCTGCGCGTCGCGGTACAGGCAGGCCGCTTCGATGCCGAAGCCTGTTTCCGGCAATGGCGGCAGCGCGCGCAGCGTGCCGGCTGCGGCGTCCACCTGCACGGGCACGGCCCGCTCGGCGTTGGCATCGATGACGACGGCCAGCGTGCCGCGCAGGTCCAGCTGCCGGCCGCGCACCGCAATGCTGGCACGCTCGGTGCCGTCCGGGCCGACGAGGCGCAGCGCCTGCTTGTTCAGCGCCAGCCAGCCGCCGCCCGGTACGAAGGCCAGGTCGTGCGCATTGCTGGTTGAGGGGGGCTGCGCCTGTACGGCGAATGCCGCAGTCAGCAGGGAAAGAGTGAGCAAAGTCTTCATCAGAACAGGCTCGCTTTCAGGCCGATTTTATAGGTGCGGCCGTATTGTTCGAACTGCACATTGCGTTCGCGGGTGCCCTGGTACACATAGTATTTTTCATTGTTCAGATTACTGGCTTCGAACGACAGCTGCCACCGCTTGTCGATCTGCCACGACAGCGAAAAGTCCACCTGCTGCTGGCTGTCGACGATGCGGTCCTGCGATGCATCGAGCACGTCGCTGCCCAGTTCCAGCAGATAGGGCGACTTGTAGTTGACGGCGATGCGGGTGCTGACCGGGCCATATTCGTAGCCGATCATCGCATTCGCCACGCGGTTCGACTGGCCCGGCAGGCGGATGTCGCGTCCGCGGCGCGTGCCGCTGTCTTCGTCGAAGCTGTCGATGCCGGCGCGCGAATGCGTCAGCGAGCCGTTGACCCCGACCAGCAGGCCGTTGAACGGCGCCGGCAGCATGCGCAGCGGCTGCTGCCATGCGAATTCCACGCCCTTTACTTTCGCGCTGTCGCCGTTGGCATACGAGGTGGCGGTGGTGTAGTCCGCCCACTGGCCCGTGCCGGCCAGGTTCGTGGCGTACGTGAAGTTGCGGATGTCCTTGTGGAAGACGTATGCGGAGATCGTGCCGTCCGCGCCGATGACCCGCTCGATGCCCAGGTCCAGATTGCGCGATTTCAGCGGCGCCAGGTCGGGATTGCCGATGGTCGCTTCGGTGGCGCTGTCGAGGCTGATGCCCGGCGCCAGCTGGCCGAAGTTGGCCCGCACCACGGAATTCGTGTAGGCCGCGCGCACGCTGGTGGCGCGGTCCACGTCCCAGCGCGCCTGCAGCGACGGCAGCCAGTTGGTGTACGAACGGCTGGCCGTGCGCGGCGTGATGTCGTCTTCCGCGACCTGCTGGCCGGCGGCGCGGAAGCGGGTGCGTTCGGCGCGCACGCCGGCCAGCACCGACCAGTCGCCGCGGGTGAAGTTCGATTGCGCATACATCGCATCGATATCCTCGGTCATCGCAAAGTCGTCCAGCGCGGATTCGGCGGCCAGCAGCGCGCCGCTGCGGTCCAGGCCTGCCACGCGGGCGCGCACCAGTGCCGGGCTGATGGCCGTGCCGATCGTGCCCAGCGCGTAGTCCAGCGTGTGCTGCGCCGTGAACGCCGTCATCGACGTGGAACCCGGACCCCAGTAGTTGCCGCTGTCCGTTTCATCGCTGTCGTAGCCCCACTGGTTCGTGTCGTTGCTCTTGTCGCGGCGGCTTGCCTTGGCGCCGAACTTGACGGCGGCGCGCCAGTCGGCGATCTCCACGTCGCGGCCCAGGTCCAGGCGGAACTGGCGGGCGCGGTCTTCCGCGTAGCCTTGCTGCAGCGTGATCGAGTTCAGCTTGTAGTTGGCCGCGTCGAAAGCGCTCGCCGGCGCGATCAGCTGCGGCTTCTGCGAGTTGGTGAAGCCGATACCGGAGAAGCTGCCGCGGAAGCGCGCGTCGTTGATCGATTCCGGCGCGTCATCCGTCGAGCGGCTGGCCGACGCTTCCGCATGTAGTTGCCAGCCGTCGAAGCGCTTGTCGGCGACGGCCGTCAGCGAGCGGATCTCCTGCGTGTATTTACGCTGGCGCAGGCGGCGTTCCAGGCGGCCCTTGTCCGTTTCGCCTTCGGCCAGGTCGTCGCTGTCGAAGCTGCCGGCGGTGAGGCGGTCGCGCACTTCGTCGTCGGAGAACCGGCTGACGAAAGTGCGCAGCGAGTAGCTGGTGGCCGCATCGGGACGCCAGTCCAGGTTCAGCGCGGCGGCGCGCCGTTCGCGCACCGGCAGGTAGTCGCGCAGCTCGAAGCCTTCCAGGCGGTCGCCCACCCAGGCGCCGCCCGTTTCCACGTTGTCCGAACCGAACTTGCGCTTTTCGCCGGAGATGCCGGCTGCCACGCCCAGCTTGCCATCCATGAAGCGCTGGGCCCACAGCACGTTGCCGGAAGGGCTGGTCTGGTCGGTTACCGTGTCGCGGCTGGCCGCGGCGCCGATGTTCAGCACGGGGCCCGGCAGGTCGAAGGCGGACAGCGTCTTCACTTCCACGGTGCCGCCCAGCGAACTGGCATCCTGGTCGGGCGTCAGCGTTTTCGACACTTCCAGCGTGCGGATCAGGCCCGCCGGCAGCACGTCCAGCGCAACGGCGCGGGTGCCCGATTCCGGCGACGGCACCAGCGCGCCATTGATCGTGACGGCATTGAGTTCCGGGCCGAGGCCGCGCACGGAAACGTAGCGGCCTTCGCCCTGGTCGCGCTGCACGGCCACGCCGGGCAGCCGGGCCAGCGCCTCCGCCGCGTTCTTGTCGGGCAGGCCGCCGATGTCGTCGCTGGACACGACGCTGA
>DKJA01000121.1:9985-10241 GCA_002454505.1 Oxalobacteraceae bacterium UBA6704
CCTGCGCCGCGATGGCGCGCGCCAGGCTGGCGCGCTGGCCGGAAACAACGACGGTAGGATCGCCGGCAGCGTGGACGCCGGTGACGGCCAGCAGGCTCAGGGCGGGGAGGGCGAGATAGCGCATGGGGAAGGTGGGTTGGTTGGAATGGGGCGGATTCTAGGGAAGGAATGTGACCGATGTGTTACGGGAAGCGCCGGTTCAGCGCCGTTGCGGGCCGTTTGAGCTGAAATGACCCGGGTGGGGACTGTCCCCGCA
>DKJA01000020.1 GCA_002454505.1 Oxalobacteraceae bacterium UBA6704
TCGAACGGCTGAACCGCATCAACCACACGCTGTCGATGCTGCCGCCCGAATACGTGGACAAGACGCCGCTGCGGCCCGTCGAACTGCTCGTCATCGCCCCGTCCGAGCGGCTGGACGACCTGGCGCTGCGCCACATCGGCAGCCTGCCGGCACCGATCCGCGCAATGCTGTCCGGGATCGGCGCGACGGAGGCGCGCGGCGCCGCGCTGGCGTCCTACCTGCTGTTCGAGGCCAGCTACACGAACGAATTGATCCGGCTGGGCCGGCGCGACACGCAGGCGCGGCGGGCCGACGTGCTGGCGTTCTTCGGTTCATGACGGGGCGCTGATGCGAATGTTCATCCACCGCCTCGTGCTGTCCCTGGCCCTGCTGTGCATGGGCGGTACCACGCTGGCCGCGCCGCCGCGCACGCTGCGCTTCGAGCAGCTCAATGTGGAAGGCGGCCTGCCGCAGGAATCCGTGCTGGCGATCGCCCAGGACCGCCAGGGCTTCATGTGGTTCGGCACGCAGGCCGGGCTGGCGCGCTTCGACGGCTACCGGATGGTGGTGTACCGGCACGCGCTGTCCGAGCCGCACAGCCTGGCCGAGAACTGGGTGCGCGTGCTGCACGTGGATCCCGCCGGCCGGCTGTGGGTGGGCACCGACAATGGCCTCGACCTGTTCGACCCGCTGACGCAGCGCTTCACCCATTACCGCCCCGTGGAACCGGAACAGCGGGGCAACGGCAACCGCCACGTGCGCGCCATCGTCGACGACGGCGCAGGCGGCCTGTGGGTCGGCACGGCCGACGGCCTGCAGCGCTTCGACCCGGCCAGCGGCCGCTTCGCGATCTGGCACAACGCGGTGGGCGACGCGGGCAGCCTCGGTCACGACCAGATCGACACGCTGGCGCGCGACGGGGCCGGCCGGCTGTGGATCGGCACGCCGCTGGGCGTGGACATGCTGGCACCGGGCGCCACCGCCTTCCGCCACTTCGCCGTGCGCGCGCCGGACCAGCAACGGCCGGTGCCCGTGCAAACGCTGCTGGTGGACCGCGAGCAAACGCTGTGGGTGGGCACGCACGTCGGCATGGAGCGGTGGCGGCTCGGCGACGGCGAACCGCGCCGCGAGCGCTTGCCGGAAGGCGCCGGCCTGCCCGCCGGCACGGTGATGAGCATCTACCAGGATGGCGACGGCACCGTGTGGGTGGGTATGCGCAACGACGGCCTGTACCGGTGGCTGCCGGAAGCAGGGCGCTTCATCGCCTACCGCCACAAGGTGGGCGACCCGCACAGCCTGGCCGACGACTACGTGTCGGCGCTGTTCCGCGACCGGGTCGGCACGTTCTGGGTCGGCACGTGGTACAGCGGCGTGAGCCGGGTGGACATGGCCAGCGGCGGCTTCGCCCGGCTGGTGAAGGACCCCGACCAGCCGGGCACGCTGTCGGACAACCGCGTGCGCGCCATCGCCGATGCGGGCAACGGCAAGCTGTGGATCGGCAACGACGACGGCCTGGTGCTGTACGACCCGGTGTCCGGCCGCGGCAGGCTGCATCCGCTGCGCGGGCGGGCCACCGGCGCCATCGACGATCACGTGACGGCGCTGTGGCGCATGCCGGGTGGCACCGTGTGGACCGGCTCGCGCGACGGCGTGCGCACCTTCGATCCGGCCACCGGCACGTTCGGTCCGCTGCTGCTCTCGCACGGCAATCCGGAACTGGACACCGTCCGCTACCTGTACGGCGACCGCGCCGGCATGATCTGGGCGGCCAGCAGGGCCGGGCTGCACCGCATCGACGGGGCCGGCGGCGTCCGCACGTGGCGCCACGATCCCGCCGATCCGGACAGCCTGGCCGACAACACGGTGCGTCCGGTGCTGGAAGACCGCCGCGGCAACCTGTGGGTGGGCACCTTCAATGGCCTGGACATGCTGGACCGCCGCACCGGCCGCTTCCATCACTACCGGCACGATCCGCAGGATCCGGCCAGCCTGTCGCACAACGAAGTGCACTACCTGTACGAAGATGCGCAGGGCGCGCTGTGGGTCGGCACCGCGTCGGGCCTGAACCGCATGGAGCGGACGGCGGACGGCGTCCGCTTCCGCCGCTACCTGCGCCAGGACGGCCTGGCCGACGATTCGATCGCCGCCATCCTGGCCGACCGGCACGGCAAGCTGTGGCTGTCCACCAATATCGGCCTGTCCAGCCTGGAAACGGCCACCGGCCGCGTGCGCAATTACGCGGGCGTGGACGGCACCATCGAAGGCGCCTACTTCGACGGTTCCGCGCTGGCCGCGCCGGACGGCACGCTGTACTTCGGCGGCTTCAACGGCATCACCGCATTCGAACCGGCGGCGATCCGCGTCAACGCCATGGCGCCCGCCGTGGCGATCACCGATTTCCAGATCTTCAACCGCTCGGTGCGGCCCGGCGTGGCCGACGGCGACGGCCACGTGGTGCTGCAGCGCGCCGTCGAGGCCACCCGCGAACTGACGCTGCACTACCGCGATTCCGTGTTCGCCCTCGAATTCGCCGCGCTGCATTACGCCTCGCCGCAGCACAACCGCTTCGCCTACCAGCTGGAAGGCTTCGACCGCGACTGGGTCAGCACGGAGGCCGACAAGCGCTTCGCCACCTACACCAACCTCGATCCGGGGCACTACGTGTTCCGCGTGAAGGCCGCCAACAAGGACGGCGTGTGGAGCGAGCCGGCCCAGCTGGCGATCACGATCGAGCCGCCGTTCTGGGCCGCCTGGTGGTTCCGCGCGCTGGTGCTGCTGGTGCTGCTGGGCAGCGCGTTCGGCGCCTACCACGCGCGCGTGCAGGTGCTGCGGCGGCGCAGTGCGCGGCTCGAGCAGCAGGTCAGCCTGCGCACGGCCGAGGTGGAGATGCAGAACCGGCTGCTGATGGAGCAGAAGCGCGAACTGGAGCAGCGCGACGAGCGGCTGTCGCACGCCAAGGAACGGGCCGAGGACGCGACGCGGCAGAAGTCGGAATTCCTCGCCAACATGAGCCACGAGATGCGCACGCCGCTGGCCGGCGTCATCGGCATGCTGGGCTTCGCGCTGCGCGACCAGAAGCTGCAGCCATCGACCCGCGAGCAGATCGAGCGGGGCCAGGGCAATGCCCAGTCGCTGCTGTCGATCATCAACGACCTGCTGGACTTCTCGAAGATCGAGGCGGGCAAGCTGACCATCGAGATGATCGATTTCGCGCTGGCCGCCACGGTGGAAAACGTCGTCAGCCTGTTCGAGGAGCAGGCGGCCGCGCATGCCGTCGACTTCCGCGTGGAGTTCGGCCGCGACCTGCCGCTGTTCGTCGTCGGCGACCCGTCGCGGCTGCGGCAGGTGCTGGTCAACCTGGTCGGCAATGCGTTCAAGTTCACGCAGCAGGGCAAGGTCACGCTGCGCATCGAACGGGTGGGCCGCAACACGGGCGGCTGCAACCTGATCCGCTTCGTCGTGGAAGATACCGGCATCGGCATTCCGCCGGCCGAGCTGCCCCGGCTGTTCGAGAAATTCGAGCAGGCCGACGCGACGACGACGCGGCGCTACGGCGGCACGGGGCTGGGCCTGGCGATCTGCCGCCAGCTGGTCAATGTGATGGGCGGCGAGATCGGTGCCGTCAGCACGCCCGGCGTGGGCAGCGTGTTCCGCTTCACGCTGCCGCTGTGCGACGGCGTGGCGCCGCCGCTGCAGCCGCACGTGACGCATGCGCCGCACACGCACCGGTTGCGGGTGCTGTGCGCGGAAGACTTCCCCACCAACCAGATCATCGTGCGCATGATGCTGGAGGAGCTGGGGCACGAGGTGGACATTGCCGGCAACGGCGCGCTGGCGCTGGCCGCCTGCGTGCACACCCGCTACGACCTGGTGCTGATGGATGGCCGCATGCCGGAGATGGATGGCGCGACGGCCACGCGGCTGATCCGCGCCGGCGGGTTGCCCGATGCGCCGGTGTGCGATCCGGACCTGATGATCGTGGCGCTGACGGCCAACGTCAGCGAGGAAGACCGCAGCCGCTACCTGGCGGCCGGCATGGACGATTTCCTGACCAAGCCGATCGACGAAGGCGCGCTGCACGTGCAGCTGGCGCGGGCCATCGAACGGCAGCTGCGGCGCGGCATCGAGCTGCCGGTGATGACGCGCGAAGAGCCGGCGCAGCGGCCCAGCGTGGCGGACCTGGATGCGATGTTCGGCGTCGACACGCTGCAGGCGCCGCTGGCGTTCCCGGCACCGCGGCCGCTGCCGCGCGCGGAAGGCGAGGCGGCCGATGCATTGCGGCTGCGGCTGCGCGACGCCTTCATCGGCGACCTGCCGGGCCGGCTCGACGAACTCGATGCCGCGCTGGCCGCCGCCGACGCCGATGCGGCGGGCCGGCTGTTCCACGGCATGAAAGGCAGCGCCGCCTACCTGCAGGAGATGGAGCTGCACGCGCTGTGCGCCGAGCTGGAACGGGCCGCCGACCGCGCGCTGTGGCCGGCCATCCGGCACAAGCTGCCGCGGCTGCACCAGATGCTGGGGCGGATGGTCGGGCCGCGGTAGGGGGACCGTCCCCATCCCGCTGGTTATAATCGCGTCACCGGCACCGGCCGGCAACGGGAGAGTCATGAAAGTTCTGGTGGTCGACGACGATGTCGTGTCGCGCATGATGCTGATGCACCTGGTCGACAGCTGCGGCAGCTTCGAGCTGGCCGAGGCGGAGGACGGCGCGGAGGCGTGGCAGCTGCTGCAGGATGGCTTGCGTCCTGCAATGGTCTTCTGCGACCTGCGCATGCCGCGGCTGTCCGGCATGGAGCTGCTGCAGAAGGTCCGTGCCGACGGGGCGCTGGCGGCGCTGCCGTTCGTGCTGGTGACGTCCGCCAACGACCGCGAGACCCTCGCGCAGGCCACGCAGGCCGGCGCCACCGGCTACGTGGTGAAACCGTTCGACGCGGGTCAGGTGCGCCAGCAACTGGCCGTGCTGGCCGGACCTGCGCCGGCGCCGGCAGCGGAAGACCCGGCCGCCACGCTGGCGCGGCTGGGCATCGACGGCGGCCGTCTGCAGGCTTACCTGGCCGGCCTGGCGGCGCAGCTGCGGGCCGCCGGCCCTGACGTGGCGGCCCTGAGCGCGGCGGGCGAGGGCACTGCGGTGCAGGCGCGACTGGAACGGCTGCGCGCCGGCTGCGCCACGCTCGGCCTGCATGGCGCCGCCGCCGCACTGACCGCGCCGCCGGTGGCGGAACAGGCGCTGGCCGATGCGCTCGATGCCGTGCTGGCGCAGGCCGACCGGGCCGCCGGCCTGCCGTGATGGCCGGCTCGAGTCGTCAGCAAAAGCTTGCCGTGACAGATAGTTTAAGTTTAAAGTAAATGGGCCGTCCAACCTTCAGCGACAAGGCGATCATGGACCCGTCCTCCGCAGTCCCCGCAGCCACTCCCACCGTCGATCCGTTCGCGCGCGAGCACCTGCCGCCTGCCGCCCTGTGGCCCGAGCTGCTGTTCGCGCTGCCCGAGCTCCACTACCCGGCGCGGCTGAACTGCGTCGCCGAGCTGCTCGACCGCGCCGTCGCGGCAGGCGGCGGCGGGCGGCTGGCGCTGCGCGACGAGCGGCACAGCTGGACCTATGCGCAGCTGCTGGCAAACGTCGACCGCATCGCCCACGTGCTGCGCGGCCCGCTGGGCCTCGTGCCGGGCAACCGCGTGCTGCTGCGCGGCGCCAACGGCCTGACGATGGCGGCCGCTTTTCTCGCCGTGCTGAAGGCCGGCCTGGTGGCCGTGCCGACGATGCCGCTGCTGCGCACCCGCGAGCTGGCCACGATCGCCGGCAAGGCGCAGGTGAATGCCGTGCTGTGCGCGGAAGGGCTGCGCGCCGAACTCGATGCGGTGCCCGGTCTGCCGCCGGTGCTGTACTTCGGCGGTGATGGTGGCAACGGCAGCGGCGACGGCTCGCTGGAGGCGCTGATGGCGGGCATGCCCGCCGCGTTCGCGCCGTGCGATACGGCGGCGGACGACGTGTGCATCATCGCCTTCACGTCCGGCACCACCGGCGTGCCGAAAGGGACGATGCATTTCCACCGCGATGTGCTGGCCATCTGCGACTGCTTCCCGCGCCATACGCTGCGCGTGCGGCCGGACGACCTGTTCATCGGCACGCCGCCGCTGGCGTTCACGTTCGGCCTGGGCGGGCTGCTGCTGTTCCCGTTGCGCGCGGGCGCTGCCGCCGTGCTGCTGGAGAAGCTGACGCCGGAGACGCTGCTGCAGGCCATTGCGCAGTACCGGGCCACGGTGTGCTTCACGGCGCCCACGTTCTACCGCCAGATGGCCGCGCTGGCCGGCGGCCACGACCTGGCCAGCCTGCGCCGCACCGTGTCGGCCGGCGAGCCGCTGCCGGTGGCCACGCGCGAAGCATGGCAGCGCGCCACCGGGCTGGCGATGATCGACGGCATCGGCTCGACCGAGATGCTGCACATCTTCATCTCGGCGGCCGACGGCGACATCCGCCCCGGCGCCACCGGCAAGCCGGTGCCGGGCTACCAGGCCTGCATCCTCGATGCCCAGGGCAATCCGGTCGGTCCCGGCGTCGTGGGCCGGCTGGCCGTCAAGGGCCCGACGGGCTGCCGCTACCTGGCCGACCCGCGCCAGAAGGACTATGTGTGCAATGGCTGGAACCTGACGGGCGATGCGTACGAGATGGATGCCGACGGCTATTTCCACTACCGTTCGCGCACCGACGACATGATCATCTCGGCCGGCTACAACATCGCCGGCCCGGAAGTGGAAGATGCGCTGCTGCGCCATCCGGCCGTCGCCGAATGCGGCGTCATCGGCCGGCCGGATGAAGAGCGGGGCCAGGTCGTCGAAGCGCATGTGGTGCTGCAGGTGGGAATCGAAGCAACAGCAGCACTGGCGGCAGAGCTGCAGGAATTCGTCAAGGCGCAGATCGCCCCCTACAAATATCCGCGGCGTATCGTGTTCACCCACGCGCTGCCGCGCACCGAGACGGGCAAGCTGCAACGCTTCCGCCTGCGCCAGCCATGAATCGTGCCCTGAACATCGTCTGCATCGGCGGCGGTCCCGCCGGCCTGTATTTCGCGCTGCTGATGAAGCAACAGTCCGCCGCGCACCGCGTGGTGGTGGTCGAGCGCAACCGGCCGCACGACACGTTCGGCTGGGGCGTCGTATTCTCCGACCAGACGCTGGGCAACCTGGCGGCGGCGGACGAACCGACGGCGCGCGCGATCCTGCAGGCGTTCAATCACTGGGACGATATCGAAGTCCACTTCAAGGGCGAGCGGCTGCGCTCCGGCGGCCATGGCTTTGCCGGCATCGGCCGCCGGCACCTGCTGGACATCCTGCAGCGGCGCTGCGCCGAACTGGGCGTGGATCTGGTGTTCGAGACGGAAGTCACCGATGACGAGCAACTGGCCGCGCGTTACGGCGCCGACCTGGTCATCGCCGCCGATGGCCTGAACAGCCGCGTACGCACCCGTTACGCGGCCACGTTCGCACCGCAGGTGGAAGCGCGCCAGTGCCGCTTCGTGTGGCTGGGCACGACAAAGAAGTTCGATGCGTTCACGTTCGACTTCCGGCAGACGGAATACGGCTGGTTCCAGGCGCACATCTACCAGTTCGACGACGAGACGTCGACGTTCATCGTCGAGACAACGGAAGCGACGTGGCGCGCGTGCGGCCTGGAGCACATGAGCCAGCCGGAATCGATCGCCTTTTGCGAGCGGCTGTTCGCCGACCGGCTGGACGGCCATCCGCTGCTGTCGAACGCGGAGCACCTGCGCGGCTCGGCGATGTGGATCCGTTTTCCCCGCATCGTCTGCGAGCGGTGGGTGCGCTGGAACGGGGATGTTCCTGTGGTGCTGATGGGCGATGCGGCGCACACGGCGCACTTCTCGATCGGTTCCGGCAGCAAGCTGGCGCTGGAGGACGCGATCGAACTGGCCCGTTGCATCGGCACGCATGACGACCTGAAAACGGCTTTGCAGGACTACGAGGCGGTGCGCGCCGTCGAAGTATTGAAACTGCAAAGCGCCGCGCGCAATTCGATGGAATGGTTCGAGAACGTGCAACGCTACAGCGCGCTGGAGACGCCGCAGTTCGCCTACTCGATGCTGACGCGCAGCCAGCGGCTGTCGCACGAGAACCTGCGGCTGCGCGACCCTGCCTACGTGCGCAACTACGAGCGCTGGTTTGCCCGCCGCGCGTTCGAACAGGCCGGCCTGCCGGTTCCCGCAGACGTCGATATCCCGCCGATGTTCACGCCATTTAAAGTGCGCGGGCTGGTGCTGAAGAACCGCATCGTCGTGTCGCCGATGGCGCAGTACAGCGCGGTGGATGGCACTGTAGGCGACTGGCACATGCTGCACCTGGGCGCCCGCGCTGTGGGCGGCGCGGCGCTGGTGATGGCGGAGATGACATGCGTGTCGGCCGATGCGCGCATCACGCCGTGGTGCCCGGGCCTGTACACGGCGGAGCACACGGCCGCATGGCAGCGCATCGTCGCTGCCGTCCATGCCACGTCGGATGCGAAGATCGGCGTGCAGCTCGGCCACGCCGGGCCGAAAGGCTCGACGCGCGCGATGTGGGACGGCATCGACCAGCCGCTCGAGGAAGGCAACTGGCCGCTGGTGGCCGCCTCGCCGCAGCAGTACCTGGCCGGCGTGTCGCAGGTGGCGCGCGAGGCGACGCAGGACGACATGGACCGCATCGAAGCCGATTTCGTGCGCGCCGCACTGGCGGCCGGCCATGCCGGCTTCGACTGGCTGGAGCTGCACTGCGCGCACGGTTACCTGCTGTCGTCGTTCATCTCGCCGTTGACGAACCGGCGCACGGACGATTACGGCGGCCCACTGGAAAACCGCTGCCGCTTCCCGCTGCGCGTGTTCGCGGCGGTGCGCGCCGCGTGGCCGGTGCACAAACCCATGAGCGTACGCATCTCCGCGCACGACTGGGTCGAGGGCGGCATCACGCCGGACGACGCGGTGCACATCGCGCGGCTGTTCCGCGATGCCGGTGCCGACGTGATCGACTGCTCGTCCGGCCAGGTCAGCAAGCTGGAAAAGCCCGTGTTCGGCCGCATGTTCCAGGCGCCGTTCGCGGACCGCGTGCGCAACGAGGCGGCGGTGGCGACGATGGCCGTCGGCGCCATCTTCGAGGCCGATCACGCCAACGGCATCGTCGCCGCCGGCCGCGCCGACCTGTGCGCCGTGGGCCGGCCGCACCTGGCCAACCCCGCCTGGACGCTGGCCGAGGCGGCCCGCATCGGCTACCGCCCGATGCCGTGGCCGCGGCAGTACCTGCCCGGCAAGCAGCAACTGGAACGCAACCTGGAACGCGAGCGGCAACTGGCCGCCGCCTGCAGTGGCCTGACGCCGCAGCAATTGGCAGCAAGACTGCTGGAAGGATGAAATCAATGGAATTGAATGATGCAGCCGGCGCCGCCGCGCCGCCGGAACCCGTGCTGGACCTGGCCAGCCGCCTGACGGACGACCACCACCAGTCGCTGAAGCTGTGGCTGCGCATGCTGTCGTGCACGATGAAGATCGAGAACGAGGTCCGTTCGCGGTTGCGCACGCAGTTCGGCGTGACGCTGCCCCGCTTTGACCTGATGGCGCAGCTGGAACGGCACCCGGACGGCCTGCGGATGGGCGAGCTGTCGAAGCGGATGATGGTCACCGGCGGCAACGTCACCGGCATCGCCAGCCAACTGGAGCTTGAAGGTTTGGTCGTGCGCGTGCCGGACCCCCGCGACGGCCGCGCCTTCAGCGTGAAGTTGACGGAGGCCGGCTGCCGCGCCTTCACGGAGATGGCGCAGGTGCACGAGCAGTGGGTGATCGAACTGCTGCAGGACATCCCGGGCCAGGACAAGGGCCGGCTGCTGGAACTGCTGGCGCAAATGAAGGGGCATCTGGATGCCCGCGAGGAGAAGCCATGAAGCACCTGCCGGGGCAGCCGCATGCGCTGCCGGGCCACGGCGAGCTTGCGAGCTACAGCGCGCAGCACTTCCTGTTTGCCGTGGACGACGGCGTGGCCACGGTCACGCTGAACCGCCCGGAGCGCAAGAACCCGCTGACGTTCGACTCGTATGCCGAGCTGCGCGACCTGTTCCGCGCGCTGGCGTATGCCGGCGACGTGAAGGCGGTGGTGATTGCCGGTGCCGGCGACGATTTCTGTTCCGGCGGCGACGTCCATGAAATCATCGGCCCGCTGACGCAGCTCGACATGCCGGGCCTGCTGGCCTTCACCCGCATGACGGGCGACCTGGTGAAAGCGATGCGGGCGTGCCCGCAGCCGGTCGTCGCAGCCATCGACGGCGTGTGCGCCGGGGCCGGTGCGATGCTGGCGCTGGCATCCGACATTCGCTTCGGCACTGAGCGCAGCAAGACCGCCTTCTTGTTCACGCGCGTGGGCCTGGCCGGCTGCGACATGGGCGCCTGCGCGCTGCTGCCGCGCGTGATCGGGCTGGGCCGCGCCGCCGAACTGCTGTACACGGGGCGGTCGATGTCCGGCGCGGAAGGGGAGCGGTGGGGCTTCTTCAACAGCCTGCAGGCGCCGGAGGCCCTGGCCGCGGCGGCGCAGGCCTTTGCCCGCAATCTCGCGCAGGGCCCGACCTTCGCGCACGGCATGACGAAGAAAATGCTGCAGCAGGAATGGAATATGGGCGTCGACGAGGCGATCGAGGCGGAAGCGCAGGCGCAGGCGATCTGCATGGCCACCAACGATTTCCACCGCGCCTATCACGCGTTCGTCGCGAAACAGAAGCCGGTCTTCGAAGGGGATTGACATGGCGGACAAGGATTACCTGGCCTGGCCGTTTTTCGATGAACGCCACGCGGCGCTGGAGCGCGAACTGGATGCGTGGGCGGCGGCCTTGCCGGCCCACGATGAAGGCGATGTCGACAAGGCCTGCCGCGGCCTGGTGCGCCTGCTGGGCGATGCGGGCTGGCTGCGCCATGCGGTGGCCGGCACGGCTTACGGCGGGACGCACGATGCGATCGGCACGCGCGCCATCTGCCTGATCCGCGAAACGCTGGCCCGTCATGACGGCCTGGCCGACTTCGCGTTCGCCATGCAAGGCCTCGGTTCCGGCGCGATCAGCCTGTTCGGCACGCCGGAACAGCGCGACGCCTATCTGCCGCGCGTGGCGCGGGGCGATGCGATTGCCGCGTTCGCGCTGTCCGAGCCGGACGCCGGATCGGACGTGGCCGCGCTGCAGTGCGCCGCCACGGCGGACGGCGATCACTATGTGCTCGATGGCGAGAAGACGTGGATCTCCAACGGCGGCATCGCCGATTTCTATATCGTGTTCGCGCGTACCGGCGAGGCGCCCGGCGCACGCGGCATCAGCGCCTTCGTTGTCGATGGCAATACGCCGGGACTGACGATCGCCGAACGCATCGCCGTGATCGCGCCGCACCCGCTGGCCCGGCTGCGCTTCGACGGCTGCCGGATTCCCGCCGCGCGGCGCATCGGCGATGCAGGGCAGGGCTTCAAGGTGGCGATGGCCACGCTGGACGTGTTCCGCACGTCGGTGGCCGCTGCCGCATTGGGCTTTGCGCGCCGCGCACTGGACGAAGCACTGGCCCGCGCCCGTTCGCGCAGGATGTTCGGCCAGGTGCTGGCCGACTTCCAGCTGACGCAGGCGAAGCTGGCGCAGATGGCCACCGGCATCGATGCGGCGGCGCTGCTGACGTACCGCGCGGCGTGGTTGCGGGACAGCGGTGCCCGGGTGACGAAAGAAGCGGCGATGGCCAAGCTGACCGCCACCGAGACGGCGCAGCAGGTCATCGACGCCGCGCTGCAGCTGTTCGGCGGGCAGGGCGTCGTCAGCGGCCAGCCGGTGGAACAGCTGTACCGCGAGATCCGCGCGCTGCGCATCTACGAAGGCGCCAGCGAAGTGCAGCAGCTGATCATCGCGCGCGAACTGCTGCGCGCGGCGGATTAGGGGAACGGCATGCAGATCCTTCAACCGCCCGGCTGGCCGCGGCCGAAAGGCTATTCGAACGGCATCGCCGCCGACGGCCGGACGGTATTCGTCAGCGGCATGATCGGCTGGGATGCCCACGGCGTGTTCCACTCGGACGATTTCGTGGCGCAGACGCGCCAGGCGCTGCTCAATATCGTCGCCGTGCTGGCCGAGGCGGGCGCGGGGCCGGAACACATCGTGCGGATGACGTGGTACGTGGTGGACCGCGATGCCTACCTGGCAGCGCAGCGCGCAATCGGGGAAGTCTATCGGGAGGTCATCGGGCGGCACTATCCGGCCATGACGGCGGTGGCCGTCGCCGGACTGATGGAAGCGCGGGCGCAGGTGGAGATCGAGGTGACGGCGGTGGTGCCGGACACGCACGAGCGCGCCTGACTTCTGCGCCGTGCCGGCAACCCAGCGGGACGCGCCCTTGAAATGTCATTGTGATAAGATCGCCGCTGCCTGTTCCTCCGCTGCATCGGTTGCGCGGACGGCGGGCATCGATCCATTGCCGCGCCGGTAGATGCAGGGCGCAGACGAAAGCGAAACACGTACATGAACGCTGCCACCGCCAACGGCCAGTTGGACATCACCATCCTCGTCAAGGCGCTCAACGAGGAACAGCATATCGAGGCCTGCCTGCGTTCGGCGCAGGCGGCACTTGCCGGTGTGCCGGAACTGACCGGCGAAGTGCTGCTGGCCGATTCCGTATCGACGGACAGGACGGTCGACATCGCACTGGGCCTGGGGGTCCGCGTCGTCCAGTTCGAAAACGCCGCCGACCGCAATTGCGGCGCCACGCTGCAGCTGGGTTACCAGTATGCGCTGGGCCGTTATCTCTACGTGCTCGACGGCGACATGCAGATGGTGCCCGGCTTCCTGGCGCGGGCTTACCGCTACCTGCAGGAGAATCCTGCCGTGGCCGGGGTGGGAGGCAAGCTGATCGACGTCCACGTGCGCACTGCCGCGGACCGGCAGCGGACGTCCTATTACGGCACTCTGGCACCGGAACAGGTGGTCCATTCCCTGGGCGGCGGCGGGCTGTATCGCCGCGCCGCGATCGATGGCGTCGGTTACCTGGCGAACCGGTGGCTGCCGGCCTTCGAGGAGGCCGATCTTGCTGTACGGCTGCGGGCAGCGGGCTACCAGCTGGTGCGCCTGGGCGAAGATGCGATCATGCACTCCGGCCATGCCGAATCGTCCGGGCAGATGTTGCGGCGTCTGTGGCGCAACGGCCGCATCCGGGCATGCGGCATGTTCCTGCGCAGCGCGCTCGGCCGCCCTTGGTTCGTCGATACGGCACGCGGCTGCTGGTTCATCTTTGCGGCACCGGCGCTGTACGCCATCGGTGCGTTGCTGGCACTGGCGGCTGCGCAGGCCGGCATGCCATGGCCGGTCTGGCTGGCCGTGCCGCTGGTCGTCTGGGGCGCCGCACTGGCCCTGCTCGCATGGCGCAAACGCAGCATCGGCAGCGCGCTGGTTGGCGCAGCGTCCTGGCATCTGTATACGCTGGGTGCGATACGGGGATTCCTCGCCGCGCCGGGCGATCCGCTGCGAACCATCGCGGCCCGGGAAATCAGTACCGCAGTTCGCGCAACGGCAGCACGCTGAGAGGTCTTCGTCGGGAGCAGCGCGGTATTGACGGCAGCCGGCAAGATGGCCGGGTGGTCCCCCCGACTGGAATCGAACCAGTATCCCACGCTTAGGAGGCATGTGCACTATCCATTGTGCTACGGGGAGGACGCAAAGCGAGCGCAATTATAGCCGACGCGCGGGCAATTGTTACTGCTCGCGGCACGCTGTCGGTACAATGCCGGTTTCTCGCACCGGATCCGTCATCATGGCAGTCATTTCCCTCTCTTCCGCGCAGCTGGCTTTCGGCCACCATGCGCTTCTCGATCACGCCGAATTTTCCCTGGAAACGGGCGAGCGGGTCGGTCTCATCGGACGCAACGGTACCGGCAAATCGTCGCTGTTAAAAATCATTTCCGGGCAACAGAAGCTCGACGACGGCCTGCTGGTGATGCAGCAGGGCGTGCGCATCGCCTACGTGGAACAGGAGCCGCAGTTCGATGCCGACATGTCGGTGTTCGACGCCGTGGCATCCGGCCTGGGCGACTTGCCCGCGCTGGTCAAGGAGTACGAAGAGTTGACTGGCCGTTTCGGTCAGGGCGACGACGATGCGCTGATGGCGCGCATGCACGATATCCAGGTGCGGCTCGACACGGCCGATGCGTGGAGCATCAACAACAAGGTGGAGCAGACGCTCGACCGGCTGAATCTGGCGCCGGATGCGCTGATGCACACACTGTCCGGTGGCATGAAGAAGCGCGTGGCGCTGGCCAGGGCGCTGGTGGCCGGCCCCGACGTACTGCTGCTCGACGAGCCGACCAACCACCTGGACTTCACGTCGATCCAGTGGCTCGAGAGCCTGCTCCGCGATTTCAAGGGAAGCGTGCTGTTCATTACCCACGATCGTTCGTTCCTGGACAACGTGGCCACCCGCATCATCGAACTGGACCGTGGCCGGCTGTTGTCGTATCCCGGCAATTTCAGCGCCTACCAGACGCGTAAGGCCGAGCAGGTGGCCATCGAGGAAGTGGAGAACGCCAAGTTCGACAAGTTCCTCGCCCAGGAAGAGGTATGGATCCGTAAGGGCGTGCAGGCGCGCCGCACCCGTGATGAGGGCCGCGTGCGCCGGCTGGAGCGGCTGCGGGAACAGCGCTCCGTGCGCCGCGACCAGCAGGGGCAGGTCAAGCTGGAAGTCGGTTCGGGCGAACGCTCCGGCAAGATCGTTGCGGAACTGGACATGGTCAACAAGCGCTACGGCGAGCGGGCCATCGTGCGCGATTTCAGCACCACGATCCTGCGGGGCGACAAGGTCGGGCTGATCGGCGCAAACGGCGCCGGCAAGACCACGCTGCTCAAGCTGATCCTCGGCGAGGAGCAGCCGGACAGCGGCACGCTCAAGCAGGGCACCAAGCTGCAGATCGCGTATTTTGACCAGATGCGCGCCCAGCTCAACGAAGAGATGAGCCTGGCCGAAACCATTTCCCCGGGCAGCGATTGGGTCGAAGTCAACGGCCAGAAGAAGCACGTGATGAGTTACCTGGGAGACTTCCTGTTTGCACCAGAAAGGGCCCGCTCGCCGGTGCGGACGCTGTCCGGCGGCGAGCGCAACCGGCTGCTGCTGGCACGCCTGTTTGCCAAGCCGGCCAACGTGCTGGTGCTGGACGAACCGACCAACGACCTCGATATCGACACGCTGGAACTGCTCGAGGAACTGCTTGAGGACTACCAGGGTACGGTGTTCCTGGTCAGCCATGACCGCATGTTCCTGGACAATGTCGTTACCCAGGTGATCGTCGCTGAAGGCAATGGCCAGTGGCGCGATTATATCGGCGGCTACAGCGACTGGGAGCGGGTGCGCGACACGGCATCGGCGGCCGCCAGGAAGCCGGATGCAAGGGCGGTGAAGGACGCCAGGGAGCCGGCGGCGGTGCCTGTAGCGACGGCGGCGAGGCCGAAGAAGCTGAGCTTCAAGGAACAGCGCGAGCTCGACGAACTGCCGGCGCGCATCGCCGAACTGGAGCAAGAGCAGGCTGCACTGAACATCATGCTGTCCGACCCGGATTTTTACCGCAGGACGCCAGCCGAGGCAAAGCGGGTCAATGCGCGCATCGCAGAAATTGAAGAAGCGCTGTTGGTTGCGCTCGACCGGTGGGAAGCGATCGAGTCGGGCCGCTGAATCAATCTTCGCTAAAATTTCCGTCGCGCACGATTCGTGCGCAACCGGCGCCGTTGTTGTTGTAATATCTGCAAACCTTGCGTGGACCTTGGGGAGCAGTGAATGACCGTACAGCAACAACAACCTCCCCGGGGCGCAAGCCGCGAGGCAGCGTCTTCTTCCGCCGAAGGGGGCGGATTCCTGCGCAGCGAACATGGCGCCCGCATCCTGCCCTTTGCTGTGTACATGGCATTCATTGCCATTGCGGACGTCCTGGCACGTGCCGGCCTGACGACCGACCAGATGCGCTGGTTGTATCCGGTAAAGATCGCCGCTGTCGTGGTCGTGCTGTATGCCTACCGCCGTTATTACTCGGAACTGGTGTGGAGGACGATGACCTTGCGCGGCGTCGTCGCCAGCGTGGTGACCGGCATGATCGTGCTGATCCTATGGATCAACCTGGATGCAGAATGGATGCAGGTCGGCGTAGCCGACGGTTTCGATCCGAGGGGGCCTTCCGGACAGCCCGACTGGACACTGATCGTCTGCCGAATTGCCGGTGCTGCGCTGGTCGTACCGGTCATGGAAGAGCTGTTCTGGCGTTCCTTTCTGATGCGGTGGATTGCCGATCCGGCCTTCCTAGGAGTGTCACCTGCGCGCGTGGGCCTGAAAGCAGTTGCAATTACCGTGCTGCTGTTTGGCGTCGAACACAATCTCTGGTTTGCCGGCGTCGTGGCCGGTATTTTCTACACCGTGCTCTACATGAGAACAGGCAATCTGTGGGCACCGATTCTTGCTCACGCGGTAACCAACGCCGTGCTGGGTGCCTGGGTACTGGCCACCGGTGAGTGGAAATACTGGTAATATTGCCTATTGGTTAATGCTTCATAAGAGAATAACAATGCTAACAACATGTCCTCCCCGTTCGTGGCGGCTGCTGCCTGTCGTGCTTGCTGCAATGATGTGCAGCAAGCCTGCCATGGCTGAAATCAGCGATACGGTGCATCCCTTCGTCGCGATCGGCTACACGTATGACGACAACCTGTTGCGATTGCCCGACAATATCGCCGGCTTCGACCAACGTTCGGATCGTGCAACGCAGGCGCAGGCGGGGCTGATTTTCGAGCGGCCGATCGGTCGGCAGCGGCTGACGGGGTCGGCAAAGGTGTCGCGCGTGACGTTCGATCGTTTCGACCAGCTCGACTACAACGGCAAGGACTTCGCCGGCGATCTGGCCTGGGAGTTGGGGAATCGCCTGCGCGGCAACGTGGGCGGCACCTATGTTCAGACGTTGACGCCGTTCACCGACTTTTCCACCAGTGACCGCAACCTGCGTACCCAGCGGCGGGTGTATGCCAACGGTGCCTGGAGCTTCCACCCGCGCTGGCAGGCGCGCAGTGGTTTCTATCGCAACCGCTTCGACTACGAACTGGAGGCCCAGCGGGTCAATAACCGGCAGGAAGACCTTGCCGAGGCGGGGGTAGACTATGTGCCGCCCAGCGGCAGCAAGGTCGGCCTGGTGGTGCGTCGTCTGAAGGGCACCTACCTGAACCCGCGGCGGATCGGCAACATCGCCATCGACGACGACTATACCCAGGACGAGCTGAAGCTCAACGTCAACTGGCTGTACAGCGGCGTCACTCAGGTTTCCATGCTGGCCGGTTACGCGAAGCGCAAGCACGAGCTGTCGAACACGCGCGACGCCAGCGGCGCGAACGGTCGTGTGACGGTACGCTGGGCACCGTTCAACAAGGTCCGCTTCACCGGCGACGCGTGGCGCGAATTCTCCGCCGTGGAAAGCACAGTTATCAGCAACAGCCTGAACAAGGGCGGCAGCGTCGGTGCGACATGGGATATCTCGGCCAAGGTCCAGGCCGATGCCAAATATCGCCGCGAGACCCGGGAATTCGAGGAGATCTCCGGTGTCGTATTCCGTGGCGACCCCAGCGACCACACCCGCAGCGCGACGCTGGGCCTTACTTATGCAGCAACGCGCAGCATCCAGTTGAGTGTTTCGGCCTTCAGGGAGCGGCGCGATGGCAGCGAGTCGTTCGGTACCAGTAGCTATCGCGCGAACGGTGTTTCGATTAATGCTAGTGCGCAATTCTGACAATGACCCTCAACGACGTTCCACTCATTTCGTTTTTCCAGCGGGTGCTTGATCCGCTGATCATCATGGGCACGCTGTATGCTGCGTCGATGGTGTATGGCGAACCATTCACCGGCTATTCGCTGGTGCTGATGATCCTGGCATTCTTCATTTCATCCGCGGTGTACCAGCACATCGATCCCTATCGCACCTGGCGCAGCGGCCGCGCCCTGGCTTATTCGCGCGACATCCTGATGGGCTGGGCCGTCACCGCTGCCATCCTGGCACTGCTGGGCCGGATCAGCGGACTCGCGTACCACTACGACGACACCGTCGTGCTGACGTGGTTCTGCGCCACGCCCTTCATCCTGCTGGCCAGCCACCTCGCCGTGCGCAAGATTGGCTCTCCATCGAATGCAGTGGAGATGCGCTCGGTGCTGATCGTCGGTGCCAACGATGTCGGCATCAAGTTCGCGCGCACGCTGGAGCGTTATCCGAACTTGTTCATGAGCGTGCGCGGCTTCTTCGACGATCGTGCCGCGGACAGACAGCCGGCGGAGCTGCAGTTCCCGATGCTGGGCAAGATGGGCGATGTTGCTGCGTTCGTGCGCAATAACAACATCAAGATGATCTTCATCAGCCAGCCGATCTCGGCGCAGCCGCGCATCCGCCGGCTGCTCGACGACCTGCAGGATACGACGGCATCGGTGTATTTCCTGCCGGACATCTACGTGTTCGACCTGATGCAGGCCCGGTTCGACAATGTCGGCGGCATGCCCGTGATCGCGATTTGCGAAACGCCGTTCACGGGCTTCAACAGCCTCGTCAAGCGGGCCAGCGACATTGTGTTGGCGCTGGGCATCCAGATCATGTTGCTGCCGGTTATGCTGGCGATCGCGCTGGCCGTCAAGTTCAGTTCGCCCGGCCCGGTCATCTTCCGGCAACGCCGCTATGGGCTGTATGGGGAGCAGATCTACGTGTACAAGTTCCGCTCGATGACGGTGACCGAGGATGGCAGCCAGGTGACGCAGGCGAAAAAAAACGACAGTCGCATCACCAAGGTGGGGGCGTTCCTGCGCAAGACATCGCTCGATGAGTTGCCGCAGTTCATCAATGTGCTTCAGGGTCGGATGAGCATCGTCGGTCCGCGGCCGCACGCGGTGGCCCACAACGAGCAGTATCGCAAGCTGATCAAGGGTTACATGCTGCGTCACAAGGCCAAACCTGGCATTACCGGCTGGGCACAGGTCAATGGCTTGCGTGGCGAAACAGAGACACTGGACAAGATGGAAGCGCGCATTCGTTACGACCTCGATTATCTGCGGAACTGGTCGCTGTGGCTGGACCTTTGGATCATCATGCGTACCGTAAAGGTGGTGCTGGCGCGTCAAAATGCCCATTAGAACCGCCTTAAACACCAATAATTTTTGCAAGTTCCATCCGTGCAAGCCATTTCCTTGATTACAATGATTATCGATGTTGCCACTTTGTCCAGTTTGATGTCATTTCAATCGAGATAAAGTTGTTGTTCTGTCTTCACTGTGGTAATTTTGCAAATAGTCGGCTGCGCGTTATCGCTGCCTTTGATGAATCCCGGAGGAACCTCTTGAAACACTCTGACATGTCCCGTCGCTTGAGCGAGCACAGCACCCCGCGTCTGCTGACCATCAGCGTTCTCGTTCTCGCAGCGGCATTGAGCGCTTGCGGGCAAAAGGCCGAAACCAAGCCCGGGCAGGCGCTGGCCAATGTGAATGGCGAAGAAATTACCGTCATGCAACTGAATGAGGAACTGGTACGCTCGAACGTTGCACCTGCCCAGCAGGATGCCGCCCGCAAACAGCTGCTGCAGGCGCTGATCGACCGGCAATTACTCATTGCCGAGGCAACCAAGGAAAAGATCGATCGTGATCCCAAAGTGGTCCAGTCGATCGAACGCGCCAAGTCGATGATCCTGGCACAGTCTTATCTGCAGCGCCGGGTCGGCAACGTGGCCCGTCCGACGAAAGCGGAAGTGCAGTCCTACTTTGACAGCAATCCGGCTTTCTTTGCCAGCCGCAAGATTGTTGAAATGCGTCAGCTGGTGCTGGACTCGCGCGATGTGACAGACGCCGTCAAGAAGGCCATCGACGGTTCGAAATCGATCGAGGAAGTGGCGGCATGGCTGGAAACCAACAAGGTCAAGTTTGCCCCCGGCCAGCTGGTGCGCAATACCGCCGAACTGCCGCCGCAGCTCACCAGCCGTCTGCTAGCGATGCCGAAAGGGCAGCTGTTCATCATCCGCGAGGGCGAGCGGAGCATGCTGATGTCGGTCGCCGCCGTCAAGGATGCGCCGGTAACGCTGGACCGGGCCACGCCGCAGATCGAGCAATTCCTGGTAAGCAAGAAGAACAAGGAGTTGGCCGATGTGGAAATCAAGCGCCTGCGCGCCGGTGCGAAGATCGAATACACGAACAAGGCGGATGCCGCTCCGGCAACGCCGCCAGCAGCACCGGCAGGCACCGCGCCGGCAGCAGCGACTGTGCCGGCAGCGGCAGTCCCGGCAGCAACAGTCCCGGCAGCACCAGCGGATGCGGCAGCCAACGAGCGGGGCGTGGCTGGTTTGCGCTGAAACGGTAGAAAACCATGAAATGGAGTAAATGATGAAGCGATTTGTATTTTGGCTGATGACGGCGGCTTTCACGCTGCTGATGGGGCAGGCCAGCGCTGCCGAATCCACCCTGGGTCCTGGCGACCTGATCCGGATTTCCGTCTATGGCAGCCCGGACCTGACGCTCGATACACGCGTCAACGATGCAGGCGCCATCACTTACCCGCTGGTCGGGGCGGTTCAGCTCGGCGGCCTGACGATCCCGTCGGCAGAGCGCAAGCTCGCAGGACTGCTCGAGTCCGGCGGCTTCCTGAAAAAGGCGCAGGTCAACATCGTTGTCACCGGTATCCAGAGCCAGCAGGTGGCTGTCCTGGGACTGGTGAATCGTCCCGGCCGTTACCCGATCGAAGGACGCCGCACCGTGATGGAGATGCTGGCCATGGCCGGCGGTCCGGCCCAGGATGGCGCCGATACCGTGACGCTGGTTCGCAAGAGCGGCGACAAGACAAACCGCCAGACCATCGATGTGGTGGGCATGGTGCGTGACGGTAATTTCGCAGGCGATACCGAAGTGACGGGCAACGACATCCTGTTCGTCGAACGTGCACCGCGCTTCTATATCTACGGCGAAGTTCAGCGTCCCGGCGCGTTCCGCCTGGAGCGCCAGATGACCGTGCTGCAGGCGCTGGCGGTCGGTGGCGGCCTGACGCCGCGCGGTACCGAACGTGGCCTGGTCGTCAAGCGGCGGGATGCCGAAGGCAAACTGCAGATGGTCGACGTCAAACGCGATGATTTGCTGCAGGTCGATGATATCGTGTATGTGAAGGAAAGCTGGTTCTGAGCCGGCGCAACAGCGGCTTAATGTATTAGGAAAAATCATGAACCTTACCCAACTCTTCTTTGTTCTTCGTGCGCGCAGGAAAATCCTGCTGGCGACACTGATCGTCTCGGTCCTGGCTACGGCCATCGTCAGCATGCTGCTGCCGAAAACGTATGAAGCAACCAGTTCCTTGTTGCTGAATTACAAAGGGATCGATCCGGTCAGCGGATTCGCCATGCCCGGCCAGCTGATGCCCGGCTATATGGCCACGCAGATCGACATCATCAACAGCAAGAATGTCGCGCTGCGCGTGGTCGACCATCTGCGCCTGGCAGAAAGCCCGGCGGTGGTTGCCCAGTTCAACGAAGCGACGGAAGGCAAGGGGACGGTGCGGGAATGGCTTGCTGACTTGCTGCTGAGGAAGGTCGAAGTCACGCCGTCGCGCGAGAGCAGCAAGGTGGACGTCAGCTTCAAGGGCTCCGATCCGCAATTCGTGGCTGCCGTCTCGAACGCCTTCGCGGAGGAGTACCAGAAGCTCAGCGTGCAGCTGAAGGTCGACCCGATGCGCAAAGCGTCCGGCTACTTCGACCAGCAGATTCGCTTACTGCGCGATAATCTCGAAAGCGCGCAGAGCCGGCTGTCAAAATATCAGCAGGAACATGGCATCGTCAGTACGGACAACCGCCTGGACGTCGAGTCGAACCGCCTGAACGACCTGTCGTCGCAACTGGTGGTTGCCCAGGCCCAGCTGATGGAAGCGAACTCGCGCGAAAATGCCGCCGGCAGCCGGCGCGATGTGTCGCCCGACGTGGCATCCAACCCGCTGGTCCAGAACCTGAAACTGAGCCTGAGCAGCGCCGAGTCGAAGCTTGCCGACGTGGCCGAGCGCTTGGGCCGCAATCACCCGACATACCAGAGCACGAAAGCGGAAGTCGATTCGCTGCGCAGCGAACTGAACCGCCAGATGCAGGTCACCTCGCAAAGCGTGGGCAGCAATGCGCAGATCCTGCGTGCACGGGAAGCCTCGGTCCGTACCTCGCTGGCGGAGCAGAAGACCAAGGTGCTGGAACTGAACCGTACGCGTGACGAAATGAATGTGCTGCAGAAGGAAGTCGAAAACGCCCAGCGCGCGTTCGACGTGGCATCGCAGCGTTCCGCGCAGACCCGTATCGAAGGCCAGTCCGAACAGGCCGACATCGCGCTGCTCAATCCGGCGGTTGCGCCGCTGGAACCGGTAGGGCCGCGCGTGTTGCTGAACACGGCGCTGTCGGTTGTGCTGGGAACAATCCTGGGCATCGGTTTCTGCCTGATCGCGGAAATGCTCGACCGGCGCGTGCGTTCGTCTGCCGACCTGAGCGAGGTACTGGGCATCCCGGTACTGGGCGCCATTGACTGGAATGCCACGCAGAAACGTCGGTCGCGCCTGCTCAGTTCTGTCATGCCCCGCCGGCTGCGCTTAAATTAAGGATTGGATATCACCATGAATCACCCCGCACCTTCTATCGCAGCGGCGCTGCACCAAGCTCCGCGCACCGACTCCAGCATCGGCAAGCTGTTGCTGGATTCCGGCAAAATATCGGCCGAAAATGCCGAGCGTGTGCTGCGCATGCAGAAAGAGCTCGGCATTCGTTTCGGCGAGGCGGCCGTGCGGCTCGGTCTCGTGTCCGATGCGGATATCCAGCACGTGCTGGCCCGCCAGTTCGATTATCCCTACCTGCAGGCTGGCGAGGGCAAGTATTCGGAACGGCTGGTGGCCGCGTATCAGCCTTTTACGCAGCAGGTCGAGGCGCTGCGCGCTGTGCGCAGCCAGTTGATGTTGCGCTGGTTTGCGCGCGGGCGCAAGTCGTTGGTCGTGCTCGGCGTGGACGGCGGCAACGGTGCCAGTCTGTTCACGGCGAATCTGGCAGTGGTCTTCTCGCAGCTTGGCGAACGCACGCTGTTGGTCGATGCCAACCTGCGTACCCCCGCCCAGACCGATATTTTCGGGCTGGCGGCGCGCCAGGGCCTGTCCGACATGCTGGCCGGCCGGGCTGACAACAGTGTCGTCACGCGCATCCCGGAATTCGTCGCGCTGTCCGTGCTGGGCTCCGGCACGCTGCCGCCGAACCCGCAGGAGTTGCTGAATCGCCAAGGCTTCGCGGCGCTCAATGCCAATCTCGAGCAACAGCACGATGTGGTGCTGTACGACGTGCCCGCCTACACGAGTGGTTCCGATGCGCTCGCCGTGGCACAGCGTGCCGGTGGCGTGCTGTTGGTGGCCCGCCGCAACGAGACGCTGGTGGCCGATATCGAAGCGTTGACGGAGCAGGTGGTCGGTTGCGGTGCCGAGGTCGTCGGCGCAGTCATGGTGGATTTCTGACATGGAGACGAGCATGACGCCAAGGTTGTCAGCCATGCGGCTGCCCGCGGTGCGTGCCGCGCTGCCCGAATGGGGCCCCATTCTGCTCGGGCTGCTGTTCCTGTATGTGCCGACCGGTTACCGGCTGTTCACCGGCGTGTGGGGAACCGAGGAGCAGGCGCACGGGCCCATCATCCTGGCGCTGTCGCTGTGGCTCATTTATCGCAAGTGGCCGGAAATGCAGGTAAAGATCGGCATGCGGCAGCCGTCGTTGGGCGCCGGCTGGGCTGTGTTGGTGTTCGGCATGTTGTGCTACATCATAGGCCGCTCGCAGGAAATCCTGGCGCTGGAAATCGGCTCGTTCGTGCTGGCGCTGGCGTCCATCATGCTGATCAAGTTCGGCAGGCGGGCGCTGGCCGCGCTGTGGT
>DKJA01000170.1 GCA_002454505.1 Oxalobacteraceae bacterium UBA6704
GGCTGGGGACTGTCCCGCTTGCGGGCCTGTCCCCGGGGTTGTTTTTGACTTTGGCGAAGTGCCGCGGACTTCAACGGCAACCCCGGGGACAGCCGGATCGCCGTACCGCCCCATTCGGGGACAGTCCCCAGTTCACTGCGCCTTGAGCGTCAGCTCCCGCTCCAGCGGCCACTGCCACTCGCCCTCCAGCCGCCACGTGCGCGCCTCATCCTCCACCAGCACCACCCACCGGCTGCGCTCCAGCATCGGCAGCGCCACGCTGAAGCTGCCATCCGCGCCGGGACGCAGCAGCAGGATCATGTCCTTCTCGGGCAGCGTGGCGTGCGCCAGGTGCAGCTGCAGCGGGCCGGTGACGGCCTGGTTGGCGGTCAGCTGGCCGGCCAGCATGCCGTTGGCCGCGTCGTAGCGCAGCGCGACGCTGGCGCCCAGTGCGGCGGCGGCACGGTCGCGGCGCAGGTCCTGGTTGATCGCCTTGCCTTTCTTGTAGTAGTCGCCCACCACCAGCGCATCCTGCTTGTCGAAGGCGATCCACGTCGTATAGACGCCGGCCACCGCCACGATGGCGGGGCCCATCATCAGCAGCCATGGCCAGCGCTGGCGGTACCAGGGGCCGTTATCCGAATTATTGACAGTCGTCGTGTTCATGGTGTTTTCTCCAGCCGTTAGCGCGGTACGATGAAGACCGCTTTTTCGGTCACCTGCAGCGCCGGGTCGTCGTCGGCCGTCAGCGTGAAAGTGATCTTGTTGGAACCGGTGTTGCCGACACCGTGCGGGACCTGCACCCGCACCGGCACGGCACGGGTTTCGGTGGATGCCAGCGCCACCGTGTCCGGGGTGGCCAGCGCGATGCCGGGCAGGCCGCCGGCGGCGATGTGGTAGCGCTGGGCCTTCTCCGACGTGTTCATGATCTGCAGCCGGTACACGTTTTCGATCGCGCCGCCGTCCACCTCGCGGCCCATCGAACCGCGGTCGCGGATCACGTCCATCTTCAGCGGCGTGCGCAGCGCCAGCGTGATGCCCACGGCGGCCGTCACCAGCAGCATGGCCGCACAGTACAGCAGGATGCGGGGCCGCATGGCGCGGCGGCGGATGTCCTGCGACGTCATGCCGGTGGCCATCGCGCGGTCCGTGCTGTAGCGGATCAGGCCGCGCGGTTCGTGGATCTTGTCCATCACCACATTGCACGCATCCACGCAGGCGGCGCAGCCGATGCATTCGTACTGCAGGCCGTTGCGGATGTCGATGCCGGTCGGGCACACCTGCACGCACATCGTGCAGTCGATGCAGGAGCCGCCGGTGGCTTTCTTGCTGCGGGGTTCGCCGCGCTTCTCGTCGTAGGTGATGATCAGCGTATCGCGGTCGAACATGGAGCTCTGGAAGCGGGCATACGGGCACATGTACTTGCAGACCTGCTCGCGCAGCCAGCCCGCGTTACCGTAGGTGAAGAGCGCGTAGAAGATGACCCAGAACCATTCCCACGGGCCGAACGCCAGCTTGAAGGCACTCTCGCCCAGCTCGCGCAGCGGCGTAAAGTATGCCACGAATGTGAAGCCTGTCCAAAGTGCAAAAACACCCCATGCGAGGTGTTTTGCGATTTTCTTCGTGGTCTTCTTCACCGAGGGGCCCTGTTTATCCAGGGCTATTCGAGCGCTGCGTGAGCCCTCTATCTTCGCCTCGATCCACATGAAGATTTCCGTGTACACCGTCTGCGGGCAGGCGAAACCGCACCATACCCGCCCGGCGATGGCGGTCACGAGGAACAGCCCCCACGCGCAGAGGATCAGCAGGGCCGCAAGATAAATGAAATCCTGCGGCCACAGCACCAGCCCGAACAGGTAGAACTTGCGGGTGCCCAGGTCGAACAGCACGGCCTGGCGCTCGTTCCACATCAGCCACGGCAGGCCGTAGAAGACGATCTGCGTGAGCCAGACACACAGCCAGCGCAGGGACGCGTAGCGGCCCTTTGCTTCGCGCGGGTAGATCTGCTGCCGTGCCTCGTACATCCGGATCACCTGCTCTTCCGGGGCCTTGCCTTTGCTTTGCACCTTGTCGGGGGCGTTCATCGTGTTGCCTCTTTACTTCACATGAATGACTACTGCTGCTTACTTCTTCTGCGGTTCGTTCGACAGGCTCCACACATAGGCAGCCAGCACGTGCACCTTGCTTTCGCCGAGGAAGTCGCCGAAGGCCGGCATCGTGTTGTCGCGCCCCTTGCGGATGGTTTCCATGATCGTTTCGGCGCTGCCGCCGTACAGCCAGGTCTTGTCCGACAGGTTCGGCGCGCCGAGCTGCTGGTTGCCGACACCGCCGGCACCATGGCAAGCCATGCAGGCACCGAACTTGGACTTGCCGAACACGCTCTTGATCGGATCGGCGGCCGGGCTGCCCGACAGGCTCAGCACGTAGTGCGCGACGTTCTCGATATCCTTCTCCGAACCCACCGCGGCGCCCATCGGCGGCATGATGCCGTGGCGGCCGTTCATGATCGTCAGCTTGATCGTCTCGGGTGCGCCGCCGTGCAGCCAGTCCTTGTCGGTCAGGTTCGGGAAGCCCTTGTTGCCGCGGGCATCGGAACCGTGGCACGACGCGCAGTAGGTCAGGAACAGCCGCTCGCCGATGGCGTGCGCCTGCGGATCGGCGGCCACCGCCTGCAGGTCCTGCTTGCGGTACTTGTCGAACAGCGGGCCGTATTGCGCATCCGCCTTGACCAGTTCTTCCTTGTACTGGCCGGTCGACTGCCATTTCAGCAGGCCGGGGAAGGAACCCAGGCCCGGATACAGCGCCAGGTAGACGAGGCCGAACACGATCGTGATCCAGAACAGCCACATCCACCAGCGGGGCATCGGCGTGTTCAGTTCCGTCAGGTCTTCGTCCCATACGTGGCCGGTGGTGCCCACGCCGCCGGCGGCGATGGCTTCCTTCGAGATCCGCGTCCGCGACTGTATCCACAGCAGCAGCGCGCAGCCGATAATGCCCAGCAAGGTCAGGACGGTAATGAACAGGTTCCAGAAATTACTGGTGAAATCAGACATCTTGCTTCTCCTCGTCCGCGAAAGGCAGCTGGGCCGCCTGCGCGAAATCGTTCTGCTTGCTCCGGGACCATGCCCAGGCACAGATACCCAGGAAGGTGATGAACGACACCACGGTCATCACGCTGCTGGCACTGTCGAAAATATGTTCGAGAGACATGCTTATCCTCCGCTCTGCTCGATTTAATTACGCGACTTGATCAGCGTACCCAGGCCCTGCAGGTAGGCGATCAGCGCGTCTTCTTCGGTCTTGTTTTCCAGCTCGGCCGGGGCCGCGGCGATTTCCGCGTCCGTGTAGCCGTCGCCCAGCCGTTGCAGCGCGCGCAGCTTCGGCACGATTTCCTGCGGCACCAGCTTGGTCTTGGCCAGCCACGGGTAGTTCGGCATGTTCGATTCCGGCACCACGTCGCGCGGGTTGTTCAGGTGGGTGCGGTGCCATTCGTCGCTGTAGCGGCCGCCCACGCGGGCCAGGTCCGGCCCGGTGCGCTTGGAACCCCACTGGAACGGCCGGTCGTAGACGAACTCGCCGGCGACCGAGTAGTGCCCGTAGCGTTCCGTTTCCGAACGCAGCGGACGCACCATCTGCGAGTGGCAGTTGTAGCAGCCTTCGCGCACGTAGATGTCGCGGCCCGCCAGGCGCAGCGGCGCGTAGTGGGTCAGGCCGGCCACCGGTTCCGTCGTCGATTTCTGGAAGAACAGCGGGATGATCTCGACCGCGCCGCCCACCGAAACGACCAGGGTGATCAGCGTGATCAGCAGCCACGGATTCTTTTCGATCCATTCATGAGAAAACTTCATTTGATTCTCCTTACGCGGCCTTCAGCACCGGGATCGAGACGACCGGCGTTTCACGGCCGCGCAGCGTCATCCAGGTGTTGTAGCCCATGATCAGCATGCCGAAGAGGTACAGCGCACCACCCACGAGACGTACCACGTAGTACGGGAAGGTGGCCTTGACGCTCTCGACGAAGGTGTAGGTCAGCGTGCCGTCCGAGTTCACGGCCAGCCACATCAGGCCCTGCATGACGCCGGCGATCCACATCGCGGCGATGTACAGCACGACGCCGATGGTGGCGACCCAGAAGTGCACGTCGATCAGGCGGACGCTGTACATCTTGGTCTGGCCTGCCAGGCGCGGCAGCAGGTAGTAGATCGAGCCCATCGTGATGAAGCCCACCCAGCCCAGCGCACCGCCGTGGACGTGGCCGATGGTCCAGTCCGTGTAGTGCGACAGCGCGTTGACGGTCTTGATCGACATCATCGGACCTTCGAACGTGGCGATACCGTAGAACGACAGCGAGACGATCATGAACTTCAGGATCGGGTCGGTGCGCAGCTTGTGCCAGGCGCCCGACAGCGTCATGATGCCGTTGATCATGCCACCCCACGACGGTGCCAGCAGGATCAGCGAGAAGACCATGGCCAGCGTCTGCGTCCAGTCCGGCAGCGCCGTGTAGTGCAGGTGGTGCGGACCGGCCCACATATAGGTGAAGATCAGCGCCCAGAAGTGGACGATCGACAGCCGGTACGAGTACACCGGACGTTCGGCCTGTTTCGGGATGAAGTAGTAGACCATGCCCAGGTAGCCGGCGGTCAGGATGAAGCCCACCGCATTGTGGCCGTACCACCACTGGATCATCGCGTCCTGCACACCCGTGTACATCGAATACGATTTGGTCAGCGAAGCCGGCATGCTCATGCCGTTCACCACGTGCAGGATCGTCACGGCCAGGATGTAGGCGCCGAAGAACCAGTTGGCCACGTAGATGTGCTTCACTTTACGCTTGACCAGCGTGCCGAAGAATACGATCGCATAAGCGATCCATACGACGGCGATCAGGATCGTGATCGGCCATTCCAGCTCGGCGTATTCCTTGCCGCGGGTCAGGCCCATCGGCAGCGTGACGACGGCGCACAGGATCACGGCCTGCCAGCCCCAGAAGGTGAAGGCAGCCAGCTTGTCGGAGAACAGGCGCACCTGGCAGGTGCGCTGGACCACGTAGTAGGACGTGGCGAAGAGTCCGGAAATACCGAACGCGAAGATCACACCATTGGTGTGCAGTGGCCGCAGCCGCCCGAAGGTCAGCCATGGTACGTCGAGATTGAGTGCGGGCCAGGCCAGCTGTGCGGCGATGATGACGCCGACCAGCATGCCGATGATGCCCCACACTACGGTCGCGATAGCGAACTGCTTCACGACCTTGTAGTTGTAGTTCTGTTCCAATTGAACACCCCCGAAAAACACTTGTTAGATGTGAGGCAAAGGTTACTTATCGGGACCTTAAAAAACTTTGACTTACATCAAAATTGCCCTAACGAATGAGTGCTCAGAGGAAAGGAGAAGTGGTATACGCGCGTGTGAGGGATGGGGACTGTCCCCGGGGTTGTATTTCTGCCTGAGGAACGCCAACGTCAAAAGCAACCCCGGGGACAGTCCCCATGCGGGGACGGTCCCCAGCCTCAGGCCTTGTCGTCGTCCTGCAGGATGCGCAAGGCGGGGCCCTCGAGATCGTCGAACTGCCCATCGTCGGAAGCCTTGAAGAACACCCAGATGGCGCCGAAGATCAGCGCGACGCTCAGGGGCACCAGCAGATACAGTGATTCCATGCTTACTCCTTGCGCAGGCGGAGTGCGTTGAGGATGACCAGCGCGGAGCTGGCGGCCATGCCGACGCCGGACAGCCACGGTCCCAGCAGCCCGAAGGCGGCGGCGGGAATGGCCACCACGTTGTACAGCGTGGCCCAGGCGAGGTTCTGGCGGATCACCCGCATGGTCTTGCGCGCCGCGGTGGCGGTCTGCGCGACGAGGCCGAGCTGGCCGTGCAGCAGCACCGTGTCGGCATGCACCTGCGCCAGCGCGGCGCCGCTGCCCATCGCGAACGACACGTCGGCGGCCGACAGCACGGCGGCATCGTTGATGCCGTCGCCCACCATCGCCACCACGGCGCCCTTCTGCTGCAGGCGCTGCACGTAACCGAGCTTGTCCTCCGGCAGGCAGTCGCCGATCGCCTTGACGATGCCCAGCTGCGCCGCCACGCTGTCGGCCAGCACCTGCCGGTCGCCGGACAGCAGCACCACCTGCTTGCCCAGCTTCCGGAAATAGTCGACGGTGGCCTGCGCATCGGGGCGCAGGGGATCGGTGATCGTGAAGCAGGCCAGCCACTGCCCTTCGCTGCCCAGGTAGACGGCCGTGCTGTCCGGCAGCGCCGCGGGTGGCGCACCGCCCGCCAGCGACGCGACGAACGCGCCGTTGCCGAGCCGGTAGCGGCGACCGCGCACCGTGCCTTCCAGGCCCTGGCCCGGCAGTTCCTGGAGGTCATCGGCTTGCCAGCCGCTCCGCTGCGCCGCCAGCGCCCCGATGGCGCGGCCGATCGGATGCAGGCTGCCCTGCTCCAGCGCGGCGGCGACGGCGATGCAGGCATCGCGATCGATGTCGCCATGCGTCGTCACCTGCTGCACCACGGGCTTGCCGGCGGTGAGCGTGCCGGTCTTGTCGAACACGATATGGGTGGCGCGGTGCAGCGTTTCCAGCACGTGCGGCTGCATCACCAGCACGCCCTTGCCCAGCAGCCGGTCGGTGGCCGCGGCCAGCGCGGACGGCGTGGCCAGCGACAGCGCGCAGGGGCACGACACGACCAGCACGGCGACCGCCACCGGCCACGCGCGCGCGGGATCGTAAAAACTCCACGCGATGAAGGTCAGCGCGGCAAACAGCAGCAGCGTGGCCGTGAAGCGCGACGCCACCCGGTCGGCCCACTGGGCGATGCGGGGCTTGGCGCCGCCGGCCTTTTCCACCAGCTGCAGCAGGCCGGACAGCGTGCTGTCGGCCACCGGCCTGGTCACCTTCAGCACCACGGCGGCACCGGCGTTGACGGCGCCACCGGGCACCGCATCGCCCGGCCCGCGCGGCTGGGGCGCCGATTCGCCCGTCAGCAGCGACAGGTCGACGGAGGTGCGGCCTTCGACGAGCACGCCGTCCGCGGCGAATGCTTCGCCGGTGCGCACGGCCACGTGATCGTCCGGCAGCAGCGAGGCGGCGCTGACCACGACGGTCTCGCGCGACGCGGGCCAGCGCGCCAGCCGCGCCGCCGATGCGGGCAGCGCATGGCGCATCCGCTCCAGCGCGCCGGCCGCCTTGCGCCGCGCCAGCATCTCCAGCCAGCGGCTGGCCAGCAGCAGGAACACGAACATCGTCACGGAATCGTAGTACACGTCGCCCACGCCCTTGACCGTGGCGACGACGCTGCCGGCAAAGGCGGCAATGATGCCGAGGGCCACCGGCACGTCCATGCCCAGCGCGCGGGCACGCAGGCTGGCCAGCGCACCGCGGAAGAACGGCTGCGCGGAATACACGATGACGGGGATCGTCAGCAGCAGGCTGGCCCAGTTCATCAGCGCGGCCATGTCCGCCTCCAGCGTGCCGTCGCCGTCGGACATATAGGCCGGTGCCACGTACATCATCACCTGCATCATCGACAGGCCGGCCACGAACAGCTGCCGGCCCAGCGTGCGGCTGGACTTGCGCAACTGTTCCTCATGGCGCGCCGCATCGTACGGCCAGGCCGTATAGCCGATGCCGCGCAGCGCCTGCAGGATGGCGGACAGCGGCACGTCGTCCGGATGCCAGCGCACGGCCAGCCGTTCGGTGGCCACGTTCAGGTTCGCTTCGATCACGCCGGGCAGCTGCAGCAGCCGGTGCTCGATCAGCCACACGCAGGCCGCGCAGCGGATACCTTCGACCAGCAGCACCGCCTCCTGTTCTTCGCCAGTGCCCGCATAGCGCGGATCGGCGTCATACAGCTTCAGTTCGGGCGGTACCAGGTCCGCTTCGGTGGCCGTCGGCGCATAGCCCGTACGCTGCGTGTAATAGCTTTCCTGGCCGATGTCGACGATGGTCTGTGCCACCGCCTCGCAACCGGGGCAGCACATGTCGCGCACTTCGCCGGCGATGGTCACGTGCCACGGTGCGTTGTGCGGTACGGGCAGGCCGCAGTGGAAGCACTGCGGCGAAAGGACCGCGTTCATAACGGACCTCCGATGCACAGCGCGTCGAGCCAGCCGTGCGGCATGCCGCTCGCGTAACGGACCATCCCCAGCACGCCGAAGCCCAGCACCAGCAGGCCGCACGCGATGCGCACGGCCTTCTTCTGCATCGCTGCGCGCAGCCGAGCACCGGCCAGGCCCAGCGCCAGCAACATCGGCAGCGTGCCGAGGCCGAAGGCCAGCATCGTGGCGGCGCCGCCGGCGGCAGAGCCGGACAGCAGCGCGGTGAGCAGCACGCTGTACACCATGCCGCACGGGACCCAGCCCCACAGGCCGCCCAACGCAAACGCCTTGGGCAAGGTATTCATCGGCAGCAGGTGCTTCATCGCCGGCTGCACACGGCGCCACAGCAGGTTGCCGGCGGCTTCGACGCGCGCGAGGCCGCGCCAGGCATCCATCAGGTACAGGCCCAGCGCGATGAGCATCGCATTGGCCAGCAGGTAGGCGACCGATTGCCACTGCGCGATGCGCGACAGGCTGGCCGCACCATTGGCCAGGCCGCCCGCCAGCGCGCCGGCGAGCATGTAGCTGCCGATGCGGCCGGCGTTATACGTCACGACACGCAAGGTGCCGTCGAATGCGGAGATGGCCGGCAGCGCGGCGGTGGCGGCAGCGCCGATCGGAATGGTGCGTCGCGTTCCGGTGCTACTCAAGGCACCGACGATCCCGCCGCACATGCCGACACAGTGCACGCTGCCGGCCAGGCCGACGGCGAACACGGGCAGCAGATTCAGCCCGCTCATGTGAAAACTCCTCAGATCGTGCGCGAGTACCGCAGCGGCTGCACCGTCGGTTGCGTGGCCGCCTGCAGGCGCGCCTGGCGCAGGTGACGGTCGAACACCATGCAGATATTGCGGATCAGCAGGCGGCCTTTCGGCGTGACGCTGATCCAGCCGTCCTCGATGGTCACCAGGCCGTCGGCGGCGAAGTCGGCCAGCTGCTTCAGCTCGGGCGCGAAGTATTCGTCGAACGGCACGGCCATGCCCTGGTTGATCGTCGCCACGGACAGTTCGAAATTGCACATCAGGCACTGGATGATCAGCCGGCGCAGCATGTCGTCCTGGTCCAGCTGGTAGCCGCGCACGATCGGCAGCTTGCCGGCATCGAGTTTTTCGTAGTACTCGTCCAGCCCCTTCTCGTTCTGGCTGTAGGTGCCGTTGACGGCGCTGATGGCCGACACGCCGCACGCCACGAGATCCATTTCCGCATGCGTCGAATAGCCCTGGAAGTTGCGGTGCAGGCGGCCCTGGCGCTGCGCCACGGCCAGGTCGTCGTCCGGCTTGGCGAAATGGTCCATGCCGATGTAGATGTAGCCGGCCGCGGTCAGGCGGCTGATGCACAGCGCCAGCATGTCCAGCTTGACGTTCGGCGCCGGCAGGTCGTTTTCGGCGATGCGGCGCTGCGGCTTGAACAGGTGCGGCATGTGCGCGTAGTTGTACAGCGCGATGCGGTCCGGATTGGCCAGGACGACTTGCGCCAGCGTGCGCTCCATGGTTTCCATCGTCTGCTTCGGCAGGCCGTAGATCAGGTCGATGCTGATCGAGCGGAAGCCGGCCATGCGCGCCGCCGTCATGATGGCGATCGTGTCCTCGGCGGGCTGGATGCGGTTGACGGCCTTCTGCACCACCGGGTCGAAGTCCTGCACGCCCAGGCTGACGCGGTTGAAGCCCTGTGCGCGCAGCGAGAAGATGCGCTCCGAGTCGACCGTGCGCGGATCGATCTCGATCGAGTACTCGCCCTCGTGGTCGTCGGCGAAGTCGAAGTGGCGGCGCAGGTGCGCCATCAGCTCCTCCATCTGCTTGTCGGAGAAGTAGGTGGGCGTGCCGCCGCCGAAGTGCAGCTGCTCGACGCGGTTCATGCCGGCGAACAGCTTGCCCTGCATAGCCGTTTCCTGCTTCAGGTAGCCCAGGTAGGTGGCCGCCTTGCTGCGGTCCCGGGTGATGATCTTGTTGCAGGCGCAGTAGTAGCACAGGTTGTCGCAGAACGGCACATGCAGGTACAGCGACAGGGGGCGGCGCCCGCCCCGCAACGTGAGTCCCGCCAGCGCCTCGAGGAAGGTCCCGTAGCCGAAGTCGGGCGTGAAACGGTCGGCGGTGGGATAGGAGGTGTAGCGCGGACCGGACATCGACAGCTTGTTGATGATCTCGGCGTCGAACTGCACCGACGGCATGGCAGGGGTGTTCATGTTGGTTCTCTTCTCGGGTTTCAGGCGGCGGCCAGGCGCTTCAGGTTGGGCGCGGGAACGCGGCCAGGACGCTCCCTTGCCTTGTCGAATTTGAACAGGCTGACGGCCTGCGTGAGGCCGCGCGCCTCGTCCGCCAGGCTGTTCGCGGCGGCGGCGGCCTGTTCCACCAGCGCGGCATTCTGCTGCGTCACCTCGTCCATGTGGGCGATGGCTTGATTGACCTGGTCGACACCGAGGCTCTGCTCGCGCGACGCGGTGGAAATCTCGTTCATGATCAGCGTCACCTGCCTGACGGAGCTGACCACCTGCTCCATCGTGGCGCCGGCCCGGTGGGCGCGCTCCATGCCGGTGCCGACCTTGTCGACGGAGACTTCGATCAGGTGCTTGATGTCCTTGGCGGCCGCCGACGAGCGCTGCGCCAGGCTGCGCACTTCGCCCGCCACGACGGCGAAGCCGCGGCCCTGCTCGCCGGCACGGGCCGCCTCGACGGCCGCGTTCAGCGCCAGGATATTGGTCTGGAAGGCGATGC
>DKJA01000041.1 GCA_002454505.1 Oxalobacteraceae bacterium UBA6704
CCGGCATCGAGCGACAGGCAGTACACGCGCAGGTCGAGTCCATCGCAAATGGCTTCGGTGCCGCTGACGCGCTGCGGCAGCAGCAGGTCGTCCGACGGCCCGCCGGTCAAGGCGAGCGTCAGCTGCAGCGGGCGGTGGCGCGTGGTCAGGTACTGGGCGAGGCTGTCGGCGTGGCCGACGTCGTCATGGTCCAAGATGATCTCCCGTTGCTGAATTGGGAGATTCTCCGGTCAATGGCCCTGCACAAAGTTGCGATATCGCAAGAACGTCGGCCCGACAGGCTGTCACGTCACCCCGTCAGCGCCGCCATCAGCAACGCCGGATCGGCCGGCTTAACGAAGTGATCATCGAAGCCGGCATCGCGCGATGCCGCCACGTCGTTCGGCTGGCCGTAGCCCGTCAGCGCGATCAGCCGCGCTGATGCCGTGGCGGGAGCGGCGCGCAGGTGGCGGGCCAGCGCGTAGCCGTCCATGCCGGGCAGGCCGATGTCCAGCACGAAGGCATCGCGCGATGCCAGCGCCGGGTGGCGCAACGCGCTTTCCGCATCCTCGGCCACCGCCACGTCGTGGCCCTGGGCGCGCAGCAGCGCGGCCAGCAGCTGCGCCGCATCCAGGTTGTCGTCGACGATCATCAGCCGCACCGGTGCCGGCTTGCGCAGCTCTGGTGCGGGGACGCCATCCGTGACCGGCTCCGGCACCGGAGCGGGCGGGGCGCCGGCCGACAACGGCAGGCAGATCGCGAATGTGCTGCCGTGGCCAGGGCCGTCGCTGTGCGCCGTCACCGAACCCTGGTGCAGCGCCGTGATGCTTTTCACGAGCGTCAGTCCCAGTCCCAGGCCGCCCTGGGCGCGGTCCGGATTGCGCTCGCCCTGGATGAACAGGTCGAAGATGTGCGGCAGCAGCGTGGGCGCGATGCCGTTGCCGTTGTCGGTCACGGCGATGCGGGCGCGGTCCCGCTCCACCTGCAGGTCGAGCACGATGCGGCCGCCGGACGGCGTGTATTTGGCGGCGTTGTTCAGCACATTGGCGATCACCTGCACGAGGCGCGTGCGGTCGCCCCGCACATGGGCATGCGCCGCAGGCGTGCGCACGTTCAGCGCATGGCTGCGCGACTCGATCAGCGGCAGCGCCTGTTCGACGGCGCTGGCCACCACCTGCTTCAGGTCCAGTTCCGCCATGTCAAGCTGCACCAGGCCGCGCGTGACGCGCGACACGTCGAGCAGGTCGTCGACCAGGTGCGTCATGTGCTTCACCTGGCGCACGATGATCTCGCTGGCCGTCTGCCGCATCTTCTCGTCCGTGCGGCGGGCATGCAGCAGCTGCGCGGCGGTGCTGATCGGCGCCAGCGGGTTGCGCAGCTCGTGGGCCAGCATCGCGAGGAACTCGTCCTTGCGGGTGGCCGCGGCGCGCAGCTCGTCCTCGGCCAGTTTCTGCGCATGGATGTCGGTGCAGGTGCCCATCCACCGCGTGATGCCGCCGGCGTCGTCGCGCACCGGCAGTGCGCGGCCCAGCACCCAGCGGTATTCGCCCGAGTGGTGGCGCAGCCGGTACTGCACTTCGTATTCGTCGCCGGTGGCCAGGCTGTGGCGCCAGGCCGCCCAGGCGTGGGGCCGGTCGTCGGGGTGGAACATGCCGCTCCACGCGTCGCCATCCGTGGTGCCCTCCGGCACGCCGGTGTAGTCGTACCACTGCTGGTTGTAGTAGTCGTGGTGGCCGTCGGGCAGCGTGGACCAGACCATCTGCGGCATCGCGTTGGCGATGGTGCGGAACTTCGCCTCGCTGGCGCGCAATGCCGCCATGCTGCGTGCCCGTTCGCTGGCGGTGCGGGTGCGCTCGGCCACTTCCCTGACCAGCGCCACATCGGCCGCCGCCCATTGCCGCGGCACCGTGTCGTTGACGAACAGGACGCTTTTCAGGATGCCATGTTCCAGCACGGGGATGTTGACGAGCGAAGCGATGCCGAATTCCCCGAACACGTCGGCATATCGCGCCGTACGGGGATCGGTCCTCACGTCGGCGATGACGATGCTGCGCCCGTGCTTCAGGTCGTCGACATAGGTGCCGAAGTCGCCCAGCGTGCGCTTGCCTTCCAGCGTCGGGAGCTTCCCGGCGGACCAGTCGCGGCCCACGTACAGCGTATCGGTGGCCTCGTCGTAGCGGCCGTAGCCGGCACGGGTGGCGCGCAGCGTCTCGCCGACGATCGCCAGCGCCGAGTAGGCGATGTCGTCGGCCGAGCGGCGGTCGCGCACCGCATCCGTCAGCCGCACCAGCGCTTCGCGGCGCACGTCGTCCTGCACCCGCTCGGTGACATCGACGCCTTCGACGAAGATGCCCTCCACGGTGCCAGACTCGCCGCGCACGGGCTTGAAGGCGAAGTCGATGTAGCGTTCGGCCGCCGGGCCGTCCGGCTGCGCCTGCACCCGGTACAGCGTGCTTTTCGCTGCCAGCGGCATGCCGCTGCGGTACACGCTGTCCAGCAGGTCCGCGAACGCATCGGCCGTGGCGGCATCGAAGGCGTTCATCACCGGCTGGCCAGTCAGGTCGCGATGGCCGGCCAGGCGCAGGAAGCCCTCGTCCATCAGTTCCACGCGGTGTTCCGGACCCGCCAGCACCGCCATGAACGTGGCCGAGTGCTGCAGTTCGGCCGCCGCGCCGCCCCGTTGCTGCAGCTGCTGCGCACGGGCCAGCACGTCCAGTTCCATCCGCACCGCGCGCGACTGCGCCTGCAGCGCCGCCGTCACATCCTCGACGTGGTGGATGATGTACGCGATGGCGCCATCCCCGTCGAACACGGGCGTGTTGACCGGGCACCAGTGGCGTTCCTCGAACGCGCCGGGATTGCCGGGCGCGGGAATGTCGTAGCGCTGCACCGGCATCGTGTCCGCGGCGCCGCTGGCCAGCACGCGCAGCAGCGACGCGTGCAGGTTCGTCACGCCGGTGGCATGGGGATCGGCCGGGTTGTCGGGATGGACGGCAAACACGTTGCGGCCCACCAGCTCCTCGGCGCGGTTGCCGACTGCCCGCAGATAGGCGTCGTTGGCCGCAACGATGGTGAAATCGGTGGCCAGCAGCAGGTAGGGCGCCGGCAGGGCGCCGAACACGGCGCGAAAATCAGGCTGGCTGTCGATCATCGGTCAGGTGTGCAATACGAGGCTTTGAACGGAACATGACCCAGCATGACAGGTTTTTATGGCTGCGTTGGTTTACCGATTCACACAGAGAGCCTTCTTTCTGGTTGCAGCGCACCATGCTATACTAGTGGGTTCAGTGCATCCGCACCTGCCGGGGCATCGAACCGCTGCCGAGTTACCTGCGAAGTTAGCGGGCCGCTCGCCCTGACAGTTTTACTGCAAATACAACGACCATGTCTAATACTAAACGCGCAATTCGTAACATCGCCATCATCGCCCACGTCGATCACGGCAAGACCACCCTCGTGGACCAGCTGCTGCGCCAGTCCGGTACCTTCCGTGAAAACCAGCAGGTCGACACCCGCGTCATGGACTCGAACGACCTCGAAAAAGAGCGCGGCATCACGATTCTGTCGAAGAATTGCGCAGTCGAGTACGAAGGCACGCACATCAACATCGTCGACACCCCGGGCCACGCCGACTTCGGCGGCGAAGTGGAGCGCGTGCTGTCGATGGTCGACTCCGTGCTGCTGCTGATCGATGCACAGGAAGGCCCGATGCCGCAGACCCGTTTCGTCACGCGTAAAGCGCTGGCGCTGGGCCTGAAGCCTATCGTCGTCGTCAACAAGATCGACCGTCCGGGCGCGCGCGCCGACTGGGCCATCAACCAGACGTTCGAACTGTTCGACAAGCTGGGCGCCACCGACGAACAGCTGGACTTCCCGATCGTCTACGCCTCGGGCCTGAACGGCTACGCCGGCCTGACCGAAGACGTGCGCGGCGGCGACATGAAGCCGCTGTTCGAAGCCATCCTGCAATACGTGCCGGTGCGCGACGACAATCCTGACGGCCCGCTGCAGATGCAGGTCACGTCGCTGGACTATTCGTCCTACGTGGGCAAGATCGGCATCGGCCGCATCTCCCGCGGCCGCATCAAGGCCGGCCAGGACGTCATCGTCGTCGATGGTCCAGGCGCCACCCCGATCAAGGGCCGCATCAACCAGGTGCTGAACTTCAAGGGCCTGGAACGCGTGCTGGTCGACGAAGCCGTCGCCGGCGACATCGTGCTGATCAACGGCATCGAGGAAATCGGCATCGGTTCGACCATCTGCGCACCGGACACCCCGGACCCGCTGAAGATGCTGACGGTCGACGAGCCGACGCTGACGATGAACTTCATGGTCAACAACTCGCCGCTGGCCGGCCGCGAAGGCAAGTTCGTCACGTCGCGCCAGCTGCGCGACCGCCTGGACAAGGAACTGAAGGCCAACGTGGCACTGCGCGTGGCACCGACCGACGACGACACGATCTTCGAAGTGTCCGGCCGCGGCGAGCTGCACCTGACGATCCTGATCGAAAACATGCGTCGCGAAGGCTTCGAGCTGGCGGTTTCCCGTCCGCGCGTGGTGTTCAAGATGGTCGACGGCGTGCGTGAAGAGCCGTTTGAAATGCTGTCCGTGGACGTCGAAGAAGCGAACCAGGGCGGCGTGATGGAAGAACTGGGCCGCCGCCGTGGCGACCTGCAGAACATGGAATCGGACGGCAAGGGCCGCGTGCGCCTCGAGTACCGCATTCCTGCCCGTGGCCTGATCGGCTTCCAGGGCGAGTTCATGACGCTGACCCGCGGCACCGGCCTGATGAGCCACGTGTTCGACGCGTACGCACCGGTCGACAACTCGCGTGGCGAGATGGCCGGCCGCCGCAACGGCGTGCTGATCTCGCAGGACGACGGCGCCGCCGTGGCCTACGCGATCTGGAAACTGCAGGACCGCGGTCGCATGTTCGTGTCGCACAACGATCCGGTGTACGAAGGCATGATCATCGGCATCCACTCGCGCGACAACGACCTGGTCGTCAACCCGATCAAGGGCAAGCAGCTGACCAACGTGCGTTCGTCCGGTACCGACGAAGCGGTGCGCCTGGTGCCGCCGATCCAGATGTCGCTGGAATACGCAGTGGAATTCATCGAGGACGACGAGCTGGTGGAAATCACCCCGAAATCGATCCGCCTGCGCAAGCGCTTCCTGAAAGAGCACGAGCGTAAGAAAGCTTCGCGCGAAAACGCATAAACGGTATATACCGTTTAGCCGAAAACCCGCCGCCTCGCAGGAGTCGGCGGGTTTTTTTATGGTTGTCGCGTGTTGGCTGGGGACTGTCGGTGCGCCGTACCGCCCTGCAAGGGACTGTCCCCTCTGTTGCTTTTCTGGTGCCATGCAAGAAGAGTCAAAAACAACCCCGGGGACAGTCCCTTGCAGGGACGGTCCCCAATGCGGGGACAGTCCCCATCGCTCACCGGTTTGAGCAAAAACACCCCGCCGATCATCATGCTGATTCTTTGGCTGAGCGATGTCCGCTGGCGGACAGACCTCACATAGAATGCAAAAAAAATCAGCACCAGAGCATATGGCCGACCAAGGCCGATAATCGGAGGAGACCACCGTGACCCAGCACTCGAACCAGGTGCAGGCATCCGCACGCCTGAACCGCAGGACCGTTTTCGCCATTGCTGCTTCCCTGCTGGCGGCCAACGCCGCGCTGGCACAGGAAGTCGCCACCACCGCCGCACCCGTTTCGCAGGCGGCAGGCACGGAGCTGCCGGCGCCCGTTCCTGCGGCAGATCCGCCACCGCAGCCGACAGCCGCCGAAGCCCGCCAGTCGGCGCGCGCCGCCGGCGTCTCGGACAACAATGTGGTGATGGTGGTCGGCACGCGCAAATCCGTGGCGTCCGCGATCGACCGCAAGATCCGCAACGCAACGGTGTCCGATTCGCTTGTCGCGGAAGACATCAACCAGTTCCCCGACAAGAACGTGGGCGAAGCGCTGTCCCGCATCACCGGCGTGCAGCTGTCGCGCTCCTTCGGCGAAGGCTCGCAGGTGGCGATCCGCGGCGTGGAGCCGGACCTGAACCGCGTCGAGATCAACGGCATGTCGGTGCTGTCCACCGGCGGCAACGCGGGGCGCGGCGCCGAGCTGCGAGAACTGGCCTCCGAGCTGATCTCGTCGATCGACGTCTACAAGGGCACCACGGCCGACATGACCGAGGGCGGCGTGGGCGGCACGGTCGTCATCAAGACCCGCAAGCCGCTGGACTTCAAGAAGCCCACCGTGGCGACGACGCTCTCCGGCGAACATTCCACCAGCCGCGGCGGCGTGGACCCGCGCGCCAGCCTGCTGCTGGCCGACCGTTACTTCGGCAACAAGCTGGGCCTGATGGCCAACCTCGTCTACGACAAGGTGCTGACCCAGAATGACTACGCGCGCAACACGTCGTGGCGCTTCCTGCGTGACTGGGACATGTCGGCCGACAAGACGGTGGTCAGCAAGGATCCGCGGTTCGCGGCCGTCGGCGCCAAGGCCGGCTGCGATGCGTTCTCCGTCGCCGCCGACAAGACGAACTGCCTGAACCAGTGGAACGACTACTCGCCGGGCATCTCCCGCTACGGCATGTGGACGCGCGACCACAAGCGCTCATCGGCCGAGCTGACCGCGCAGTACGAGATCGCCAGGGACTTCACCGCCTACGTCAGCTACCAGGACAACAAGCAGGAACAGAAGCTCAACGACCGCAACTTCGGCACCGGCTTCGAGAACGTCAACCGCCTGTTCAATGCCGGCACCGCGCCCACGTACAACGCGAATGGCACGCAGGCGACGGCGGGCACCTGCACGCCCGTGACCACCACCGGCACGCCGCCCGGCATGACGGTGCAGAACCATTACGTCACCGACTTCACGCTGGGCGACTGTCTGTATGCGCCGGGCCTGGGCGGGCAGGGCGCCTTCAGTTCATCGGCGCGCGACTTCGCGCTGGACGTGCGCTCGAAATACAAGACGGCCGGCTTCAACTTCAAGCGCGACCGGTGGGAAGCGGAAGGCCTGATCGGCAAGTCCACGTCGGACTACAGCAGCCAGAGCAACAACGTGGCGATCACGCAGAACGCGCCCGGCCTGCGCGTCTCGCTGGACAGCCAGGGCCTGCCGCACTTCACCTTCCCCGCCGGTTACTCGCCGGACGACAGCAGCTCGTACACGCAGGTGCAGCTGCAGTACCGCCCGTCCGAGACAAAGAACACGGAGGACCAGGCCAAGCTGGACCTCAAATACCGCCTCGACATGCCGTTCTTCTCGAAGCTGTGGTTCGGCGCCCGCGCCAGCAAGGCCACCGCCATGCAGTACAACGGCGGCGGCTACCTGCGCGACAACGGCGGCGACCTGGCCGGCGCGGGCGACGACGTGGTGGTCACGTCGGCCAACGTCAACCAGACGCTGATCTACGACCCGCTGTGGAACGGCACGCCGCGCGGACCGGACCAGCCGTCGTTCCTCAATGCCAGCTACGCGACGAACTATGCGACGGCGGCGCAGATGGTGTCGCTGATCGATGCGATCCGCACCCGCACACCGGGCACGTTCTTCAAGGGCTTCTCCGGCGTCAGCAACATGCCGACCGGCTGGCTGACGCCGAACTACAATGCGGCCGCGCCGTTCTTCGACACGTCGCACTTCAACCACGACTACCTGTACAACGCGCCGGGCAGCGACGGCAATCTCTATCCGCAGATCCCGGCCTTCGCCGCCGAGGAGCGCGTGCGGTCCGCCTACATGCGCCTGGACTTCAACACCGACCTGTTCGGCTACGGCATCGACGGCAACATCGGCGCGCGCTACACGCATACCCGCAGCGCAGCCACGGGTTCGTTCTCCAACCGCCTGCGCGTCGCCTCGTCGACCGGCACCACGGGTTATGTCGACTACGTGCTCGCCAACGGCATCACGACGATGGAGAACTCGTACCACGACGTGCTGCCGAGCGCGAACGTGATGGCGTGGCTGGTGCCGGATACCTTCCTCGTCCGCGTCGGCTGGGGCAAGGTGATGTCGCGGCCCCGCATCGACCTGCTGGCACCGAACGCCACCTGCACGGCCGGCACCGGCAATCCCGCGTTCGGTGGCGACGGCCAGGACGACTGCACGGCCGGCAATCCCGACCTGAAGCCGTTCCGCGCGACGAACACCGACCTGTCGCTGGAATACTATCCGGGCCAGGACACGCAGGTCAGCGTGGCGTTCTTCAAGAAGGACATCTCCAGCTATATCCTGGAAAGGACGCTGGTCAAGAACGTCGACCTGTTCCGCGACGGCACGCTGTGGGACGTGACGCAGCCGATCAATGGCCAGGGCGCCACGACGAAGGGTATCGAGGTCACGGCGCGTACCGCGTTCACCTTCCTGCCCGGCTGGCTGGGCGGCTTCGGCGGCGATGCCAACTACACGCGCATGACGTACAAGTACGCGGCCGGCACGGAGCGCCTGAACATCCTGGACGGCACGGTGCTGCCTTACCCCGGCTTGTCGAAGAACAGCTACAACCTGGCGCTGTGGTACGACCGTGGTCCCATCAATGCCCGCGTGGCGTACAACTACCGCGACCGCTACTACACGGGCGGCAACGACGTCTCCGGCAATCCGAACTTCTCGGAGAAGACGGGCTACCTGGATGCGAAGATCCAGTACCGGATGAACGACAACATCACGTTTTCGCTGGAGGGCAAGAACCTGACGGACCAGGAAGAGATCACCGACGCGGGCGACCCTTACCGCGTCAACGAACTGGCCTTCTCCGGCCGCCGTTACTACCTGAGCGCTTCCTACAAGTTCTGACGATGACGCAGCTGCGCTTCCTCGGTGCCGCCGCACTGGCGGCACTTTGCCATCTGCCGGCCGCCCAGGCGCAGTTCGACAACCCGCTGGTGCGCCAGCGCGCCGACCCGCACGTGACGCTGCAGCCGGACGGCTGGTACTACTACACCGCCACGGTGCCGGAATACGACCGCATCGAGGTGCGGCGTGCCCGTTCGCTGAACGATCTGGAAAAGGCCGATGCGAACGTCATTTGGCGCAAGCATGCGGCGGGGCCGATGAGCCACCACATCTGGGCGCCCGAGCTGCACCGGATCGACGGCAAGTGGTACCTGTACTTCACGGCCGGCCGCGCCGACGCGATCTGGGAGATCCGGCTGTATGTGCTGGAGTGCGAGTCGGACGACCCGCTGCGCGGTCCGTGGAAGGAGCGGGGACAGCTGAACACGGGCTGGGAATCGTTCGCGCTCGATGCCACCACGTTTGCCTTGAACGACCGGCGCTATCTCGTATGGACGCAGCGCGGCACCGAGCGCGGTTTGAAGGGAACCAATATCTATATCGCGCGGATGGATACGCCGCTGTCGATCGTTGGTCCGGCCACGCTGCTGACGAAGCCGGAGCATGCGTGGGAGCGGGTGAAATACGACGTCAACGAGGCCCCCGCCGTGCTGCCGAAAAACGGCCGCGTGTTCCTGACGTATTCAGCCAGCGCCACGGATGCGAACTATGCGATGGGCATGCTGACGGCGCGCGCGGATGCGGACCTGCTGTCCGCCGCCTCGTGGACGAAATCCGCGCAGCCGGTGCTCGCCAGCAGCGCCGCGAATGGGCAGTACGGGCCGGGCCACAATTCGTTCACCACCACGCCGGATGGCAAGGCCGACGTGATGGTCTACCACGCGCGCAACTACGCCGATATCGCCGGCGATCCGTTGAAGGACCCGAACCGGCATACGCGCGCGCAGCTGGTGCACTGGCGGGCGGATGGCACGCCGGATTTCGGTGCGCCGGTGGCCGATCGCGGCAAGGTCGCTGCGAAGCCGCTGTTTCGCGATCCCGTCACCGATGGTGCGGCCGATCCCGTGGTCGTCTGGAATCCGGACCGCAAGCGGTGGTGGATGTTCTATACGGCGCGCCGCGCAAACGCACCGGGCCTTCCCGCCATCGCGTGGGTTCACGGCACGCGCATCGGCATCGCGGAATCCGCCGATCATGGCGCCACGTGGCAGTACGTCGATACGGCCGATATCGGGCTGCCGGCGGAGATGGGCGGGGCAGAGGCGACGCATTGGGCACCCGACGTCGTACGCGCTGCGGACGGCACGTGGCACATGTTCCTGACCGTCGTGCCGGGCGTGTTCACGGACTGGAAGCACCCGCGCCGCATCGTCCACCTGTCCAGTGCCGACCTGCGCACATGGCGCAAGCCGCAGCCTTTGATGCTCGCCACGGACCGCGTCATCGACGCCAGCGTGGTGCCGCTGCCCGCGGGCGGCTGGCGCATGTGGTACAACGACGAGGTGGACAACAAGGCGATCCGCTACGCCGACAGTCCCGACCTGCACACGTGGACGGACCGCGGCAAGGCCGCCGGCGACCAGGCCGGCGAGGGGCCCAAAGTGTTCCGCTGGCGCGATGCGTGGTGGATGATCACGGACGTGTGGCGCGGCCTGGCGGTATATCGCTCGGACGATGCGCTGTCGTGGCGCCGGCAGCCCGCCAATCTGCTGCAGGTGCCCGGCAAGGGCGCCGACGACGAGGTGATCGGCGGCCATCCCGACGTGGTCATCAGCGGCGGCCGCGCCTTCCTGTTCTACTTCACCCACCCCGGCCGCCGCAACGGCCTCGAAAAAGCCGACGGCCCCGAGCAGCGGCGCAGCAGCATCCAGGTGGTCGAGCTGACCGAGTCCGCCGGCATCCTCAGCGCCGACCGCGACGCACCAACGCGCATCAACCTCATTCCCCCGCAGTAAAACGCCGTTGACCGGCCGGCCGGTGCTGCGGACCGGCCCTTCAAAAGCAGCGGCCCAAAATTAGGGACAGACCCTGTTTTACAGGAAATTTCCTGTAAAACAGGGTCTGTCCCTATTTTTTAGTCTTCGGCGGCGGCGGATTCGGCGAGGGTGACGAAGGCGTCGGCCAGCGGGCCGCCGCCTTCGG
>DKJA01000040.1:0-27376 GCA_002454505.1 Oxalobacteraceae bacterium UBA6704
AGCTCGATGGTGGCGCGGATCGCATCGGGCATGTAGATCATCGGCAGCGTCGTCTGCGGGCCGAGGAAGCAGTCGTAGCGCTCGCCGCGTAGCGCCGCGTGGAAGATGGCGATCGCGTAATCCGTGGTGCCGCCGCCCGGTGGCGACTTGAAGCTGATGATGCCGGGGTAGCGGATGCTGCGCACGTCCACGCCGTATTTCAGGTGGTAGTACTCGCACAGGCGTTCGCCGGCCAGTTTGCTGATGCCGTAGATGGTCGTCGGGTCCATCACCGTCAGCTGCGGCGTGTCGACGGCCGGCGTGTTCGGGCCGAACGCGGCGATCGACGAAGGCCAGAACACTTTCAAGGGCTTGCCCGCCTCGCCCCGTTCGCGGGCGATTTCCAGGATGTTGAGCAGGCCGTCCATGTTCAGCTTCCACGCCTTCAGCGGCGCCGCTTCGCCGGTGGCGGACAGCATCGCCGCCAGCTGGTAGACCTGCGTGATGTCCTGCGACGACACCAGCTGCGCCAGTGCTTCTTCATCCAGCACGTTCAGCACCTGGTACTGGGGCGCGTTGTACAGGTTCTTCGGCGAGATGTCCGAGGCGAAGACATTGTCGACGCCATATTTGGCCGACAGCGCTTCCACCAGTTCGCTGCCGATCTGGCCGTTGGCGCCGATGACGAGAATACGTTCCATTTTTTCTTGTTCTTTCAATCAGTTGTTGATGATGCCCAGTTCCTTGCCGGCCTGCTCGAACGCGGCCAGCACCTTGACCAGCTGCTCGCGGGTGTGCGCGGCGGACAGCTGCACGCGCACGCGCGCCTGCCCCATCGGCACCACCGGGTAGAAGAAGCCGGACAGCAGCACGCCCAGTTCGTTCATGCGGGCCGCGAACTTCTGCGCCACGGGCGCCTCGAACAGCATTACCGGCACCACCGGGTGCGTGCCCGGCTTGATCGTGAAGCCGATCCGTTCGATCTCCTGGCGGAAGAAGGCGGTGTTCTCGTGCAGGCGGTCGCGCAGTTCGGTGGAACCGGACAGCTTTTTCAGCACCGCCAGCGAGGCGCCGGCAATGCTCGGCGCCAGCGTGTTCGAGAACAGGTAGGGACGCGATTTCTGGCGCAGCGTCTCGATCACTTCCTTGCGGCCGGACGTGAAGCCGCCCATCGCGCCGCCCAGCGCCTTGCCCAGCGTGCCGGTGATGATGTCGATCTTGCCGACCACATTGTGGTGTTCGTGCGTGCCGCGGCCCGTCTTGCCCATGAAGCCGGACGCGTGACACTCGTCGATCATCACCAGCGCGCCGTACTGCTCGGCCAGCGCCACAATCTTGTCCAACTGGGCGATCGTGCCGTCCATCGAGAACACGCCGTCGGTGACGATAATCTTGTGGCGCTTGTCGGCGGCGGCCTTCAGCTGCGTTTCCAGGTCGGCCATGTCGTTGTGCGCGTAGCGGAAGCGCGCGGCCTTGCACAGGCGCACGCCGTCGATGATCGACGCATGGTTCAGCGCATCGGAGATGATTGCGTCGTTCTCGTCGAACAGCGGCTCGAACACGCCGCCGTTGGCGTCGAATGCCGCCGCGTACAGGATGGTGTCTTCGGTGCCGAGGAATTCGGAGATGGCTTTTTCCAGCTGCTTGTGCACCGTCTGCGTGCCGCAGATGAAGCGTACCGACGACAGGCCATAGCCGAACTGCTCGGTCGCTTCGATGGAAGCCTGCGCCACCCACTCTTCGCCGGACAGGCCCAGGTAATTGTTCGCGCACATATTGATCAGCGTGCGGCCATCCTCACTCACAACTTCGGCGCCCTGGCGCGAAGCCAGCACGCGCTCGGGCTTGAACAGGCCCTGCTCGCGCAGCGTGTCCAGGTTTTGCTGCAGGCCGCCGTAGAAGGCGTTCTTTGCGTTGTCGCTCATGTCAGTATCCTCGAGTGGGGGAAGCCGCCGCTTGACCGGCGCGATGCCCGTGTTGTACCGTGCTTTCGGGAGAACATGGTATCGAATTTGCACCCGATTCCTTGATTTCCTCCTGAATCCATTATCTTGAACTAGAATTCAATATACTGGATAGTACATAAGCATATTGAACTTTGCAACCAGCATATAAGAATCCTACAAAACAGCATGAAGCCAGCCATCGCCAACGCCCCGCCCGAGGTGGGCGCCGCCCTGCAACGCCTGCGCCTCGCGCGCGGCCTGACGCTGGAAGACCTGTCGCGCATCGCCGGCGTGTCGAAATCGATGCTGTCGCAGATCGAACGGGAAAAAGCCAACCCCACGATCGCCATCACCTGGCGCCTGTCCAACGCGCTGGGCGTGCCGATCGGCGACCTGCTGGCCGACGAGCAGCGCCACGTGGAGACGATCCGTGTCGTCGATGCCCATGAAACGCCCACGCTGCCCGGCAACCATGCGGGCTACATCCTGCGCATCCTCGGGCCGATGGAACTGGCCGGCAAATACGAGTGGTACGAACTGACGCTGGCGCCGGGCGGCGAACTGGCGTCGCAGCCGCACGATCCCGGCACGACGGAACATGTGACGGTGCTGCATGGCGCGGTGGAGGTTGAGGTGGGAACGGACAAGCGGAAGCTGAAGCTGGGCGGCACGGCGCGGTACCCGGCCGACCAGCAGCACGCCATCCGCAATGCGGGCAAGACGGAAGCGAAGGCGCTGCTGGTGGTGATCCACCGCTGAGGCGGCAGCGCCTCGGCAGTGGAATGATCAGTCGGCCACAGTCCAGTCGACCGTGCCCAGCCCCGCGTCGGTGACGGCATGCAGGCCGTCGACGAAACGGATCAGCGATGCGGCGCTGACCGGCGCCGTCCAGGTCACCGGCTGGTAGGTTTCTCCGCTGGCCGGGAATGCGAACGTGATGTGGAAACGATAAGGCGGCCCGGTGTCGCCATCGAAGCCCAGGATCACGCGCGTGCCCTCGATCTCACCGAACACCAGTTCGCCAGTGGCCGGCGTCGTCTGCGACGAAATGCCGGCCAGCACGTCGTGCAGGTTTTCCAGCGCGCCCGTCCTGGCCGGCACGTCCGCCGACAGCGCGTCGCCGGCACCGTCCACCACCGTGAACCGGACCGGCCGGGCGTCCTGCGGATAAGGTTCCACTTCCATGCGCAACGAGATGATCGTGCGCTCTTCCTGCACCTGCTGGTTCATGGCCATTCTCCTGGTCGTCGTAAACCGCCATGCTACCCCAATTGCCCGCCGGCCGGCATACGCCCCGCCGCCCTGATGGTAGCGCAATCTTCGACCGCCAAAACAACACCCCGCGCGCAATGCTCAAGCAGATGATTGCAAGCTGACGGGGCGATCGTTCGATGCACGGCGACTGCTCGAATCGCTCGCCAGCGCTCGCCAAACAATCACCTGGCGCCGCCGCCTGATCACCGGTTTATTTAATCATCTAGTTGAGCGGCAGTTGGTTGCGCTCCCAATGGAAGCTTCCTACTATCGGTCACTATCATGTCCGCGAGGACCTGATATTGGAGCGACAAGGACGGAGACATATAACCACAGGCGTTACCACTTTGATTGGGGAACATGATGCGACATCATCAGCGCACGCATAACAAGAAGACCCGGCAGCAGCAGTCGATATCGGCGATCCTGGTCGCCACCAGCATCGCCGGCCTCGCCAACGCGCAGGAAACGGACAACCCGCCGGCGGAAGACAACAAGGTCGTCATCACCGGCTCGCGGCTGGTCAACCGGGGCTTTCTCGCCCCGACGCCCGTCACCGTGCTCGATGCACAGGAGCTCAAGGCTTCCGGCACGCAGAACCTGGAAGTACTGCTGGCCGACACGCCGCAGTTCACGGCCAGCCAGTTGAGCAGCCCCACCGCCAACACGATGCAGGCCGGCCAGCCGTCCGGCACGGCCACGCTGAACCTGCGCAATCTCGGACCCACGCGCAACCTGGTGCTGGTCAACGGCCGCCGCTTCGCCATCACGGGGCCGGACTTCACCACCGACATCAATGCGATTCCCGCGGCGCTGGTGAAACGCATCGAAACCGTCACGGGCGGCTCGTCCGCCGTGTACGGCTCGGACGCCATTTCCGGCGTGGTGAACTTTATCCTGCGCGACAATTTCGAAGGGGTCGAGATCAACGCCCAGCGCAGCTGGGACCAGCCGACCAAGACACCGACCAACAGCCTGGACCTGACGGTGGGCGGCAACTTCGCCAGCAACAAGGGCAATGCGGTACTGTCCTTGAACTACATGGACCGCGAAGGCATGACGCGCGGCGAGCTTGGCGGCTACTCGTTGCCCTCGCTGGGCGACGGCTGCGTGACGGCCGCGTCGTGGTCGGCGACCCGGCCGGGTACGCCGCTGGCCGTGCCCGGCGGGCAGACCTGCCTGTCCGCCGGCGGCCGGCCGGGCCTGATCTTCAATGGTTCGTCGACGGTGCCGAATGGCCGCATCGGCAACCTGCCCGTGGTCGGTTCGGCGGGCTCCAATCCAGCGCTGGATGCGGCCCTGCGCGCCGCCGGCCTGCAGAACATGGGCACGCTGGGCGCGCTGTTCGATGCAACCGGCAAGGTGGTGCGCCCTTACGTCGCGCCGGACGATGCCTACGACCTGGGCCCGCTGTCGTATGTGGTCACGCCGCAGAAGCGGTGGATGGGCAATGCGTTTGCCCATTACGACTTCAACGACCGCACCACCGGCTATCTGGAAATGCACTACAGCAGCAACCGGGCCACCGTGCAGATCGGCCCGAGCAGCGCCAGCGGCAACTTCCTCGTCGATACCAACAACCCCTACCTGAGCCCGGAAATGCGCGAAGTGATGCGCCAGCTCGACCTACGCGAAACGGGCACGCTCAGTGCCGCGAACGGCTCGCAGACGCTGACCACGGTGGCGGGCGACGGCCGCGCACTGGTCAACCTGAACCGCCGGCTGTCAGACATCGGCACGCGCGTGGGCAAGACCGATCACTCGGTGTTCCGCCTTGCCGTCGGCCTCAAGGGCGAGGTGCCGAACGTGACGGACAACTACCTGAGCGACCTGAAATACGATGTGTATTACACCCACGCCCGCACCACCGAGTCGCAGCACCAGGCCGGCTCGATCTCGCTGAGCCGCTTCCAGAACGCGCTGCTGTCGCAGAACGGCGCGGCGCCGGTATTGAATCCCTTCGGCCAGAACATCAGCGAGGCGGCCCGCAATGCGATCCTGATCTCGTCGAATTCGGATATCGAGGCGGAGCAGCAGGTCATCGCCGGCAACCTGACCGGCAAGCTGGCCGAACTGCCGGCCGGTCCGGTCGACTTCTCGGCCGGCTTCGAACGGCGCCACTCGTCCAGCCAGTACACGCCGGATGCGTTCCTCGCGTCCGGCGACGTGTCCGGCTGGAACGCGGCACTGCCGACCGAGGGCGAGGCCACCGTCAAGGAATTCTTCGGCGAGGCCCGCGTGCCGCTGCTGCGCGACATGCCGCTGGCGAAAAGCCTCAGCGTCAGCGGCGCATTCCGCCACTCCGACTACGACGTGGAATCCGTCGGCAAGGTATGGACCAGCTCCATCGGCACCGAATGGGCGCCGGTGGACAGCCTGACGTTCCGCGTCCAGCGGCAGAAGTCGATCCGCGCGCCGAACGTGGGCGAGCTGTATGGCGGCCAGGGACGCAACGGCCCGACGGCGATCGACCCGTGCTCCAGCCGCGCGCCGGCCGGCCAGCAGACCGCCGCCGTGCGGGCCTTGTGCGCGGCCACCGGCGTGCCGGCCAATCTCGTGTTCGACCAGTCCGTGCAGCCGACGCCGTTCATCACGCAGATCGTCGGCGGCAATCCGAACCTGCAGGCGGAAACGTCGCACACCACCACCATCGGCGCAGTATTCGCGCCCGCCTCGGTGCGCGGCCTGCAGCTGAGCCTCGACTACTACAGGATCACGCTGGACAACGCCATCTCCACGCTGGGCGGCGGCGGCATCCAGTCGGTGCTGGACCTGTGCTACAACACGATCCAGAACATCGACAGCGTGTACTGCCGCGCGATCAACCGCGACCCGGTCACCGGCCAGATCGCCGCGCCGTCCTATGTGATGACGACGGCGGCCAATATCGGCGGCATCAAGACGTCCGGCGTCGATCTCGCCGCCCACTACGGCTTCCCCACCGCCTGGGGCCTGTTCGGCAGCGGCACGCGCTGGAACGTCGACACCAACTGGACGTATGTCGACGAGCTGACGTTCACGCCGATCCAGGAAATCGCCGACGTGAAGAACGAATGCGTGGGCAGCTGGGGCGGCACGTGCGGCCAGCCGGTGCCGCGGTGGAAAGGCACGGCGCGCGTGACGCTGAACTCGGGCAAGGTGATGCTGTCGGCCCGGGCGCGCTACAGCAGCAGCGTGACGACCGATGCCTACCTGATCCCGTTGCGCAAAGGCCTGACGCCGCCGGCCTACGAGTCGCTGACCAATCCGAAGATCGGCGGTTATACGTATCTCGACCTCACGGCCGGCTATGATTTCACCAAGTCGGTCAACCTGACAGCCGGCATCCGCAACGTCACCGACAAGGATCCGCCCGTACTCGGCTCGACCCAACTGCCGTCGAACAACTCGATTTCGCCGAGCTACGATCCATTGGGCCGCACGTTCTTTGCGACGTTGAATGTGAAGCTGTAGTAACCGGGGCAGGCACTCGGGTGCCTGCCCCGTTTCAGCAGGCTGCCGGTGCAATCACCGCCGGCCTCGCCTCGCCTGCCCCTTGCCTGAATCGCACGCGCACCAGGGCCAGGTGCCGCACGTCCCGCGCCCACAATCCATAAGCCGGCATCACCGGTTCGAACATGTGCGGATCCGGATACAGGCCGCGGCCATCGGGAATGCCGGCAGGATCGGGCGCAGGGCCGTTGGCGGGCGCCATCCCCAGGTCGACATCGCGCAGCAGCACGTGTTCGATATTGCGCTCGGCGATGCCGATGAAGAAGGAGCCGCGCATGCCGTTATCGTCGCCCGTGATGCGGTCGTAGACGATGTGGCGCAGCCTGCCCGCGGCGGGCCGCTTTTGCTCGGGCCGTACGCGGCCCCGGTCACTCAGGATCAGGAACAGCGGGCTCTCGGCGCGGACAATCTTCGCATCGTGCACGACGATCCGCTCCACCGTCCCGCCATCGACGCTTTCCCACGAAATGCCGCCATCGGCCTTGCGCCGTTTCACCGAACGCATGTCGGCCGCCGGACCGCCCAGCACCACGTGCCGCACCAGCACGTTGCGGAAGTCGCCCTGCGAATCGGTGCCGAACTTGAGCGCATTGCAGCTGCTGTAGAACTGGCAGTTCTCGACGAGGATGTGCTCGCCGGGCCGCTGGCTGGCGCCCTTGAAGCACAGGCCATCGTCTTCCGCGTTGATGAAGGTGTTGCGCACGATGACGCGGCGGCAGCCGTCGATATCGAGGCCGTCGTTGTTGTGGTTCGCCTGGTTCTCCACGTGGATGCCGTCAATCAGCAGGTCCGCGCAGTTCAGGTAGTTCTGCATCCAGCACGGCGAATCGCGCATGCGCAGGCCGCTGATCACCACGTGCCGGCAATCGAGCATGCGGATCAGGAACGGGCGGCCCGGCGTGGCGCCGATGGTCTGCTCGCCGGGGAAGTTGTCCTGCGTGCCGCGGCCGTCGATGGTCCCCGCGCCGGTCAGGCCGATGCGCTCGCAGCCTTCGGCAAAGATCAGCGACTGGTTCATGCCCATATTGCTGTCCTGGACCGTCGGGCGGCGCGCCTGGCGCGTGGGGTAGTCGGCCAGGTTCGTGCTGGCCAGCAGCCGGCTGCCGGCGGCGATTTCCAGCATCACGCCGGAGCGGAGGTCGATGGTGCCGCTGACGTAATCGCCCTGGCCGAGGCGTACCGTGCCGCCGCCGGCGGCGGCGCAGGCGTCGATGGCGCGCTGGATGGCCGGCGTGGCAAGCGCGCCCGCCGCGAGCCCGTAGGATTCGGGCGCGAACACGCGGTCCGGCACCGGCCAGGGACGCAGCGTTTGCGTCAGTTCCAGCGCCATGGCGTCCAGGTCGCGCCGCAGCTGGTCGGCCCAGGCCGGCGATTCGTCGCACGGTGCTGCCACCGCCGGCAGTACCGTACCAAGCAGACCGCCGCCCAGTGCCAGAACGAGCCGGCTTCGCCGCGGAAGATGCATCATGAATTTGCTCCTTTTGTCTTGCCGGCGACCTTGACCCTGAACCAGTCGACGTCGATGTAATGGTCCCGGATTCGGTCCGGCGCTCTGGCCGCCTTGCCTTCATCGCTGTTGGAACGGATGTACGTGAACACGGCCGGGCGGCTGCCTTTCCACCACGAGAATTTGGCCAATGGCGTCACCGGACCGAAGTCGGTGAACGCCTCCTTGCCGTCCGCGGCATAGGAGAACTGCACCGTCTGGTCCTCGCGCACGCTGGCGCGCAGCACGATGGCATCCGTGCCGATCCGCGGCCCGCGGGTTTCGTCGCCACCGTTCGCGTACGTCAGGTAATTTGCGCCGCCGTCGCGCACGATGCCGATCCACGGCACCTTGACGCCGAACAGTGTGAGGCCGGCGCGCTGCCCGTCCACCATGCCGCGCAGCTCGATGCGCGTGGCGATGTCGGCCGCCGGGCCTTGCAGGATCTGCGTCAGCGTATTGCGTGCGCCGACCAGGTGCTGCGCATGGTTCGCCTCGATACGCATGAAGCCTGGGCGCTGCGTCAGGCTCCAGCGCGCCGCATCGGGATTGTGGTTCCACGACCATTGCAGGCCCAGCTTGCCGCCGGAGAATTCGTCCGAGTCCTGCAACCGGTAATCGGGGGACTGTGCAGCTGTCTGCGGCACCGGATGATCCGGCACCGGCAAGCCCTGGTCGCCCATCACCGGCCAGTCATCCTGCCATACGACCGGCTGCAGGTGCGCGATGCGGCCGAAGGCGCCGGTGCTGTTGAAGTGGATGAACCAGCCCTGCCCGGCCGGCGTTTCAACGTAGCCGCCCTGGTGCGGCCCCGCCAGACCGCTTCCGGGCCTGAGCACGGTGCGGTGTTCGTATGGCCCCTGGATCGACCGTGCGCGCATGACCGCCTGCGGCCCCGTGCCCACGCCGCCGATGGGCGCGAAGATGTAATACCAGCCGTTGCGCTTGTAGACCTTCGGGCCTTCCAGCACCGGCAGGTTGACCTTGTCCTCGATGATGGTTGTGCCGGCATCGAGCAGCCGCGTGCCGTCCGGACTCATCGCGTGCAGCACGATCGGGCCGGCACCCACTTTCGAATGCACCAGCCAGGCCTTGCCGTCATCGTCCCAGAACGGACAGGGATCTTCGTATCCTGCGCCCGCCAGCACCGTGACCGGCGCCGACCACGGGCCGGCCGGATCGGTGGCCGTGCTCATGAAGATGCCTTCGTCCGGCGTGGCCCAGTAAACGTAAAAGCGGTTGTCGTGATAGCGGATGGCCGGCGCCCACACGCCGCCCGCATAGCGCATGCCGGGGCCGACCGGTTTCGACACGCTGTCGGCCAAGGTGTACGGCGGCACCATGTCATACGCGGGGTGGAAGTCGAGCTTCGGCAGCACATGGCCGGCGATGCGCCAGTGCACCAGGTCCTTCGAGTGCAGTACCGGCAGCCCGGGCGAGAAGTGGAAGCTGGACGCGACAAGATAATAATCGTCGCGGACGCGGATGACGTCCGGATCGGAATAGTCGGCGTGGAGGATCGGGTTGGTGTAGCGCTGCGGCGGTGCGGCCGCCGCGCTGGCGGCAAGGCACAGCGCGGCGCACGCAATGAAACTGGCAAGACGCGCGGTCTTGCGTTCGGCTGCCTGCATTCGGGCGTCTCCATGATGGTTGCTCTGCTGGCGCCCAGTAGAAAGCACGCGGGCGGCAGTGTCAACGCCGTAACGATCAACCTTGTGAGCAAGGCGCTCAGGCGAGCTTCAGGCCTTCCGGCAGCGCGCTGTCCGGATCGAACACTTCCGTCCGGCCGCCGGCACGCATGATGCTGAACGGCGAGATGTCGTGGTGGCCGCCGCGCGAAACTGATAAAGGCAGGCCGAAGCTGCCGAAGCCGCCGATCGGCTGCGATGGCAGCGCCGGGCGGCGCGGCGGCACCGGCGCGGCCGGCCTGGCCTCCAGCGCCGCCACCCTGGCGCGCAGCGCCGCCAGCTCGTCATCCTTCTGACGCAGCGCTTCTTCAAAGCGGCTGCGCAGCCGCAGTTCGGCATCGTCGTGGAGCCGGTCGGCCAGCTGCTCGACCAGCGCCTGCAGCGCGCGCGCCGTGTCGTCGCGGCCGGCGTTCCCTTCGTCGAGCTCCTTGAGATATTTATGGATGGTCGACTTGGAACCGGTGTCGCCCAGCGCACGGCGCACCGCATCGACGGACGGATAGACGCCGTCCGCCAGCAATCGCTCGCGCGTTGCCCTGACCTGCGCCTTCGTCAGTCCGGTGCGGGCCATGGGGCTACAGCGTCGGCCCGGAACTGGCCTGCCCCACCAGGGCGCGGTTCTGCTCGCGGTTCAGTTTCGGGTACACCACGGGAATCGTCAGCATCGTGCTGGCCACCGCCATCAGCAGCAGCGCGGTGAACGTCTCGCTGGTGATGATCTGCTTGTCGAGCAGGATGTTGGCGAAGATGATCTCGATCAGGCCTTTCGACTGCAGCAGCCAGCCGATGATGGACGCTTCGCCCTTGCGCCACTTCAGCGCCCGGCCGGCGATGTGCGCGCCGGCCAGCTTGCCCCCGACGGAGGCCAGCAGCAGCAGGCCGGCCGCGAAGAACACCGAGTAGCCGCCCAGGTCCCACTTGGTGCGCAGGCCCGTGCTGAGGAAGAACACGGGCATCAGCACCAGCAGCACGTTCTTGAACAGGCCATCGAGCTGGTCCTGCTCGAACCAGTCCGCATCCATCACCACGCCGGCCAGGAAGGCGCCGACCATGAAGTGCAGGCCCGCCCAGTCGGCGCCGAACGCGCACAGGATCAGCCAGATCAGCGCCACATACCAGCGGTCGCCGTGCGGCAGGCGCGCCATCAGGCGGCGGTACAGGAAAGTCAGCACGGCAAACGCCAGCAAGAAGCCGAGCTGGCGGCCGATGCGTTCCCAGTCCAGCATGATCAGCGCCAGCACGCTCCAGATGGCCACATCGTCCAGGCTCGCGTAACGGAGGATGCGCTGGCCCATCGGCTGGCGCAGGATGTCGAGCTTTTCCATCAGCAGCACCAGCACCGGCAGCGCCGTCACCGCGCAGGCCATGCCGGTGCCCAGCATGAACTGCCAGGTGGCCGCCTTCTGTCCGATCCAGCCCGGATAGTTGAGCAGCAGGATGGCGGCGCCACAACCGAACAGCAGCGGCATGCCCAGCGACAGGCCGGCCGTGGTGACGCTCTCGCGCCGGTATTGCCAGACCTTTTTCAGGTCCAGTTCGATCCCGGCCAGCATCACGAACAGCATCACGCCCCACTGGGCCACGCCGTTGAGCGTCTTGACCACATCGGGATTGAACACGAACTTGTGATAGTCGGGGAAGGCCGCGCCCAGCACGCCCGGCCCGAGCACGATGCCCATGATGATCTGCACCACGACCAGCGGTGCGAAATAATCGGTGCGGCCCAGCCGCCAGACGAGAAAAGGCACGACGAAGATCAGCAGCATCGCCAGCAGGTAGATTTCGGTGGTAGTCATGGATCCCCTTTATTGTTATGTAATTACATACGTGGTGCAGCGACCGATAGTAACGATGAAATATCAGAATGAAAAGCTTTTCAGCGACGATGTGGTACCGTTTCCACACCGCGCCGAACACGAGACGCTCGGTCATCCCGGACTCTGGAAATGTCCAGGGCTGCCCACCTTTGATTACCTCGGGCGCAACAATCTCCACGACAGCTTGCCATATGCCCTGCGGTGCCGCTATGCTGCATTCCTTTGAGGAATACTGATGGACAGACTGGCCTTGATGGAAACCTATGTGTGCGTCGTCGAGACGGGCTCGTTCTCGGCCGCCGCCAAACGATTGGGCCTCGGTCAGCCGGCCGTCTCGAAATCGGTCGCGCAACTCGAGGCGCGCCTGGGCACCCGGCTGCTGCTGCGCTCGACGCGCGGCCTGACGCCCACCGAGGCGGGCCAGCATTTTTTCGAGGGTGCCCGCCGCACCATCGCGCAGGCCGACGAGGCCGACAACCTGGCGCGCGGCGCCGGTGCCAGCCTGGCGGGCCGCCTGCGCATCTGCGCGGCCGTCACCTTCGCACGGCTGCATGTGGTGCCACATATCAATGCCTTCCTGGCAGCGCATCCCGCCCTGGCAATCGACGTGATGCTCGACGACCGTCAAATCGATCTGCTCGAACACGGTATCGACGTGGCCTTGCGCATGGGCGAACTGGGCGACTCCTCGATGACGGCGCGGCGTATCGCCAGCAGCCGGCGCCTGGTGGTGGCCACGCCCGCTTATCTGGCTGACCGCGGCGTGCCGCTGGTGCCGGCCGACCTGGCCAGCCATGCGGTCGTCGTCCATGAGAAGGACGGTGGTGGCGGCAGCTGGTCGTTCCGGCAGCACGACACCACAGTTTCGGTGGCGGTGAACGGGCGGCTCCGCGTCAGCGCGGCCGAAGGCGTGCGTGCCGCCGTATTGGCCGACATGGGCATCGCCGTCGCCTCGGAATGGATGTTCGCGCCGGAACTGGCCAGCGGCCAGGTAAGCACCGTGCTGGCCGACTGGGAATTGCCGCCGATCGACCTGTGGGCGGTCTACCCGTCCGGCCGGCTCGCCAGCGCGAAGGCACGCGCGTTTGTCGCCTTCGTCGAACACATCATGCGGGTTTATCGGGCCGATGCTGCGCGGGCCTGATCGCGCAGCGCGGGCAGCATGGCGGCCGGCTCGGGGCGCAAGGTGTAGTCGGGATTGACCTCGGCGTAGACGATGGTGCCATCCCGTGCGATGACGTAGCGCGCCGGCATCGGCAGCGTCCAGCCCGGATCACCATTAAACGCGGGCAAGTCGTTTTTCAGCGTCTTGTAGAGCTCGATCAGATAGTCCGGCAGCGTGAAACGCAGGCCAAAGGCGGCCGCGACGGCATTCCCGGGATCGCCGAGAATGGGAAACGCCAGCCTGTTTTCACGCTGCGATTTGCGGCTGTTGGCCGCAGTCTGTGGCGAGATGGCGACCAGGCGGGCACCCAGCGCCGTGAATTGCGGCAGCGTTTCCTGCAGCGCCTGCAACTCCAGGTTGCAGTACGGGCACCAGACGCCACGATAGAAGCTGATCACGAGCGGCCCCTTTGCCAGCAGATCGGCCGATGAAACAGGATGACCGTCCGGATCGTTGAGCGTGAACGGCGGCGCCTTGTCGCCCGCCTGCAGCGCCCGCCCGGCCTGGCCGGAGGCGACCAGTTCGGCAGTGGCGCGCTCCATGACCGGATGGATGTCCGGCGGCGCGAAATACGGCGCCTTGCCGCTCTTGAAGTCAGCCTTGAAGGCGTCCAGTCTTGCTTGCAATGTCATGACGTTCTCCTTTCAAAGCGCTGGCGCGGCGGGGAAATCGACCGGCACCTTGGTCAGCGCATGCAGGTAGTTGGTGATGATCTTGTCGCCGACGACGATGACGGCGTCGACCAGGTTGCCTTCGTCGTAGCCGGCAGCGAAGAACGCGTCGAGCGTTTCCTGTGCCGCATGGCCGCGATGCAGGGCGGCGCTTTTGACGAGCCGCGCCAGCGCATCCAGCTTCGCATCGAAGCTGGCGCCACCCTTGCGGATCTCGATGATTTCAGCGGGCGTGAAGCCCACCATGCCACCCAGCGCGGTGTGCGCCGCCAGGCAGTAGGCGCAGTCGTTGACCTGGCTGACGACCAGGTTGATCACTTCGCGCTCCTTTGCGTTCAGCGATGTTTTGCTGTTTTGCAGCGTCAGGTAATTGCCGAGGCCATGTTCCGAATAGGCCAGCGTCGCATACAGGTTCGGCACCATGCCGAGGCCTTTTTCAAGCCGCTCGAAGATGGCCCGGTTTGCCGGGGAAACGCTGGCTGCGGTGGGGACGGTGATGGTTTTCATGAAGGCTCCTGAGGTTGATTCGAAAGTGGACCGGGGGTGCATGTCGCGCGCCGCGGCAGGGGTGTTGATGGGCTCTACTGTGGGCGTTTTCGAATCGATGGGGTAGCCGGCCACGGGGCATGCGGCTTATTCCTGGCAGGAATAGCAACGTGCGCTACCGTGCTCTGCCATTTCGCGATGCCCCCTACACTGGCGCTTTACCCGACGACAGCTTCATGAACATTGCATGTATCGCTTGGGGTTCGCTGCTGTGGAAGCCGGGCCCGCTGAAACTGGCCTCCGGCTGGCACCCGGGCGGCCCCGCCCTCCCCCTCGAATTCGGTCGCGACAGCGACGACAGCGCCGAACTGGCGCTGGTGCTGTGCTCCGGGGCGCCGCTGGTGCCCACCTACTGGGCTTATGTGGATGCGCCCGACCTGGCAACGGCGCGGGCTATGCTGGCCAAACGGGAGAAAATCGCGGCCGGACGGCCGGAATGGATCGGCAGCCTGCCTGCCGTGGCGGGCGCCGACGTGCCGCCGGCCATCGTCGCGTGGCTGCACCGCCAGCGCATCGATGCGGTGGTGTGGACGGCCGTGCCGCCGAAGTTCGCCGGCACCAACGGCCGCATGCCGACAGCGGAAGAAGCGGTGGCCCTGCTGGCCAGCCTGGAAGGAGAAACGCGCGCGCTGGCCGAGGACTACATCCGCAACACGCCGGCGCATATCGATACGCGCTACCGGCGCCTGATCGCGGCGCGGCTGGGCTGGACGCCGCGCCGCGATGCCCACGTCACGCGGATGCGCTGATCACTCGAACGGATTCGCGACTTTTTTCACTTTCGGCGCCGGCAGCTTCGCCGGCAGATCCTTCTGCTCCGCCAGCCTGGCGACGACGGCGCCCAGCAGCTCGTTCAGTTCGCGGGCCTGCGCCAGGCCCTGCTGGTCCAGCGTCAGGTCGATGTCACCGGCAATGGTGATGCGGTCGAGGCGGTTCTCGATGGTCAGGCCGCCGATCTGCAATACATCGGCCTCGTTGGCGTAAGGGTTCAGTTTCTTGTTCATATGGTTCAACCTTTGCGTTTGCCTGTCTGCGGCAGCCGCAGCATGGTGTTTTTCTGCCGCTGCGGCAGCGACGGTACCAGATCGATGCCGACCTTGCGTTCCAGTTCGGCGATCGTCATGGTCTGCGGCTTCGCGCCGGAGCGGTTGGCCACGAACCACGCGCCGCCCGCCTTCTGCCGCGGGCTGTACACCACTTTGTACAGGTGGCTGGGCACCAGCACGTTGCCGACCTTGCGCAGGTCGCCGCCGATGAAGGCGGGGCCGGTGATCACGTACAGCGCGCCTTCCTTCTTCGCCATCCTGCGCACGGCCTGCTCGATACTGGCCCAGACGTGGCGGTTATTGTCGGAGTCCTGCGGCACCATGTTCGCCAGCGTGAAGCTCTGGTACTGGCTGGCGCGGTCCGGCATGTCGCCGTTCGGCGCCAGGTGGCCGCGGTCGAAACCGCTGCGCGCGTAATCGGACAGCTCGGCCCTTTCCTTGCGCGGCAGCTGCGACTCCGGGTGGAACGAGTTCTCGCGCGACAGGTCCGCAGCGGAGCCGAGATTGGCGGCCGTCAGGTGTTCGGCCGACCACAGCGGCGTGCGCGTGACGCCGGAATGCATCACGCCGAACACGTTGAAGCACAGCTCGCGCGTGGCGCGGGCCAGCTTGTCGTTGACGATGCGGGGTGCCTGGCCTTCGACGTAATGCTGCGGGCAGGACTCGGAGGCGTGGACAGCAGCGGCGAACAGGCCGGCCGCGAAGAAGAGACAACGGATCAGGTGGGACATCGACTACCGGGGAAGAATGCAGGGTGCCGGCATTCTAGCGGAGCGACCGTCCCTCTTACAAGGTCAGCCCTGCGCTTGCAGCGCTCAATGCAGCCGCTCCAGCGCCTGCAGCACGCCCTTGCGGTTCTTGTGCTTCACTTCGTACGCTCGCACTTTCGTGCGCTGCGCCCTGGTCAGCTCGGCCAGCCGGCTGCGCACCTGCGGCACGGTGAGGTGTTCGTAGTTCGCGATCGGCACGCTGCGATCGGGCGACGTGCCGGCATGGTCCTTCGCCTTGGCCGACTTCGTCTCGCCGAACTGCTTGCGCTGCTTGTTGACGATGCGCGCCGCCACCTCTTCCTCGCGGCCCTTGTAGCGGCCTTCCTTCTCGAACTGCTTCTCCAGCTTCGTGTATTCCTTTTCCCGTTTCGGGCTCGCACCGCGTGGCATGACGTCCTCCATGGCTCGTTGATCGACGAGCCATGGTACGCAAACGCTACGGCGAACGTCGCACGCCTCTAGAACTGTTCGATCCAGCCGGCCAGCTGCATCGGCGTCGGTGCCGCATCGGCCTGTGCCAGGCGGACATGCACGCCATCCGGACCGCCCGTCACCTGCAGCGTGCGGCCGTGCCGGCCCAGCCACAGCAGCGCGGCCAGCCAGAACGCGTGTTCGTCCGACACGGCGCTGCCGGTCGGCGTTTCAAGGAATTCCGTCAACCGCGACGTGTGGCTGAACGTGCCGCCGTCGTCCGTGACCGTGAAGCCGTCGGCGAACACTGCCTGCAGCGCCGTGAAGACAGCTTCCGGCGCGCCGCCGCGGGCCGCCAGCGCGGCCAGCTGGCCCTGCACTGCGACGCCGAACGCGGCGCTGCGGAACGCTTCGGAGCTGATCAGGTCCGAGTGGTCCATCAGCAGCCAGTCCGGCTCTGGCGGCGTCATGCCGGCGCACAGCGCGCCGGACAGGTAGGCATCGATCGGCACCGCGCCGCCATCGCCGGCCAGGCTGGCGCACAGCGCGAACAGCGTGCCGATGCGGTTGGCCACCGCCTGCTTCTGGCGGATCAGCAGCTTCTCGCGCAGCAGCTGGGCGTGTTCGCGCCGCAGCCGCGACAGGTCGACCGCCTGCTTCATCTCCATGCGCAGCGCGGCCAGGTCCCACGGCTTCTGGATGTAGCGGTGGATCTGGCCCTGGTTCACCGCATCCACCGTGTGCTGGATTTCCGAATAGGCCGTGGTCAGGATGCGGACGATGTGCGGATAGCGGTCCCACGCATAGAACAGCAGCTCGTTGCCGTAGGCGCCCGGCATCCGCTGGTCGGAGACGAGCACGGCGATCGTGTCGGCATGCTGGTCCAGCATGCGCTTGCCCTCCTCGACGGATTCCGCGATCAGCACGTTGGCCTGGGCGCCCAGCGCGCGCTGGAAGTATTTCAGCGCGGTGGGCTCGTCGTCCACGTACAGGATCGCTGGCAGGGTTTTGACGGGCTCGTTCATGTTCGGTCCTCTGTTTTCTCTTCTGTTGTTACGTCGGGCGACGGCGGGAAATGCATGGTCACGCTCGCGCCACGGCCGGGCACGGATTGCACCCGCAGCCGGCCGCCGAACGACTGCATCACGCGGTTGCAGAAGATCAGCCCCCAGCCGCTGCCTTCGCCGCCATGCATCGGCACGGGCTCCAGCAGCAGCCGGTGCAGGATCGCCGGCGCGATGCCGGCGCCGTTGTCGGCGACCGCGATCGCCGGCTGCCCGCCGGCCCCCACCGTCACCCGCAGCAGCGGCTGCCCGACATCCTGCAGCGCCCGCAGAGCATTGCCCAGCAGCGCGGACAGCACCAGCGCCACGCAGTTCGGCGCCATCCGGATCGGAAAGTCGTGCTGCACGTCGACAGCAATGGCGCCCCGCTGCGCCGCGCTCAGCGGGTAGGACGCCAGCAGCGCCGTGACCATCCGGTGCGCACTGCCTTCGGCCGCACGCGCCGCCGGGACCAGCGTTGCCCGCCGCACCGATTCGACAAATGTATTCAATACCGACAGGCAGTAGCGCGCATTATCGTCCATATGCGCCGCCACGGGACCCAGGTGCGCTTTCAGCGGCAGCACGTCGGGCGCCGCCTCGTCCTCCCGCGCGCGCAGCGCGATCGTGCGGGCGAAATCGGCGATCGCCGACAGCGGCGTATTGAGCTCATGGGCCAGGAACGCCACCGTCTCCTCGATCGCCAGCGCGCCGTGGCGCCGCGCGGCACCGTCCCGCACGCGCCGCCGCGCTTCCTCTTCGGCCAGCCGCAGCACGGCGCGCAGCGCATCCTGCTGCAGGGGCTTTTCCAGCACGCGGAAGACCGGGCCGCCATTGACCGTTTCCAGCAGCAGCGCCTTGTCGGCATAGGCGGTGACGAGGATGGCCACCAGTTCCGGGAACTCGCGCTCGGCCACGCGCAACAGCTCGCTGCCGGCGCGGCCGGGCATGCGGTAGTCGGTCACCAGCACGTCCACCGGTTCCGCCCGCAGCAGCGCCAGCGCCGCATCGACGCCGGGCGCCGTCAGCACCCGGTAGCCGCTGCCGGCCGTGCGGGCAAAGTATTTGCAGGCCAGTTCCTCGTCGTCCACGTACAGTACCGTCGGCATCGCTCCGTCCTTCGTGATTAGCCTGCCCGCGGCAGGTCGAACGTCAGGCGGGTCCACTCGCCCGGCACGCTTTCCGCCGCCAGCTGGCCACCATGCCGCTGCACGACGCTGTAGCTGATCGACAGCCCCAGTCCCAGTCCCTGCCCGACCTCCCGCGTGGTGAAGAACGGCTCGAACACGCGGTCCAGCAGGGCCGCGTCGATGCCGGGCCCGTTGTCGAGCACCGACACGCGCAGCCGCGCGCCTTCCACCTGCATGCCCACCACGATCTCCGGCGCCGCACGGGCGCCCTTGCGCAAGGCCAGCGCCGCGTTGCCCAGCAGGTTGATCAGCACGCCGATGATGGCCGCTTCGTCGCCGCGCACCATCGTGTCGCCGCCCCCTTCGCTGCCCACCGTGCGGCGGATCGCGATGCCCTTGGTTTCGTGGCCGACCAGCCGCACGGCCGCGTCCAGCGCCCGCTCGAACAGGAACGGCGCATCCTGCATCGCCTCGTTCCGGTACGCGAACGTCTTCAGGTCGGAAACGATGTACTGCACCCGCTGCATGCCCTGCCTGGCATCCTGCAGGCATTCCAGCACGGTCGGCGCGGCCTGCGCGGCCGGCTCTTCCAGCGCCATGTCGATCGCCATCATGCAGAAGTTGACCGGGTTGTTCACCTCGTGCAGCAGCCCGGCCGACAGCGTGCCGAGCGCCGCCATCTTTTCCTGCTGGAGCATCTGGCCCTTGATGTCGGCCAGGCTGCGGTTGGTGCGCTCCAGTTCCTCGTTCTTGCCGGCCAGCTCGTCCTTCAGTTCGAACAGCTGGCGCCGGCCCCGCTCATTGTAATAGGTGTACACGGTGCTGCCGGCGGTGGCGAACAGGATGATCGTGAAATGGAACAGGAACTGGGCGTGGTCCAGCTGCCCGGGCCGCATCACGCAGGCCAGCCAGTACAGCACCATCGTCAGCGCGCCGAACGCCAGCGTGTACATGAAGCCCACCGGGAACAGCGTGCCGACGGCGAAGATGGTCAGGATGATGCCGGCATAGAACAGCGACGCCTCGCCCTGCGTCACGTGGATCATCCACGCGATCATCAACTGCGGGAACGTGAGCCAGACGAACGTCACGGCATGCACGTGACGGCGGCCGAACGGCGTGTACAGCAGCGCCAGGCCGGCCAGCACGGCCCCGCTGGCCACCACGCGGTAGATCCCGAACTGCACCATCCGGTCCGGATAGACGGCGAAATCCAGCACGCTGCCCAGCAGGATCAGCACGACGACGGTGACCGCGCACGCGCGGCTCTGCATCAGGTGGAAGCCGGACAGCTCGCGGGCGTAGGTGGACCGCGGCGCGGCGGCGGGCGGGGTCAGGTCGGGCACGTCCGGCATCAGTGCACGACCGTCGTTTCGGCAAACACGTTGACGCCGGTGGGGTCGGTGTACACCTGCGTATCGCCCCGGCGGACGGGCAGGATGGCCTGCATCTTCGCCTCGTCGCGGTAGATCAGGTACCACTCCAGCACGTGCTCCATCGTGTGGCGTTCCGGGTTCGCGCTGTGCACATTGGTCACCAGCAGCCGGCCGCCATGACGCGTGCGCGACGCGAAATAGCCGTTCAGCCGCGCGCAGACCTTGTCGGACAGGTAGTCGAACAGCCCGGCGCAGTAGACTGCATCGAAGTCGCCCGCCTCCCCCGGCCCGCTGTCGCGGCGCTTGAGCAGCTGGTGCACCGAGTCGTGCACATACTCGATGGTGCACTGCCTGCCGCTGCGCCGCTGCACGTCGGCCAGGCGGGCGCGGGTCCAGTCCAGCGTCTCGGTGCTGAAGTCCACCAGCTGGAATTGCAGCAGTTCCGCATGCTCGCAGGTTTCGATGAAGCGGGCGATCTCGGCGGCCGGGCCGCAGCCCACGTTCAGCACGCGCAGCGGCCGGCCGGCCGCGCGGGCCTGGCCGGCCAGCGTGGTCAGGTAACGCACGAGGATATCGATGCGGTGGCGGTGCGCGGTGGCCACGGCCGTATGCAGGAAGGCCGTATTCACCACCTGGAAGTAGGTGCTGGGGCCCTCGCGCGGGTTGCCGAGGATCTGGTTGACCATCTGGTAGTCGCCGGCGTAACCGAGCGGCTTGGTGTAGGTGCGGAACACGAACGGCGCGCGCAGGATCAGCGGGTGCAGCGCACCCTGCGCATAGGTGCGGTGGACGGCCGACTCTTCCTCGCCGACCAGCGAGGCCTGGAAATTGAGCTCGTCGAAGCACGTCTTCATCTTCGCCATCAGCGGCAGCGCCAGCTCCTCGAAGTACTCGGGCGGCAGCGCCTGGGCCCGCGCATCGGCCAGGTCCAGCTGCTCGAGCCAGCGCGACGCATCGGCCAGGAAGGCCCGCGTTTCGTTGACGACGATCTGGTAGTCGCGCCGCACGCGGAAGCGCTCGCCCCAGTCGGCCACGAAGGCGCGCGCCTTGCTGCCGATGACATCCGGCGCCAGCGTCACTTCGGACAGTTCGCGCCACTCGTCCGTCAGGCTGGCCGACACGATGGCCGTCAGCCCCGTGTTGACGAGGCTGATGACGACGGCCTTGCCGACATAGGCGCTGCGGCTGCCCATGCGCACCGTCAGTTCGCTGAGCACTTCGCTGACCTGGACAATCGACCAGGGATTGTAGACCTCCATCACCAGCGAGCGGCGCTGCAGGTTGACGATGGTGGCGCGCACCGACTCGCCTTGGGTATTCAGGAAACTGACGACGGGGTCGATTTGCGTTGGCGAATACACGGTGGAGTGAGCTGGCAAGAGTAATGTCGAGTGTACATGGATGGTGGCCGTACCGCAATGAACCTTGTCGATGGACTCAGGCTCACGGTACGACACCGTACAGAGCGGCCGGCCCGGCCATGCGACAGTGCCGGGAACCATGGAGGCAGCATGCCACAAACGAAGGCAGATGTACGCAAGGGCCAGGCGCCCGCGAAGCTCGAACGCAACGAATTCCACCTGAAGTTCACCGCATCGTTCTACGATCCCCGCTTCGACCCGCTGCGCGGCCAGATCGCGCAGCTGGAAGACGTCGCATGGCAGAACTACTGCGACAGCCGCAAGGCGCCGGTCACCGTCAAGGCCGGCCCCGGCTTCGCCGATCCGGACTACGACCTGGCCGTCGAATGGAAGGCGGCCAGCGAGCGGCTGGCCGCGGCCGAGCGCCGCCAGAAGGACCCGGCCACGCCGTCGCGCGTGCTGGTCATCGTGGCGGCATCCCGCAACGACGGCTCGTGCCCGGGCGAAATGTCGAAATCGTTCCGCATGGCCCACTGGGCCAAAGAGGCAGTCGAAGAACAGCATATGGAAGTGGACCTGCTCGACCTGTCGCTGCTGACGTCCACCTACGATCACCACATCCACCCGTGCAAGGGCTGCGTGTCGACCGCCATGCCGCTGTGCCACTGGCCGTGCAGCTGCTACCCGAACCACAGCCTGAACCAGGTGAACGACTGGATGAACGAGATTTACGAGCGCTGGGTGGCGGCGCATGGCGTGATCATCATCGCCCCCACCTACTGGTACCAGTCGCCGTCGCCGCTGAAGCTGATGATCGACCGGCTGGTCTGCGCGGACGGCGGCAATCCGGACCCGTCCAGCACGCACGGCAAGGAGGCCGCCGAAGCCAAGGAAATCGAGCTGAAAGGCTGGGATTATCCGAAGCACCTGGCGGGCCGCGCCTACGGCGTGTTCGTCCATGGCGACGTGGCCGGCACCGAGGCGCAGCGCCGCAACCTGTCGGACTGGCTCGACTGGATGGGCCTCGTCGGCGCCGGCCCGCAGGCCGTCATCGACCGCTACATCGGCTATTACGAGTCGTACGCGGAAAGCCACGCAACGCTGGACAAGGACGCAGCGGTGCAGAAGGAGGTGCGCAACTGCGGCACGGCAGTCGCCATCGCGGTGCGCCAGTCGCGCGATGGCCGGCTGTCGCAGCCCAGCGCGGACCTGCCGAAGCCGCGGCCCAAGTGAGCTGCGGCGAGCGCAAACAACGTGTCCACCCCGAACGCTGGCGGGGAGCTACGGTGCCGGGTGGCCGCCGAAGCGCTTTTACGGGAACGTTCGATTCCTTGCTGGCTTCTGCTAATCAGCACTGACCATTACTAAAACTGCTCGGCTGAAACACTGACAGTTTCAGCCAAGCTATTTTAGTAAGTGTCAGCACGGGTCAGCATGAGTTCGTAGTGGATAGCGGCGGTCAGCAAATGCCGTTTTTCGGACGACCCACCCCATATGGCTGACTTCCCGCGACGGGAGCGCCCGGCAATCAATGCGCCAGCTGGCGCTCGAACGCATCGACGGTGGCCTGCGCCCGCTGCAGCACCGTCTGGCCGGCCCGCTGCTGGGCGAAGGCTGCCGCGGCGGCGCGGTAGCGGCCGTCGTCCAGCAGCGTGCGCACGACGGTGCGCCAGTCGCCATCGGGCTGCATGCGCGCTGCGCTGACGCCGCCGCCCCACGCCTCCACGCGCCGCGCCGCCAGGAACTGCTCCAGCTGCATCGGCAGCATCAGCACCGGCACGCCCGCTTCCAGCGCCTGCGCCAGCATGGCCTCGCCGGCGTGGCTGACGCACAGGTCGGCCGCCGCCAGCGCTGCATCGAGCGCCACCGGCTGCGGCGCATAGCGGATCAGCGGCGAATCGACGGGAACGGCGCGGCAGCCCGCCACTTCCGGCAGGTAGCACAGCACGCGGCAGCCTTCGTCGGCCAGCGCCCGCAGCACGGCCGCGTGGGCCGGGTGCCCGTGCTTCAGGTAGGCGAACACGCGCGGCCCCTGCCCCGCCGGCCATGCGGGGGCGGCGCCGCCCAGTGCCATGTAGACGGGGCCGTACCAGGTGGCGGCGTGGGCCGTCCGGCCGTAATGATCGAACTCGGGCCAGGTGGACAGCAGCGCCGCATCGCCCAGCAGCAGCCGCGCCGCGTTCGGTAGCGGCGGCGCACCGTGCAGTTCCAGGACGGTATTGGCGGCGTTCAGCACCTGCTCCTCGGCACTGGCCAGCCGCTGCGGCGTGACGGTCTCCCAGTCGCGCAGGCAGGGCAGCGGACGGTCGGGCGGCGGCAGCGTGAAGCCGATGCCCACCGCGCAGCTGCGGATGCCCAGGCTGCGCGCTGCCAGCAGCGCGGTTGGCGCGTAGTCGGCAACAACGAGATGGGGCGCGATGTGGCCGAACAGCGCCCGCCAGCCGCCGACCAGGCCGGCGAGGCCCGGCACCTCCAGGTAACCGGCCGGCAGCAGCACTTCGGCCAGGCTGGCCTGGTGCGGCGGCAGGCCTTCGGTGCGGTGCAGCCACAGCGGCGCCTGGAAGCGCGGCACCGGCAGGTCGGCCAGCACGCGCTCGGTGCGCCCCAGGTCGCGCAGCGACATGGTCACGCGGTGGCCGCGCGCCAGCAGTACGCGGGCCAGCATCTTCAGGCGGCCCGCATGTCCCAGGCCGCCGCCCAGTTCCCAGGCTAGGTGGATGTGTGCCAATACGATCTCCCGGCGTGGGGCGTCGTCCCGTTGTTCGCAGCGTGGGCCGATTATACGTCGCCCAGCTCAGCAAATACCCGCCATCTGTAAGTGATCTCTTACAAAGCAACGGCGTTCGTGCCGCTACTCAGCCCTGTGACAGGTCGCCATACTCGTTATACAGATGACAACGCTGTTAATTGCAAATAACACCCCGAGACACAAATGCACACTACCGCCCTTGCCCGCCAGCCCGCCAACTCCGCCGTTTCCACACCGATCCAGGACAGCGACGATGCGAAAGCCGTCTACGACCTGCTGTCCGGCACCCACGATCCCGCGCTTGCCGGCGGCTACCTGGAGCGCCGGCTGAAGGAGGCCGAGGCGCTGCCGTCCGACCTGCCCGGCACCATCGACGAGATGGCCGAGTGGATCGCCGCGCATACCGACACCGTCGGCGAGGAATACCGCGAATACCTGGCCGCGCGCAAGAACGGCGCGCCGCGCCGCTATTTCCGCAGCAAGTCGCAGGCGCTGTACTTCCTGAAAGCCGTCGCGCCCACCAAACTGGTCGACGGCGCCTGGCTGTACGGCGTGCTGGAACGGTGGAACGACGCCGACTTCCAGCCGCTGATCCGCATCTACCTGGAAGAGCTGGGCGAAGGCGTGGCGGACAAGAACCACGTGGTCATCTACCGCAAGCTGCTCGACCAGCATGGCTGCAACCAGTGGCACGACCTGCCGGAAAGCCACTTCGTGCAGGGTGCGATCCAGCTGGCGCTGGCGCAGACGGCCGAGAGCTACCTGCCGGAAGTCGTCGGCTTCAACCTGGGCTACGAACAGCTGCCGCTGCACCTGCTGATCACGGCCTACGAACTGAATGAACTGGGCATCGATCCATATTACTTCACGCTGCACGTGACCGTCGATAACGCCGCCACCGGCCATGCCCACACGGCCCTGGAAGGCCTGCGCCGCATCATGCCGCGCGTCGGCGACAGCGCCGCCTTCCTGCGCCGCGTGGCCAACGGCTTCCGCATGAACGACCTGGGTATCGGCACCGTCGAGGCGATCGCCGCCTTCGACCTGGAGCAGGAAGTGGTGGGCATGCTGGCGGCGAAAGCGGCGGTCGGCAAGAACATGCACTCCGACTACTGCCGCGTGGGCGGCCGCACCATCAACGACTGGCTGGCCGAGCCGGAACAGATTCCGCAATTCCTCGAGAAGATGGAAGCGCAGGGCTGGATCGCCCGCGGCGAACCGGCCGCGAACAGCCGCTTCTGGAAGCTGATCAACGGCGAACGGGCCGAGATGTTCGGCGTGTTCAGCCCCTACGAGCAGCAGCTGCTGCAGGACTGGATCGCCACGCCGCGCGACGGCGCCGAACCGGCCGTGCCGCGCGTCGCCAGCCACCGCGCGCTGCGCCGCGGCATGGACAGCCACGACGCCGTGCCGCTGCGCAGCAATGCGCCGCGGGGCCTGATCCGCCACCGCTTCCCGGCCGACGAGCATGCGTGGGAAAGCATCGGCTGCGAACTGCGGCTGCTGGAAGCGCAGCTGGCCGCCACCGCGACCCGCGAAGAAGCGGTGGCACTGCTGCTGCCGCTGATGTCGCCGGCCCAGCACCACACCTCCGCGGGGCTGATGGCCACGCGCGTGTTCACCCGCCTCTACCAGTAAGACGAGTATCCCGGTCGCGCCGGCAGGCGTCGGCGCGACATAGCCTGTTTTTACATAAAACCAGTACTCGACAGGAGGCACCCGATGTTGACCGCCACCGCCAGCGCCGTCATGCAGGCCGCGTCTTGCCCGCCGTTCGCCCGCCCCCTGCCGGAACCGGCCGCCCTGCTCGACCTGGGCCGGGCCCTGCTGGCGGCGGACTACCGCTTCACCACCGTCACGCCGGCGACGCACAGCCGCGTCAAGGCGCGCAGCGGCCACGTGTGGGCCAACGACCTGGCGGACATCTTCGGCTGGAGCCGCCCGTTCCACGCCGACGCCTTGCCGGCCGACGTGCTGCACCTGATGCACCGCGCCGGCATCGCCCAGCCGCACCGCGACGGCTGGCGCTCGACGCTGCGCGCATCGACGCTCGACGGCGCCCTGTACTTCCACTCCGCCTACCCGACCAACGACAGCGACGCCGTGTTCTTCGGCCCCGACACCTACCGCTTCGCCCGCGCGCTGCGCACCGAACTGGCGGCGCTGGCAGCCGCCGGCCGGCCCGTGCTGCGCGTGGCGGACGTGGGTGCCGGCGCCGGACCGGGTGCGGCGACCGTCGCACAGCATTACCCGGCTGCCGAAGTGCTGGCGCTGGACATCAACGATGCGGCCATGCGGCTGTGCGGCGTCAACACGACGCTGGCCGGCCTGCCGAATGTCACGACCAGCCACAGCAACCTGCTGACGGACGTGCCGGGCCAGTTCGACCTGATCGTGTCGAACCCGCCCTACCTGCTCGACAAGTCCGAACGCAGCTATCGCCACGGCGGCGGCGAGCTGGGCACCGGCCTGGCGCTGGACCTGGTCCGGCAGGCGATCGTGCGCCTGGCGCCGGGCGGCTCGCTGCTGCTGTACACGGGCGTGGCGATGGTCGGCAACCAGGACCCCTTCCTGCGTGCCATCGCGCCGCTGCTGGCCGACGCCGGCATGCAGTGGACCTACGAGGAGATCGATCCGGATGTCTTCGGCGAAGAACTCGATACCCAGGCCTACGCCGAAGCGGACCGCATCGCGGCCGTGTGGCTGAAGGCCAGCAAGCCACTGCACTGAGGACCACCATGAAGCCAGCACCATCGGCGGCCACGGTCGTCGTCCACGGCGGCGCCGGGGGCAGCCGCGACCAGGACGACGGCTGCATCGCCGCGGCGGACACGGGTTGCGACCGGCTGCGCGGCGGCGGCTCGGCGCTCGATGCCGCCATTGCCGCCTGCGTGGCGCTGGAAGACGACGGCCGCTACAACGCCGGCAGCGGCGCCGTGCTGTGCCTGGACGGCCGCAGCACGGAACTGGACGCGGCAGTGATGGACTCGCAGGGCACGCTGGGTGCCGTGGCCTGCATCCAGCGGGTGAAAAATCCCGTGCTGGTGGCGCGGGCCGTGGCGCAGACGCCCCACTGGCTGCTGGCCGGCGAAGGCGCGGAACGCTTCGCCCGCACCGCCGGCTTCGCGCCGCACCATGCCATCAGCGAGCGCCAGCGCGTGCAGCACGCCAGGCTGCTGGCCGTGCTGGGCAGCGGCGAACCCGCCACGCCTGGCGTGGCCAACCGCGCCTTCCGCGATTACTGGAACTACGACGCGCGCCCCGCCTTCACGCCATGCGACACGGTGGGCGCCGTCGCGCGGTCCGCCGACGGCCACTTCGCCGTTGCCTGCTCGACGGGCGGCTCGGCACCGTCGCTGCTGGGCCGCGTGGGCGACACGCCGATCATCGGCAGCGGCTTCTATGCGGGCGCGGACGGCGCGGTAGCCGTCACCGGCATCGGCGAA
>DKJA01000040.1:27566-28028 GCA_002454505.1 Oxalobacteraceae bacterium UBA6704
CCGTCACCGGCATCGGCGAACACATCGTGCGGCGCCTGCTGGCCTACACCGTCTACGGCTGGCTGGCCGCGGGCATGCCGCTGCGGGAGGCGCTGGAACGGGGCGTCGCGCTGTTCCCGCAGGAGATCGACGTGGGCGTGATCGCCGTGTCGCGCAGCGAAGCGGGCACGCACAGCAACCGCGACATGCCGTGCGCCGAGGCCCGCGATGACTGAGTTCGACCGCCGCCGGCATGGCCACCTCGTCATCGTCGGCGGGCATGAGGACCGCGAGAACAGCAAGGAGATCCTGTCGCGCTTCGTCGAACTGAGCGGCGGCAGCCGGGCCACGATCGCCGTGATCACGGCCGCCAGCCGCGTGCCGGACACGATGTGGCTCCGTTACGACACGGTGTTCCGCGAGCTGGGCGTGCAGGATGTGATCCGCGTGGACCTGCCGGACCGCGCGTCGGCCAACGATGCG
>DKJA01000040.1:28309-28474 GCA_002454505.1 Oxalobacteraceae bacterium UBA6704
CACTGGCCGCGCGGGTGCGCGCCTGCGACGGCATCTTCATGACGGGCGGCGACCAGCGCCGGCTGCTGGCGATGATCGGCGGCACGCTGCTGGACGAGGCGATGCACGGCGCGCTGAAGGAAAGCGGCGCCTGCATCGGCGGCACCAGCGCCGGCGCGTCGGCCA
>DKJA01000039.1:0-51021 GCA_002454505.1 Oxalobacteraceae bacterium UBA6704
ACAGGGTCTGTCCCTGATTTGTCGGCGTGGCAAGGTCATATCCGCGCGCCCCAGTAGACGGTGGCGTAGATCGGCAGCCAGCTGCCGACGACGAAGTACCAGTAGCCGGCGTTTTCGCTGACGTCGACGAAGCGGCGGCCGTCGAGCGGGCCCTTGAACATCAGCACCGTCAGCACGGCCGAATCCCACGTGTCGGTCAGCAGGTGCAGCGTGTGGAGGCCCATCAGCATCCACACGGCGGAGCCGTATGCGCTGCTGTCCCACGTCGTGTTCAGCGTGGTGAATTCGACCGCACGCACGGCCAGGAAGGCCAGCGACGACACCATGCACGCCACCATCGCCAGCCGCACGCGGCGCACGTCCAGCCGCCGGGCCGCGCGGCGCGCCAGCTCGTTCGGTATCAGGCTGGCCAGCAGCACGACCGTGTTCACCGTGCCCCACAGCAGGTCCGGCGCAACGGTCTCCGGCCACGCCACGGCATGGCTGCGCAGATAGAAGTACGCCAGGATCGTCAGCGCGAACACGGTCGATTCGATCGCGATCAGCCCCATCGTGCCCCACCACATCGGGCTGCGGTGGCCGAACGCGAACGTGGGCAGGTGGCCGACCTGCAGCGCGCGCGGATCGTCGTCGTTCATGGCGGCACCTCGCGGCCGCGCCGCGTTTCGCTTTCGCCGCGGCGCGGCCAGAACCAGAACGTGGCGGCGACGGCCACCGGCAGCGCGCCCCACACCACGGCCCACGGCGTGAAGATGGAGCCGATGAACAGCACCGTCGTGGCGAGCGCCGCGATGAACGGCCAGGGCGACGGCGTCGGTGTCACCATCCGGTGATCCGGCTCCGCCGTGGTGACGGACGTCAGCAGCACTTCGCGCAAGGAAGGATCGATGCCGGCCACGCGGTCCGGCAACGCAGCCGGCTGCCACAGCGGATAGCGGCCATGCACGACGGGCAGCACGGCGAAATTGGCGGCCGGCGGCGGCGATGCGGCGGCCCACTCCAGCGTACCGGCGCCCCACGGATCGGGCCCGGCGATGGCGCCATGCCGGCGGCTGCGCCATGCATTGAGGATGAACAGCAGCACGCTGATGCCGATCGTCAGTGCGCCCACCGTGGCGGCGAAGTTGATGCCGTCCCAGCCCATGCCGGCCGGGTAGGTGTACACACGGCGCGGCATGCCTTCCAGTCCCACCACATGCATCGGGAAGAACGTCACGTTGAAGCCGATGAAGAACAGCCAGAACTGCCATTTGCCCACCGTCTCGCTCATCATCCGGCCGGTGAACTTCGGATACCAGTAATAAAACGCGCCGAACAGCGGGAACACGGCGCCGCCCATCAGCACGTAATGCAGGTGGGCGACGACGAAGTAGGTGTCGTGCAGCTGCGTGTCCAGCGACACGGAGGCAAGCATCAGCCCCGTCAGCCCGCCGGCCAGCAGGATCACGAAGAAGGCCAGCACGAACAGCAGCGGCGTGCGCCAGTGCAGGCGGCCGGTCCACAGCGTGGCGATCCAGCAGAAGATCTGCGTGGCCGTGGGAATGGCGATCAGCAGGCTGGCCGCCGTGAAGAACGCCTTGCCCAGTTCCGGCAGGTTCGTCGCGAACATGTGGTGCACCCACAGCCCGAACGACAGGAAGGCGGTGACGATCACCGCCACCACCATCGCCGCATAACCGACCACGGGCCGCCGCGCGAACGTGGCGACGATCGTCGAGATGATGCCCAGCGGCGGCAGGAAGATCAGGTACACCTCGGGGTGGCCGAAGAACCAGAACAGGTGCTGCCACAGCAGCGCGTCGCCGCCTTTTGCCACGTTGTAGAACTGCGTGGCGACGAGGCGGTCCGTGATCAGCGCGGTACTGGCCAGCATCACGGCGGGCATCGCGAACAGCACCATCACCGACGTGGCCAGCAGCGTCCACGCGAACAGCGGCATGCGGTTCAGCGCCATGCCGGGCGCGCGGAATTTGAGGATCGTGACGATGATGACGATGGCCTCCATCAGCGCCGACGTTTCGGTGAACGTGATCATCTGCGCCCAGATGTCCACCCGCTTGCCGGGCGAGTAATCGGGTCCGGCCAGCGGCACGTAGGCGAACCAGCCGGCATCGGGGCCGGCATCCAGCACGAACGCCACGTACAGCGTCAGCCCGCCGAACAGGAAGATCCAGTAGGCGAACGCGTTCATGCGCGGGAAGGCCACCGTGCGCGTGCCCAGCATCAGCGGCAGCAGGTAGACGGCCAGCGCCTGCATCACCGGCACGGCGAACAGGAACATCATCGTGGTGCCGTGCATCGTGAACAGCTGGTTGTACAGGGCGGGGCCGACCAGGTGATTGTCCGGCTGCGCCAGCTGCAGACGCATCAGCAGCGCCAGCAGGCCGCCGGCCACGAAGAAGCCGAAGGTGGTGACGATGAAGCGCCGCGCCACGCTCTTGTGGTTGACGGCGCAGATCCAGCCCCACAGGCCGGGCGGATCGCGCCACGTCTGCTCCAGCAGCGCAGGCTCGTGCTGTACGGGCGCTCGGGATGGCGTCATTGCAGGCTCTCCAGGTAATCGAGCAGCGCATGCATGTCCGCCGCCGGCAGCGGACTGCCCGGCATGTTCGCGCCCAGCTTGAAGCGGTGCGGGTCGACAATCCATGCCTGCAGGTTGGCGCGATCGTTGGGCAGCACGCCGGCCGCCAGCGTGGGGCGGCTGGCCACGTGCGTCAGGTCCGGCCCCAGCGTGCCGCGCGCGCCGCTGCCGGCCACCGTGTGGCAGGTGGCGCACTTCGCATCGTCGAACACGGCGCGGCCGCGCTGCCGGCTGGCCGTCAGCGGTTGCGCGGCGGGCCGGCGCCGCGCCTGCGCCCACTGTTCGTATTCATCGGGGGATTGGGCCGTGACGGGCAGCGCCATCAGCGCATGTTCCAGGCCGCAGAACTCGGCGCACTGCGCGCGGTACACGCCGGGCCGGTCGGCCCGCAGCGCAATGGTGGTGCTGCGGCCGGGGATCATGTCGCGCTTGCCGTGCAGATTGGGTATCCACAGCGTGTGGATCACGTCGCGGCTTTGCAGCGACACGATGGCCGGCCGGCCCACCGGCAGGCGCAGTTCGTTGGCTGTCGTGAAGCTGCGCGCCGCATCGGCATCGGCATAGCGCACTTCCCACCACCACTGGTGGCCGACCAGTTCGATGCGGACGGCATCCTGCAGCGGCAGTCGCGCCAGCGCGCGGGCCGTCCACATGTCCGCCACCAGCAGCATCGCCAGGCCGGCGCCGGAGATCACCGTGGCCCAAAGGACAGTGCGGTGGATGCGCCGCTCCGGCCTGGCCAGCGGGATCATGTCCGGCGTGCTGCCGGCATCGGCGCGCGGCGCGCGCCATAACGCATACAGGAAGGCGGCGACGATCGCGGCGAAGACGATGGCGCACAGCGCCAGCGTGAACTGCCACAGGCCGAAGATGGCGCCGGCCTGCGGCCCGGCCGGATCGAGGGCACTCTGCAGCACGGCCTGGCCGGCGGCAGTCTGTCCGGACGTGGCGATGCCGGGCAACGCAAGGAGGAGAACGGCAGCGACGGCAACGCGCGACATGTTTTCTTTTTATAACGCCAATGCAGCGTTGTACCGGATTTTTCCAGGGGACGCCGCACGTGTGCTGCATGGTGCGCAACGGCGCGCAGCCGGGCGCCTGAAAAGCCTTTATTTTTTATAATGCGCCGGAAACTCACGCATTATCACGAAGCCAAATAAAGCACGCAATCGCATATTAAAAACCGCTATTTCGATATGCGGAAAATGGCGAATGCGATGCTAATATCGATTCGTTCTCCGGACCTGCGCCGCAGCCGGACGACTGGTTTATTCACGGTTCATTCATCCATCTACTTACCGAAAGTGATTGCAAATGAATAGTCTGAAAAAAAGCCTGAAAAAAATCCTGTTCACGGCCTGCGTGGGCCTGGGCCTGGGTTATTCGATGTCGGCGCTGGCACTGCCTGACTACGACACCTGCGTCGGCATGCGCGACGACTGCCGCGCGGGCGTCGCCAGTTCCTGCACCACGTTCAACCGCCTGTGCGGCATTTACGGCATCGAACCATAAGCCGGTGTGCAAATAAAAAAAATGGCCGCATGCGGCCATTTTTTTATTGCGGCCCCAGATTCGCCGCCAGGAACTTCTCCACCCGCGTCCAGAAATCCAGCCGGTCCTTTTCCAGCCGCCAGCCATGGCCTTCTTCCGGATAGACCACATATTCCACCTGGCTGTTGTGGCGCAACGCGCTGCGCAACTTGTCGAAGTGTTCCAGCGGCACGCGGCGGTCCTCGGCGCCGTGCGCGATCAGCAGCGGCCGCGTGAGCCGGGCCGCCTGGGCGATCGGCGACACTTCGCGCAACCGCGCCGCTTCCGTATCCGGATCGCCGATCAGCGTGCGCATGCTGTATTGCAGCGCCTCGCGCGATGCATCCGATTGCGCCGACGTGAACATCAGGCCGATGTCCGTCACGCCCGCCCAGGCCACGCCGCAGCGGAAGATGTCCGGGTGCCGCACCATGCCCATCAGCGTGGCATAGCCGCCGTAGCTGGCGCCGGCAATGGCGATGCGCTGCGGGTCGGCCCAACCCTGCTGCACGGCCCACTGCGCGGCATCGGCCAGGTCGTCCTGCATGGCGCGGCCCCATTCCTTCCAGCCCGCCTTGAAGTGGGCCGCGCCGAAGCCGGTGCTGCCGCGGTACTCCGGCTGGATCACCACGTAGCCGCGCGAAGCGAGGAACTGCGCATCCGCTTCCCACTCCCACGACGAGCCGCGCACGTACGGCCCGCCGTGCACCAGCACCACCGCGGGCAGCGGCCCTTTCGTTTGGCCCGCCGGCATCGTCACGTAGACGGGGATCGCCAGGCCGTCGCGCGCCTTGAAGCGGTGGAAATCGCGCGTGCCCATCTCCTTCATGGCGATGTCCGGATGCGAGCTGCCGAGGCCCACCAGGTTGCCGGTGGCACGCTGGTACAGGTAGTAAGCCTTTGGCGTGCGGTCCGACGTGGACGCGACCAGCAGCGGATGCGCCGCGCCGCCCTTGCCGGCGCAGCCGTCGCCGCAATCGATGCGGTTGATCCGGCCCGGCAGCAGCGCGTCGACCTTCTGCTGCAGCGCCTTCATCGCCGGGTCGAACCACACGGTGGAACCGGCGTCGCCGGCCAGGTGCAGGCCGACGATGGTACGGGCGCGATAATCGAATACCGGCTCGCCGTCGAAATCGAAGCCGTCCACGCGCACCAGCGGCTCGGCGGCGCGCTTGCGCTGCGCCACGTCGTAGGCATACAGCGCGGCATGGCCATCGGCGCCCGCCGTCACGTACAGCGTGTTGCGGCCGTCGAAGAACTGCGGCACGAAGCGGCCCGGTTCGTAGCAGCCCTGGGTGGCCAGTTCCGTCCATGCCGCGCCCTTGTCGCGATAGGACAGGATGCACTGCCCCTTCAGCACCGAGGCGGCGATGCGGGGCGTGTCGTCCATGTCCAGCAGCCAGTGGCGCACGCGCGGCGGCTGCGCGCCCGGCGCCGCATCGGACAGCAGCCGCGTCTTCGTGTTCAGCCGGTACAGCCGCGACGTCTCGGGCGCCAGGTCGAGATTGTTCCAGTGGTACTTCTCGACGAGCACGTCGTCCGAACCGTCGTGGGTCGGCCCCACGTAGCCGTAATCGGCGGTCAGCTTGCGGTCCTTCAGCAGCGTGCCGGTCGTCTCGCCGCGATGCAGCCAGTTGCCGGAGATCAGATGGGTGATGCTGCGGCCGTCGCGGTCCGCCGCGAATTCGTCCAGGTTGCCTTCGAACTGGATGCGCATGTCCTTGACGGTGAAGCCGATGCGGTTCTCGTTGATCCAGTGGATGCTGGTGATGCGCGCGTTGGCGATGTCCGCTGCGCCGGCCACCGTCAGCTGCGTCGGATCGGCCGTGTCGCGGATGCCGATCGCCTGCCGCCCGTCGGCGCCGGTGTACAGGAAGGCGACGTAGCCGCCCTGCGGCGACAGGCTGACCGCGCTGATGGCCGGCTCGCCGAAGAAGGCCGCCACCGGCGGTGCCGCGCATGCGGGGGTGGCGATGGCCAGTGCCGCAACGAGCGGGATGGCACGCATGGATGTCGATTGGAAGGTCATCCACCGATCTTCGGGCATGCCGTTTTGGCTTGTCAAAGCAAACGTGAACGCAGGCCGGGAGATTGTTGCCGGAATACCGAATCTCACGCTTTGTCACGGGCGCGCTACCATGCTCCCTGCTTTCACCCAAGGAGACACCCATGCCGCCACGCCTGTTCGCCGCCCTGCTTGCCTGCGCCCTGTCCGCCCCCGCCTTCGCCGCCTGCGGCACGCCGCCGCCGGCCGTCGTCGACATCGACGCCAACCGCTATTACTCGGATGCGCACCACTCCGTCATCGACCCCGTGCTCCGCGCCCGCAATATCGCCGCGACGAAGCCGGTGGAGGATTTCCTGGCCCGTGTATCGGCCGATGCGAGCAGCGCGGACAGCGGACGCAATGCCTGCGCGCTGGCGTGGCTGGCCGGCTGGGCCGACGGCGGCGCGATGCTGGGCACGATGAGCACCGAGCAGTCGTACTACCAGCGCAAATGGACGCTGGCCGGCCTCGCGCTGTCGTATGCGCGCGTGAAGCCCGCCGCTTCGGCCGAACAGCGCGCGGCGATCGAAGGCTGGCTGCGCCGGCTGGCCGATGCGACGATGGTTCACAGCGATGCGAAGAAGGGCGAACGTAACAACCACTACTATTGGGAAGGCCTGGCCGTGGCGGCCGCCGGCGCCGCCACGGGCGAGCCGCGCCACCTGGCCTGGGGCCGCAAGGTGTTCGACCATGCGATGGCCCAGGTGGCCGCCGACGGTTCGCTGCCGCGCGAGATGACGCGTGCGGCGAAAGCCCTGCACTATCACGCCTTCGCGGCGGCGCCGCTGGCGATGCTGGCCTCGATCCTGGACGTGCATGCGGAACCGCTGGACCGGCTGGTGGCGTTCACGGTGGCCGCGGCGCGCGACCCTTCCGGAATCGAGAAAAGTACCGGGTTCAAACAGGAACCGCTGAACGTGACGAAGGAAGCGTGGCTCGTGGTGTATGCACGCCACGAAGGGAAGGTGATCGAGGGCGCGAAGGCGGCGCGGTATCCGCGGCTGGGCGGCGACCTGGCGGTGCCGAATCCGCTGGAACATGTAAAAAACCGGGGCACGTGACCCCGGTTCGCGCTGGCGCTACCGATTTACCTAAGCCACCTGCGGCATCTGCGCAATCAGCTTGTCCAGCGTGATCGGATACTCGCGTACCCGCACGCCGGTGGCGTTGTAGATCGCGTTGGCGATCGCCGCACCGACGCCGCAGATGCCCAGCTCGCCGACGCCCTTGGCCTTCATCGGCGACGAGACGGGATCCGTCTCGTCGAGGAAGATCACGTCCTGGTGCGGGATGTCCCCGTGCACCGGCACTTCGTAGCTGGCCAGGTCGTGGTTGACGAAGTAGCCCTTGCGCTTGTCGACGACCAGCTCCTCCATCAGCGCCGCGCCGGCACCCATCGTCATCGCGCCGATCACCTGGCTGCGTGCCGATTTCGGGTTCAGGATGCGGCCGGCCGCGCAGACGGCCAGCATGCGGCGCAACCGCACTTCACCCGTGTACGCGTCCACCGCCACTTCGACGAAGTGGGCGCCGAACGTCGACTGCTGGAATTTTTTATCCAGGTCGCCGTACTCCATCGTGTCCTCTGCCACCAGCTCGCCGCCTGCCGCGGCCTGCTGCAGCGGCACCGTCTTGCCGCCGCCCGTCACGCTGCCATCGGCAAACTGCGCATCGGCCGGCAGGCCCAGCTTCTTCGCCACCGCTTCGCGCAGCTTGACGCAGGCGGCATACACGCCGGCCGTGGAACTGTTGGCGCCCCACTGGCCGCCCGAACCGGCGGACACGGGATAATCCGAGTCGCCCAGCTTGACCACCACCTTGTCCAGCGCGACGCCCATCATTTCCGCGGCCGTCTGGCCGATGATCGTGTAGGTGCCGGTGCCGATGTCGGTCATGTCGGTTTCCACCGTGACGATGCCCTTGCTGTCGAGCCGCACGCGGGCGCCCGACTTCATCACGATATTGTTGCGGAACGCCGATGCCATGCCGAGGCCGACGAGCCAGCGGCCGTCGCGCACCTTGCCCGGTTCCGCATTGCGCTTGTTCCAGCCGAAGGTTTCCGCGCCGGTGCGCAGGCATTCGACGAAGCGGCGCTGCGAGAACTTGCGGGTGCGCTTTTCCGGATCGACGGTGGTGTCGTTGACGACGCGGAACGTCACCGGGTCCATCTTCAGTTTTTCCGCCAGCTCGTCGACGGCGATTTCTAGTGCCATCAGGCCCGGCGCTTCGCCCGGTGCGCGCATCGCGTTCCCTTCCGGCAGATCGAGCACGGCCAGGCGCAGCGCGGTGAGACGGTGCGCACCCGCATACAGCAGGCGGGTCTGCTGGACGGCCGTTTCCGGTTTGCCTTCCGGCAGATCGCCGGACCAGCTTTCGTGGCCGATCGCCGTGATGCGGCCCTCGCGCGACGCGCCGATGCGGATGCGCTGGATCGTCGCGGGACGGTGCGTGGTGTTGTTGATCATGATCGGCCGCTGCAGCGCCACCTTGACGGGACGCTTGGCCGCTTTCGCACCGAGCGCCGCCAGCAGCGCCTCGGAACGCAGGAACAGCTTGCCGCCGAAGCCGCCGCCGATATACGGCGACACGAGGCGCACCTTTTCCTTCGGGATGCCGAGCGTCTTGGCCACTTCGCTCTTGCCCCAGGCGATCATCTGGTTCGACGTGTACAGCGTGACCTTGTCGCCCTTCCACTCGGCGATCGTGGCATGCGGCTCCATCATCGCGTGCGACTGGTCCGGCGTGGTGTACATCGCGTCCAGCTTCACCGGCGAATCGGCAAACGCCTTCTCGAAGTCGCCTGTCTTGGTGACCGACGGATCGTCTTCGCCCTTCGGCACCTTGGCGGTGTCCTTCATCTTCGCCAGGTCGTAGGCACCGTCGGCCGCCGCGTACTGCACGCGAATCAGGCCGGCGGCCGCGCGCGCCTGCTCGAACGTGGCGGCGACCACCAGCGCGATGGCCTGGTGATAGTGCTGGATGTCCGGGCCGGCCAGCAGCTTCGCGGTATTCATGTCGCCCTTGCCCAGCTTGCCGGCGCTTTCCGCCGTGACGATGGCGATCACGCCGGGTGCGCGGCGGGCATCGGCCACGTCCATCGACGTGATGCGGCCTTTGGCGATGCCGGCGCCGACGACATAGCCGTAGGCGGCGTTCTGCACCATGTCGTGCCGCTCGTAGGCGTAGCGCGCGGTGCCGGTGACTTTATAGGGACCGTCGATGCGGTCCGTGGCCTTGCCGACAACCTTCAGCTGGTCGATCGGGTTGGTGGTGGCGGGAGTGGTGAACTTCATCGCATCATCCTTTCTTGGCTTCGGCCAGCACGGCATCCAGCGTACGCTGGGCCAGCACCACCTTGAATGCATTGTCGTGCTGCGGCTTGGCGCCGGCCAGCAGCTGGTCGATGACGGCCTTGCCGCCGCGCGGCAGGTTCTGCTCGGCCGCCGGCATCCGCCATGGCTTGTGGGCGACGCCGCCCAGCGCCACGCGGCCGCTGCCGTCGGACTGCACGATGGCGGCCACGGACACCAGCGCAAACGCATACGACGAACGGTCGCGCACCTTGCGGTAGATATGCGTGCCGCCGACCGGTTTCGGCAGCGTCACCGCGGTGATCAGCTCACCTGGTGCCAGCGCGTGTTCGATATGCGGCGTATTCCCCGGCAGCTTGTGGAAGTCGGCGATGGGGATCGTCCGCGTGGCGCCGTTCGGCTGCACCGTTTCCACGGTGGCGTCGAGCAGCGCCATCGCCACCGCCATGTCGCTCGGGTGCGTGGCGATGCACGCATCGCTGACGCCGACGATGGCGTTGTGGCGCGTGAAGCCGCCGATCGCGGAACAGCCGCTGCCCGGCGTGCGCTTGTTGCACGGCTGGTTCGTGTCGTAGAAATACGGGCAGCGGGTGCGCTGCAGCAGGTTGCCGGCCGTGGTGGCCTTGTTGCGCAGCTGCGTCGAGGCGCCGGCCAGCAGCGCGCGGGACAGCACGCCGTAGTCCGTGCGCACGCGCTGGTCCGCGGCGAGGTCCGTGTTGCGCACCAGTGCACCGATGCGCAGGCCGCCTTCGCGGGTGGCTTCGACCGTGTCGAGCTTCAGGCCGTTGACATCGACCAGGTGGGTGGGCGTCTCGATCTCCAGCTTCATCAGGTCCAGCAGATTGGTGCCGCCGGCGATGAAGCGGGCGCCGGGCGTGCGTGCGACAGCGGCTGCCGCTTCGGCCGGCGTGCGGGCTTTTTCAAACGTGAATGCCTTCATGCCGGCCTCCCGGACACTTCGACGATCGCGTCGACGATGTTCGAGTAGGCGCCACAGCGGCAGATATTGCCGCTCATGCGCTCGCGGATTTCCGCTTCGGTCAGCAGCGGGCCCTTGACCAGGTCGACGGTGACGTGGCTCGGGATCCCCTTCTTGATCTCGTCGAGCGCCGCCACGGCCGAACAGATCTGCCCGGGGGTACAGTAGCCGCATTGATAGCCGTCGTGCTTGACGAAGGCGGCCTGCATCGGATGCAGTTTTTCCGGCGTGCCGAGGCCTTCGATCGTGGTGACCTGCGAGCCTTCGTGCATCACCGCCAGCGACAGGCAGGAGTTGATGCGGCGGCCGTCGACCATGACGGTGCAGGCGCCGCACTGGCCATGGTCGCAGCCTTTCTTGGTGCCGGTGAAGTGCAGCTGCTCGCGCAGCAGGTCGAGCAGCGTGGTGCGCGTGTCGACGTCGACTGCCTGTTGCTGGCCGTTGACGGTCAGCGTGACTTTTGCCGTTTGCGGCGGCAGGTCGGCGGGCCGTACCGCCGTCTGCGCCGCCTGGGCGCCGGCGACGGACGGAACGGCCGCCGCAGTGGCGGTAACCGCGCCTGCGATCAGCAGGTCGCGGCGCACCTGGTTGATGTCGTTGATATCGTTCATTTGTTCGGATCCTTTGGGCTGGTGAAGGTGATATGCCGGAGGGAAAGAGACGACCGCCTCGTGGCCGGCCGTGAACCAACAGTGATGGTAAAGGTATTAACGCCGGAGCCCGAACACCATTGGCTGCATGACCTTATGAGCAATATTCATCAATCCCCGCGAGCGCCACGCATGCACCAGAGTGGTGATACGATTTGCCCTTGCCGGGCTGGCGTCTGCCGGCCTCCTGACGGCTTTTTCCCCGATCTTTAAGCGATGAAATTCTTCCTGAACGTGATCGGCTGCACCGCCGTGGTGCTGGCATTCCTGGGCGCTTTTTTACCACTGCTGCCCACCACGCCGTTCCTGCTGCTGGCCTCGGCGTGTTTCGTGCGCAGCTCGCCGCGGCTGCACAACTGGCTGCGCACCAACCGGCTGTTCGGCAAATACCTGCGCGACTATGAAGATGGCCGCGGCATTCCGCTGCGCGGCAAGGTGGCGATCCTGCTGCTGATGTGGGGTTCGCTGGCGTGGTCGATGCTGCGCGTGCGGTTGCCCGTGCTGGCCGGGCTGCTCGCGCTGATCGGGATCGGCGTGACGGTGTACCTGGTGCGGTTCGTGCCGACGATGCGCACCGGGCCGGACGACCGGTGACGGTGCCCGGCCCTGCGTGCATCAGCGCCGGTTGCGCGCGCGCCGGCCTGCGTAGCCAACCATTCCCAGCCCGGCCAGCAGCATGCCGTAGGTGGCCGGCTCCGGCACCGCGGCCACCGACAGGTGCAGGTCGTTGACGGTGACGAAGGTGTCGGGGATATTGTCCTTCCACACCGTCAGCGATGTCAGGTAGGTGTCCGACACGAAGCCGACGAAGGAATCGACGGTCGGCGCGTCGATCGTGAACGTCAGCGTGGCGCCCGTGCTGTCGGTGGCCGTCACGTGGATGGACGAAATCTGCAGCGACTCGCCGATGTAGCCGGAACCGAAGAAGAAGCCGCCGGCGCCCGCGACGTCCGTGCCGAAGCCGTCGAACGTGATGCTGTCGTGCGAATAGCCGGTGGACAGCCACCAGTCGACGCCGTCGTCCGTGGCGCCCCAGTAATCGGACACTTCCGGCCCGGCCGTCAGCGTGTAGGCAAAGTCGCCGGCACTGCGCACGGCGGGGCCGGGATTGCTCAACATTGCCACGTCGTCGAAGCTATCGACGCCGGTAGTGCCGACGGCGGCCAGATAACCGGACTGGGTGTTGTAGGCGGTGATATCGGCGTGGGCCGTGATGGCGGCGAACAGCATGGCAACGGCCAGCGCTGGCTTGAGCGGATTGAATTTACGCACAGTTGGACTCCATAAGCAGGGATTGAACGAGTTTGATTGGGTGATTCAGCGCTGAAGCGAATCCAATGTAGCGCTACCAACAGTCGCTGGCAACCGAAATATTAAAATTAAAATAAGACTTTTCCTGGTACGTTGTGCGTAAGCCCGGTAAAGTACGGTGAGGCGCTTCTCGCGCCGCGCCCGCCCGGCCGTCAGACATTTTTCCTCTATGCATATGTCCTTTTGTTCGTTGGCAACTTCCCCGCCGCGCCGGATAATGGCAAGTTGAAATAACAGCATGGCAAACACATGGACCGGAGCGCAGATGCGGATCGCCTGATCCACTGGCTGATCGACAGCGTGCAGCTGGACACCACGGTGTTCCACCTGGGCCAGTACTGCGGCCGCTGGCAGGCCTCGACGGCCGGCCGCGCGCTGGGCAGCTTCCACCTGATCCTGCACGGCACCTGCTACCTGCACATCGCCGGCCAGCCGCCCGTGCGGCTCGCTGCGCGCGACGGCGTGTTCATGCTGCGCGACATTCCGCACTTCCTGAGTCCCGATCCCGATCCGGAGGCCATTCCGCCCCGCGTGCCGATGCAGTCGCTGGCCGCGCCGGCGCCCGATGCCACCGGCCTGGCCTGCGGCTTCTTCCACTTCCGCGGCGCACTGAGCGCGCTGATCGTCGATTCATTTCCCGGCTACGTGGTGCTGCGCGGCGGCGACGCGTCGATCGAATCGGCCAGCGCCATCTTCCGGCTGATCCTGGCCGAGCCGCCGGGCGATCCGGAAGCGCCGTCGCCGCTGATCGCCCGGCTGGCCGAGCTGCTGTTCTTCTACGTGATCCGCCACGTGGCGCGGCAGGACGATATCGCCACCGGCCTGCTGGCCGTGGCGCGCCGGCCCGAATTCACGCTGCTGCTCGACAGCATGATGCGCGAACCGGGCCACGACTGGTCGACGGAAAACATGGCGCGCGCCGCGCACATGTCGCGCTCCAGCTTCTACAAGCACTTCAGCGAAGCGAGCGGCCAGGCGCCCGCCCAGTTCCTGCTGCTGTTGCGGATGAAGATCGCCGCCCAGCGGCTGGGCGGCGGCGAGACGATCGAACGCACGGCGGAACACGTCGGCTACAGCTCCTATGCCGCCTTCTCGCGCGCGTTCGCCAAGGTGATGGGCGAGCCGCCCGGCGCGTTCCGGCGCAGCCGCCGCGAGCAAAGTCCAATGCAGCGCCTCAATTAAGCCCGGCCATGGACGATCGAGCAGAAAACTCGCACGGCTGACGCCGGACGTCCCGGCCAGCCGTTGCTACAATGGCCCATCGACATCCGGAGAAGCACCATGACCCGCCTGACCCTGCATACCCAAGCCACCGCCCCTGAAGCCAGCCGTCCGTTCGTGGACAAGGCCATCGCCAACAACGGCTTCCTGCCCAACCTGATCGGCGTGCTGGCCAATTCGCCGCAGGCGCTACAGACCTATATGACGGTCTCCGGCATCAATGCCGAAACCAGCCTGACGCTGGCCGAACGCGAAGTCGTGCAGATCACGGCGGCGCGCATCCACGGCTGCGATTTCTGCATCGCCGGCCACACGGCCGTCGCCTTGAAGAAGGCGCAGCTGCCGGTGGACACCGTGCGCGCGCTGCAGCAGGGCCAGGACACGGGCGACGCGAAGCTCGACGCCGTGCGCGTGTTTGCCGAAGCGGTGATCGCCACCCGCGGCGGCGTTGGCGATGCCGCCTACGGCGCCTTCACGGCGGCCGGCTACAACGAACAGCAGGCACTGGAAGTGGTGCTGGGCATCAGCCTGGCCACGCTGTGCAACTTCGCCAACACGCTGGCCGGCACGGCGATCAACCCGCAGCTGCAACCGTTCGCCAGCGGAGCGATCTGATGACGGCCCCGCTGCTGTCCCCCGAACTGGCGGCATGGCTGCACGACCATGCGGAAGAACTGGATGCCACGCCGGCACTGGCCGAGCAGGTCGTGCCGCAACTGGCGGCCGCCGGGCTGTTCGCCATCGGCGTGCCGCAGGACCAGGGCGGCAGCGGCGGCACCGTGGTGGATGCGATCGATGCGATCGCAGCGGTGGCGGAACACTCCGTCACGTCGGCCTTCGTGTTCTGGGGCCAGCGTACCTTCATCGAATATATCCTCCAAAGCCCGAATGCGGCGCTGCGCGACAAGTGGCTGGCGCCGCTGATGCGCGGCGAGTACGCCGGCGCCACGGGCCTGTCGAACGCGATGAAATTCCTGTCCGGGATCGAGTCGCTGCAGATCACCGCCACCGCCGTGGACGATGGCTGGCGCCTGGACGGTTCGCTGGCCTGGATCACCAACCTGCGCAAGGCCGGCTTCATTGCCGCCGCGGCGGTGAACCAGGCGGACGGCGGCCCGCCGGCCATCGTGGCCTTCACCAGCGAAGCCGCCGGTGTCGTGCGCAGCGGCGACCTGGACCTGATCGCACTGCGCGGCAGTAATACGGCCGCCGTCAAGCTGAACGGCGTGGCGATCGATGCGGCGGACCTGATCCACGCCAACGCCCGCGAATACCTGCCGCCCGTGCGGCCGGCCTTCCTGGGCATGCAGTGCGGCCTGTCGATCGGCCTGGCCCGCGCCAGCCTGCGCGCCGCGCAGACACTGGCCGGCAACCTGCGCGGCCCGCTGACCGAACGCATCGAAGCGTTGCGCGCCACACTGGAAAACACCGTCGACGAACTGAAGGCCGGCGTTGCCGATGGCCGCTTCAAGACGGCCGCCGCGCCGATGTTCAAGCTGCGCATCGCGCTGGCCGACATCGTGCAGCAGGCTGTCCAGCTGGAGTTGCAGGCCAGCGGCGGCAAGGCTTACCTGCAGGGCGGCGACCAGCATTTCGCGCGGCGCTGGCGCGAGTCCGCCTTCATCCCCATCGTGACGCCGAGCCTCACGCAGCTGCAGATGGAACTGCAGAAGCACGCCGCATGACGGTCGTCGAGAAAGTGGCGGCGCTTGCCGCGCAGGACGTGCGCATCGGCTACGGCGACAAGGTCGTCGTCGACGGCGTGTCGCTGACCATCGACAGGCGCGAGATCGTCTGCCTGCTGGGCGGCAGCGGCTGCGGCAAATCCAGCCTGCTGCGCGGCCTGGCGGGACTCGCCGCGCCGCAGCGGGGTACCGTCAGCTTCCTCGGTCAGCCGTTGACAGCACCGCATCCCCGCGCGGCGCTCGTGTTCCAGCAACCGAGCCTGCTGCCGTGGCTGGACGTGCAGGGCAATGTCGGCTTCGGCCTCGACTTCGCCCGCCAGCCGGCCATCGACGATGCCAGCCGCGCGAAGCGCATCGCCAATGCGATCGACGCCGTGGGCCTCGCGTCGCATGCGCGCGCGTATCCGTCGCAGCTGTCCGGCGGCCAGGCGCAGCGCGTGGCGCTGGCCCGCGCGCTGGCCCGCGAGCCGGAACTGCTGTTTGCCGACGAACCCTTCTCCGCACTCGATGCGATCACCCGCGCCGAGATGCAGGACCTACTGGTGGACCTCGTGCACCGCTGGCACACGGCGGCGCTGCTCGTCACGCACGATATCGACGAGGCAATCCTCGTGGCCGACCGCATCCTGCTGATGGCCGGCCAGCCGGGCGGCATCGTGCGCGAATGGCGGGTCGATATCGCCCGCCCGCGCGATCCTTACGCGGCCGACGTCATCGCGCTGCGCCTCGACATCGTGGCGGCGCTGCGCAGCGGCGGCGCCTAGATCAACTACAACAACAGGAAAATCATGTCCGACACGATCCACATCTGCGCTTCCTCCAACTGCGATTGCGGCATGAGCCGCCGCGACTTCCTGCGCATGTCCGCGCTGACCGGCGCCGGCCTGGCCTCGCAAATGCTGTTTGCCGGCGACGCGATGGCGCAGCGCTTCAAGGGCGACGACCAGCCCGTGAAGATCGGCTACCTGCCGATCACCGACGCGGCGCCGCTGCTGGTGGCGCACGGCCGCAAGCTGTTCGAGGCGCAGGGCCTGAAGACGGAAGCGCCGCGGCTGTTCCGCAGCTGGGCGCAGATCATCGAGGCCTTCGTCGCCGGCCAGGTGAACGTGATCCACCTGCTGTCGCCGGCCACGCTGTGGGTGCGCTACGGTTCCAAGTTCCCGGCCAAGGTCGTCGCGTGGAACCACGTCAACGGTTCCGGCCTGACAGTGCTGAACGACATCAACTCGGTGGCGGAACTGGGCGGCAAGACGGTGGCGATTCCGTTCTGGTACTCGATCCACAACATCCTGCTGCAGAAGCTCCTCACGGCGAACAAGCTGACCGTCGTCACCAAGGCGCGCGGTGCGGACATCAAGCCGAACGAAGTGAACCTGATCGTGCTGGCGCCTGCCGAAATGGTTTCCGCACTGGCCACCAAGTCGATCGCCGGCTACATCGTGGCGGAGCCGTTCAACGCGGCCGCCGAAACGGCCGGCATCGGCAAGATCCTGCGCTTCTCCGGCGACGTGTGGAAGAACCACGCCTGCTGCGTGACCTTCCTGGCCGAGCGCGACCTGAACGACAAGCCGGAATGGTCGCAGCGCGTGACCAACGCGATCGTCAACGCGCAGCTGTGGTCCCGTTCGAACCAGGTGGAGACGGCCAAGCTGATGTCCAGTTCGGGCGAGAACCGCTACACGCCGCACCAGCTGCAGAACCTGACCAAGGTGCTGGCGGTGACGGATTACTCGTCGTACGAAAAACGCGGCATCATCGCGCACCCGGCGTGGAAGCAGCGCCGCATCGACTTCCAGCCGTTCCCGTTCGCGTCGTACACGGAAGAACTGGTGCGCGCCATCGGCCAGACCAGGGTGGAAGGCGACACGCGCTTCCTCACCGGCCTCGATCCGAAGTTCGTCGCGAAGGACCTGGTCGATGACCGCTTCGTGCGCAAGTCGATCGCCGCCGCCGGCGGCCCGGCCGCCTTCGGCCTGCCGGCCGATCTGATGCGCACCGAGACGGTGGCTGTTTGACGATGTTGTTCCGCGTTCTCTGGCCGGTCGTCGGCTTCGCACTGGCGTTGGTGCTGTGGTCGTTCGGCGTGTCGGCGCTGGAGGCGCGCACGCCGATCGCGGCGGCCTTCGCGCCGCTGGCCACCGCGCATGCGTTCCAGGAACTGGTGACGGGCCGCGACATCTGGCTGCACGTGGCCGTCAGCCTGAAGCGGGTGGGCATCGGCCTCGTGATCGCGATCGTCGTCGGCGTGCCGCTCGGCCTGCTGGTGGGCATGTCGCGCACGTTCGCGCGGGCCAGCACGCCGCTGTTCCAGCTGCTGCGGATGGTGTCGCCGCTGTCGTGGATGCCGCTGGCCGTGATGGTGCTGGGCGTCGGCGATGCACCGGTCTACTTCCTGCTGGCGTTTGCCGCCGTGTGGCCGCTGCTGCTCAGCACCGTGGCCGGCGTGTCGCAGCTCGATCCGAACTGGCTGCTGCTGGGGCGCAGCCTGTCGGCCACGAAGTGGGAAGTCGTGTGGCGGCTGGTGCTGCCGGGGATTACCGCGCATATTCTCACCGGCGTGCGGCTCGCCATCGGCATCATCTGGATCGTGCTGGTGCCGGCCGAGATGCTGGGCGTATCGGCGGGACTGGGCTACTTCATCCTCGACACGCGCGACCGCCTCGCCTACTCGGAACTGATGGCGGCGATCATCCTCATCGGCCTGCTGGGCTATGCGCTGGACTACCTGGCCCGCGCCGCCCATGCGCGGTGGCTGCACGGCGCGCCGGCGGATCCGCTGAAATAGGCTGGGGACTGTCCCTGCAAGGGACTGTCCCGGGGTTGCTTGTCGCAGTGGCTTACTTCGACCCCTTCGCCCAGCGCAGCCCGAAGCCGTACTTGCGGTCCATCGCTTCGTGGTTGCTGATCTTGCCGTCCGCCTGGATATAGTCGACCAGCTTGGTCACCTGCAGCTGGCCGTTGCGGTTTTCGATCGATGCGATGGCGCACATGCCTTCGCGGCCGCCGTTATCCAGGCGCACCTCCACCGGCGCATTGCCCGGCACTTCGATGGTGACGACGCCGTCCGTCGCCGCCCAGTTCGGCACGCCGTCGTAGATGAAGGCAAACACCAGCACGCGCCTGACCTGGTCGAAGCTGTCGCCGTTGATGAACATGTTCTCGCCCGCTGTCGATGTGCCGGTGCGGTCGTCGCTGTCGAGTTTGATATACGGCGGCGCATCGTAGTTGCCCCACGATTCGCCCAGCGCCTGCACGCCGCCAGCGCGGCCGTCGGCCAGCTCGTACAGGCAGCCCAGGTCGAGGTCGATGCCGTTCGAACGCTTGCCGGCGGCACCGCCGAACAGGCCGCCGAGGATGCCGGTCTTCTGCGGTTGCGGATCCTTCGTGGCGGACGGGTCGCGGTTCCAGTTCAGGTTGACGCGGATCCTGCCGTAGCCGCGGCCGGCGCCCTTCTTGTCCAGCGAGACCTTGTCGCCGCGCTTTTCCAGCGTGATCTTCGACAGCGAGACCTTGGGCGCGGCGGGTGCAGGCGCCGGCGCGGGGGCCGATGCGGCTTCCGTTCCGCCGAAGTGCGCCAGCAGCGCCGACAGCCCTCCATTGAAGCCCTGGCCGACGGCGCCGAAGCGCCACAGGCCGTCCTTCCGGTACAGCTCGCCGAGGATGACGGCTTTCTCGTCCTGGAAGTCGGTGCCGGCCAGCGGGAACGTCACGCCGTTGCCGATGGCGAGAGAACCGGCGCCGATGCCGCGCATCGTGCCGTTGCCGTCGATCGCACCGGTGAACACCAGCTTCGCGATCGATGCCGGCAGCGCATCCAGGTTCACCTGGAACTCCGCCCGCCCGGCCGACAGCGCCACGCGCACCGCCCCTTCCGGACTGGCCAGCTGGTTATAGAAAATCATGTAGCGGTCGTCGGACAGCTTGCCCGCCTCATCGACGCCGAAGCACGACAGGTCGAGCGCCATGCCGGGCGCCGGCAGATCGACGGTGACAGTGAAAGCGGTGGCCAGGCCGAAGTCGGACAGCTTGCCTTTTTGGCCGCGGGTAAAAGTCTGCATGGTTTTCCAGTCGAAAAATATTTGTTAAGGCCCAGCTCGTGTCCAACCTTGGGGGCGAAACAGGGGTTTCGCGAAGCGTGCTTCGCGCCTGTGGAGCGGTGACGGCATGCATGCCGTCACTCCTCTCCAACCCTGTTTTCGGACACGGACTCAAGAATATTGATTGATGAGTCCGTGTCCATTTTTGGGGTTGACCCCAAGGTGGACACAGCCTCATCCGTATTGAGGCCCGCCGGGGCCGGATGCGTACCGAACAGCCCGGCGCGGGCCATCACGGCGCGGGCCCAGTTGCGGTGGGTGGCCGGTTCGCACATCGAGTTGTCCATCCTGAACACGGCGGGCGACTCGCTGTCGAGGATCTTGCGGGCCATCGCCACTTCCTGCGGTTGCACGCGGTAGTGGCGGTCGATGAGCCTGATCTGCGACGGGTGGATCGCCGTCTTGCCGGCCATGCCGTAGGCCAGGTCCTGCTCGATTTCCTGCGTCATCAGGTCGGCGCAATCGAGGTGTTCGAACACGGGCGCCGTCAGCCGGAAGCCGTGCGGGCGGAACGTGGTGATCAGGCTGGCGATGACGGGCCCCAGCGGCGTCTGATAGATCGTCATGGTGCGGGGCCGGCGCAGGCCCAGCAGCGCCAGCAGGTCGTTGCCGCCGATGCGCAGCGCCAGGATGCGCGACGCCAGGTCGGGCGCCGCCATGCGCCGGCACAGCTCGCGCATCTCGGCGGGATCGAACACGTCGGCCGTTTCCAGCGTGGGCATCAGCAGGTGCCCGGTATGCGCCACGTGCTGCAGGTAGTCGTCCAGGTTGTGGCGGGTGGCTTTCGGGATCACGAAACCGGTCAGCTTGTCGGCCCCCTTCATCGCGACGACGCGCGCCAGCACGTCCGGATTGCGCACGCGGACGAAACGGTCCAGCACGCCGTCCGGCCGCATGTTCTCCAGCGTCACGGACAGGTTGAACAAGGCATACGGTAAATCGCGTTCGGCCACCGCGTCTTCGGTGCAGAAGATCACCGAGCGGAGCGACGCGAACCGTCCACCGTTCGCGATGTCGAGCAGGTCCTTGTGCAGCGCGGGCACATACAGCGAGGCGCCGATCGGCTTGTCATGCATCTGGTCCACTCCTGATCAATGAAACAGCCTGGTAAGGCAAACTCCCGTCGACTGCGACGGGCACATTCTTTTCGCGCGCCAGCACGGCCAGGTGGGCCACTTCCGGCGCGGCGGGATCGCGCAGCAGCAACAGCCGCGGCACGCGGCGCAGCAGTACGCGGGTGGCCTCGCCGATGCCAGGCTTGATCAGGTTGACGTCGGCGATGCCGTACTGCTGCGACAGCGCATGCAGGCAGGCCAGCGACGTGGCTGCGGCGCGCTCCCGGTCGAGCGGCGCGGCGGCCGGTACGTGCTCCAATGCCAGCGCGGCCTCGATGATGTCGTCGACGAAGCTGCGCGAGCGGTCGTGCGGCGCGAACTGGTCGAAGTACAGGCAGCCGTGGAAGTCGTCCGGGCCGATCGCCTCGTTCAGCACCGTGCGGCTGATCAGCCCGGACACGGTGGCATTCAGGATGCTCGACGGGATCAGGTAATCCTCGCCCGAACTGGCGCAGGCGGCCGTGCCGGCCAGGTCGGCCAGCACGAACAGGCCGCTGTCGATGGCCACGCCGTGGCGCGCGTTGAACTGCGCGACCGACGTGTGCAGCTCGCGCGAGATGGCGCCCTTGCCCGTCCAGCCGTCGACGAACACGATGGACTCCGGCGCATGCCGCGCCAGGATCGCCTGCAGCGCCACCGCATCGATGCCGCGGTCGCGGATGATCGACACGGTGTAGTGCGCCGCCGGCCGGCCCAGCGCGCGCGCCAGCAGGTGCTTGACGATGACGCCCACCGGCGTGCCGGCGCGGGCCAGCGACACGATGGCGATATCGTCCGGCCGCCGCTCGGCGATCAGGCCGGCCAGCACGAGGCAATCGCGGGCCATCCGCTCGCGGTTGGTGCGGCACGCGTGCTCGAACAGCGCGAGGTACCGGTCCGACGGCAGCGCTTCGGCCGACAGCATTTCGCTGTAGTGCCGCCGGCCCGCCTGGATCAGCGCCTCTTTCTCTGCCACCGAGACGAAGGCCTGCTGCGGCAGGCGCTTGAGCAGCATCTGCACGTCGTCGGCCCGGTAGCTGCCGGAGAAGCTGGTCATAAGGCCTCCGTGGTCAGGGCGGCAAGCTGGGTGCCGCGCGGGACGATCGCGTAATCGCAGGCGGCCATGAAGCGCGCGTCGGAGCGGCTGTCGCCCATGCCGAAGGTCATGATGTCGCCATGCTCGTCGCGCAGGCGCGCCTGCAGGTATTCGACGGCGCGCGCCTTGTTCAGCACCTGCGGCAGGATCGCCAGGTTGTTGCCGTTGCGGTGCAGGCAGAAGTCGCGGCCCTCGCCCGCCAGCCAGGGCAGCACGGCCTCCTGCTCGATCGCGTCGAGGCAGGCGGCAACCTTGTGCGGGTCCTTCAGCAGCACGTAGAACGGCAGGCCCAGGTCGTCGACGAGGCGCGGCCGTGCGGCCAGGCCGGCGCGCTGCACGTATTCATCGCACATTGCCAGGGCCTGGCGCAGGCCGGGCAAGGCGGTGGCCATGTCGTCGCGCATGCGCGCATGCCAGACGGGATCGGGCGTGCCGTCCGGCGCCAGGATCACGCCGCCGAAATCGATGATGCGGTAGCTGGCGAAGGGATAGTCCACGCGGCCCATCGCGCCGTGCGTGCGGGCGGTGGTGGGAATCAACGTCATGCCCGCGCTGGCCATCGCCAGGAAGGCCCGCTGCCGGGCATTCGTGTACGACACGGGCGCGCCGTCTTCCAGGAAGGCGATCGGCTGCAGCACATCGTCCGCGGCACACTTGGGCAGCGAGTGGAACAGCGTGTCGTCCAGGTCGACGAACAGGAATTTATGCACGGCGCGGCTCCGGCTCGAAGGACACCAGCTGGCCGCCGGCCTGCGCGGCCAGGTCGCGCAGGCCGACGCCGACGGGCGTTTCATGGCACACGAACACGTGCGCATACTGGCCGGGCTGCACGTTGTAGAGGTAATTGGCGATGCCTTCGCCGTAGTTGTCGGCGAACGTCAGCCGGCTGGCAATGGCGCCCCATTGCAGGATGGGCGAACGGGTGGTCGACTGCACCGCCACGTCGATGCCGCGCCGCTCCAGTTCGCACGCCAGCAGGAACGGCGCATGCATGAACTCCCCCGTGCCCAGCACGAGCACGCGTTCGGCGGGATGGATGCGTGCCATCAGGCCGTCGGCCAGCCCGGCCGGTAACGTCAATGGCCCGGCCAGGCCGGTACGGCCGAACGCACCGGTGGCGCCGTTGCCGTCCGCCGCGCCGACGATCTGCGCCGGCACGTCGGCGGCAAAACTCGCACCGGCCGCGAACGTGAAGCGGCCATGCAGCGCGGCGCTGTGCGTGACCGGCAGGCCGATGGCATCTGCCAATGCGGTGCAGGCCTGCTCGCCCATGAAGTTCGTCAACGTGACCAGGTGCACGTGGGCCAGCGCGGGATTGAGCTCGCGGCAGGCTGCCGCCAGGTTGCGGAAGGTATTGCCCGTGCTGGCTTCATCGTCGACCAGCACCAGCGAGCGGGCGCGCATGAACAGCGCGTGCAGCGCCGGATCGGCCGGCAGATGGAGGAACTGGCGCGGCGCGTGGCTGTGCGGTTCGGCGAATTCGACCAGCGGCACGCCATTTATCCGGTAGCGCGTGGTGTGCAGGAACAGGGCTTCCTGCCCGCCGGCCTGCACATGCGCGTCGAACACGCCCTGCCCCAGGCCGATGGCCGTTTCGGCCAGCGCGATGAAGACCACCGGCCCCGGCATGTCGGCCGGCAGGCGCGCAGCCAGCGACACGTGCAGCGCCCGCATGGCGGACGGCCGCGACGGCCAGTGCTTGCCCAGCACCTTGCTGACGAAGAGAAAACCCCGCTTGGCATTGGCCCGCGCGCCGAAGCCGAGCAGCGTGTCGAGCGGCTGGACGGCCGCATCCACTTCCACGTGCAGCACGCCGGTGGGCATGACGACCTCGCGTTTGTCGAACAGCGGCAGTGTGGCGGTCATGGCTGCTCCATGGCAGGCAGTTCGACGGGATGCGACCATTCCGCCACGCGGATGCCGGCCCGCAGCGGCGGGATGGCCACCTTGTCGAAGCCGCGGTCGAAGCCGGCCAGCGCGATATACGGCAGCACGGGGCCGGCCACGCAGGCCATGCCGATGCCGCCGGACATGCGCGGATTGATCTCCAGCAGCCGCAACCGGCCTGCGTGCTCGCGGAACTGCACGTTGAACATGCCGTTCAACGCATAGTCGACCGCGAGCTTCGCCACGGCGGCCAGAATCTCCGGCTGCGGATCGATCACCTGCCCGGCCCCGGGTTTGCTGGATTTGCGGCGCGGCACGGCGCAGACGACGCGGCCCTGGTCGCCCACGCAATCGACGCTGTATTCGCGCCCGTCCAGGTATTCCATCAGCAGCATCGTGCGGAACTCCTCCAGTGGCGCCAGGCCCGTGCGCAGGTCGGCCAGGCCGATCTGGTACTGGTCGCCGGCCAGCAGGATCTGCGCGCTGCTGCGCGCTTCGTCGAGCACGGCAAACCCGAGGCCGTACACGGATTTGGACGGCTTCACACACAGCTTAGGATGTTTTGCCCGCAATAGCGCATGGCCGGCGTCGAACGCGGCCAGCGTGGTGAACGGGATGGTTTCCGGCGGCGGCGCCAGCGGCAGGTCGACCGTCGCATAGAAATCGGCCTTGTGGCGCAGCAGGTTCAGCACCTCGGCGCTGCCGACCGCCATCACGCGCGTGCCGACGGCGGCAAACCGTTCGGTGGCCGCACTGATGCGGCTTGCTTCCCAGCCGGGCACGAAGATGCCCACGTCGTGGCGCTGGCAGAATTCGACGCACCAGTCCACGTAGTCCGACCCGCTCAGCGCCGGCTCCGGCTCGAACCGGTGCGCCGCCGTCGACGCGATGCCGGCAGCCGGTGCGCTGTAGATCAGGTGATAGCGGCCGGCATGGTCTTCCTGCCGGATGAGCTGCATCGCCGTGCAGACGGAGGAAAATGTCCTGTTGAACCAAACGCGCATACATCCTCGGGGATAAAAGGCCGTCGCGGCCATTGTGAACAAGCGCTGTGTAGCTGGCATGACACAGCCATGCCTTGCGCTCTGACAAATTATAAGCACGATGTTGTGGCAGACATTGCATCTTCCATATGAACGTCTCTTCTGCTTTTTCGAAGTGTTATTTGATTTAGCTGCGGATTTACCTTCATCTCTCCCCTGTAGACGACGGGTTATAAGTAAATCTGATAACCGGAGTGGGGCCGACCCGCTGTCTGGATTGCACGAGCGGGATAGTTATGCGATCTGCTTATGCGGGAAATCCGAAAGCAAAATTGGCTATATATCTGGCGTGGTTGTACGATGACTTCATCGCATAACGCATTTGAATTCACAGGAGCCTCACATGACCGCCATCACCGCAACCCACACGCAAACCGCCAGCCTCGGCAACCTGCTGAAGGCAGTCGGCCGCTTCCTGCGCCGCGCCCTGGAACAGTCCGGCGCGCCGTACGCCAACGGCACCGGCGCCATGCCGCCGCTGTAAGAACCGCCGTTCTGACTTTTCGCGCAGCAAATCAAGCCCCGGTCCACCGGGGCTTTTTTTCGTCCGTACTGTCCGGCTTGCCGCGCGGCGAATGAGGGTATATTCATTCATGACTGCAAGGAGGACATGCGATGAACAGGCTCATTCAACAAACCATGCTGGCTGCGGCACTGCTGGCCGCAGCGGCCGGCGCCATGGCCGCCGCCACCGTCACCTTTGGCGACACCGCCAGGATGACCGATACCCCGCGCTGGGCCACCGACCGCGAGTCGATGGAAGTCACATTCCGCGAACATATCGGGAAGTTGGCGGCGAAGCTCCCGGCAGGCCAGGACCTGACGGTGGAATTCGTCGACATCGACCTGGCCGGCGATGAATTCCCCCGCGTGGCGGTGCGCGATATCCGCGTGATGAAAGGCCAGGCCGACTGGCCGCGCATTCACCTGCGCTACAGCATCGAACAGGATGGCCAGGTGCTCAGGAGCGGCGAGGAAAAGCTGGCCGATCCGAACTACCTGATGAGTACCAGCTGGTACGACCACGAGCTGTACGGCCATGAAAAGCAGATGCTGGACGACTGGTTCAGGAAAGAGATATTGAAAAGCAAATAAGCATATGAATGCGGTTTTCTTAATGGCAATCTTTCCCTGCTGCAGCAACTTATTCTATTTTTACATAAACAAATAATAAATAAAGATGTTAAACCGGTTGAGCCGGATCCCCGCTGACGAGCGAGGCTTTACTGCTTATTCTCCAACGGAAATATTTCCTCAAATCCAGTCTCCAGGCGCCTTCGCACACTGGGGTGCGAGGAATCTTACTTTGTAACAATTAGTATCCTGGTCAAGCATAAAAAATCCGGCTCGTCCATAAAAATAAATAACTTTTTAATATTTCGCAATATCGTTGTTTTTTCATCTATGTACTGTCGAGTGGTTTCTTAAAGAATCTTAAGCATGATATCTTTTAGTCATCCCAACCGCAGTACCCCTACCAAGAGAGAAATAACAAAATGCGAAATCTGAAATTCATCCGCGCCCTGCTGATCGCTGCCACGTTCGCCTTCGCTGGCGGTGCTGTCCAAGCACAAGAACAATTCAAGACCGTCGACATCACCGGCCAGCAAACCCTGGGCGAATATGGCGATCCAGCCAACTCGTTCATCGAACTGAACGTGGGTGCGGCGGCCGAGATCACCAGCATCGCGTGGGACTTCACGGTCACGGCATTCGACCCGAGCTGGCTGTCCGAATTCCAGATCCACTTCAGCTCCAGCGCGGGCTTCGATGGCGTGGTCTTCACCCCGAGCGATGTCACCGATTTCGGCACCGAATCCTTCTCGGGCAGCGCCAACCTGACCGACCTGGGCCTGAACTTCTTCGTTGGCGATGATGGCATCCTGCGCATCGAATTCGCCGAAGGCTGGAAGGATCTGGACATTGGCGTCGCCGATGCAAACGTCGATTTCGGCACGCTGACGGTGGGTTATGTGTCGGCCGTCCCTGAGCCATCGACCTACGCCATGATGCTGCTGGGCCTGGCAGCCGTGGGTGCCGTGGCACGCCGCCGTCAAGGCAAGTAAGCCGTTTTCGATAAAAGCCCGTCCGGCATATGCCGGGCGGGCTTTTTTGCGTTTGGCCTTGCTGTCATGGGTGTCGTCTCGATACGCCGACGCCGATCGGCAGTGGCTGCGCATTACAAATAAAGATATTACATTTTTATTAATGAAGCATGGATCGCACAATAATTTATTCTCCAAAGAAATATTTTCAGGCTACGCACCGATGATCCTGCGCCCAGGAAATTTGTAACGGCTACGATTATTTCTTAAAGGAAAATCTATCTGCCAAGTTAGCTCGACAAGCATAAAACTACCGACCCGTCCATAAAATCCTGATAACGCTGACAATTTTTCTGATTATGTTGTTTTTTCGTCTACTGATAGTTTACTGCTGACTTAAGAAATCTTAAGCATGATATCTTTTCGTCATCCAACCGCAGCGCCCCTACCAAGAGAGAACCAATAACATGCGAAATCTGAAATTCATCCGCGCCCTGCTGATTGCCGCCTCGTTTGCCTTCGCTGGCGGTGCTGCCAACGCACAACAAGTGCTGACGCAAGAAGTCGACGTGACCGGTATCCAGAGCTACGACTACTATGGCGAGCCTGGCAATACCGTCCTGGAATTCAATATCGGTGCACTGTCGGAAGTCACCGATATCGCCTGGAACTACACCATTACCGCGTACAGCCCAAGCTGGCTCGCCGATTTCGAAGTGCACTTCACGGACAGCGCCCAATCGGACGGCGTGCTGTTCACCCCGAGCGCAACGGAAGGCGCCGGCACGGAAAGCGAAAGTGGCAGCGCCAGCCTGACGGACCTGGGCCTGAACTTCTTCGTCGGCGAAGATGGCATCCTGCGCATCGAATTCGCCGAAGGCTACAAGGATCTGGCTGCCGGCGTCGCCGACGGCCAATGGGATGCGGGCTCGTTCACCGTGACGTACGTGTCGGCCGTTCCAGAGCCATCGACCTACGCCATGATGCTGCTGGGCCTGGCCGCCGTCGGTGCCGTGGCACGCCGCCGCCAGAACCGTTAATCGCCGAACAGCGGCCATGCGGCCGCCTGCGATTGAACAAAAGCCCCGGGATCGGGGCTTTTTTGCGTCAGTTCCCGGTGGACATCGATAGCGAGGAATCCGCCAGCATCGTATCGGCGATTTCCAGCAGCGCGCGCAGACGATCCATGTGCCGCAGGTCCTGGTGGTAACCCACCCAGATCTCCCTGCCTGGCGGCTGATCTGGCATGTCGATGCGCTGCAATCCGGACACTGCATCGCCCAGCGGCCTCGGCAGCACTGCGATACCCATGCCCCGCTGGCACATCTGGGCCTGCACGGCCCGGCTCGTGCTGGTGAAGACACGCCTCGACTGCGGAAACCGGTCGACCAGCCAGGCCACATCGGGAAAGTGGGACTGTGCCGTATTCATCAGAATGAGTCCCACGGCAGCGGGATCGTTCTGCATGGCACGTGCCGTGTCGGCTGAGCCGTAAAGCCCGTATGGAATCCTCATCAGGCGGCGTTGCACGATGTCCGGCTCGGTGAAGGGAACAATGCGAAACGCCACATCGGCGTCGCGACGCGAAAGATCCAGCAACCGGTAGCTCGCGATAACCTCCGGCACGACGGCCGGATGGCGGCGCGTCAATTCGGCCAGCACAGGCGCCAGCACATGGCCGGCAAACCACTCGGCCGAAGAGATCCGCAGGATGCCTTCGAGGCGTTCGTGATTGCCCGCCAGACGCCTTTCCATGGCCAGCGCGGCATTTTCCATGGCTTCCGCCAGCGTCAGCACGGCGTCTCCTGCATCGGTGAGCACCAGTCCATCCCTGGTCCGGCGGAACAGCGCCTGCTCCGCCGCGCCTTCAAGCGCCTTGATCCGGCGCCCCACGGTCGGATGGCTCACACTCAGCGTGCGGGCTGCCTCGCCGAAAGACCGGCCGCGCACCACGGCGAGAAAAATCCGCACGTCGCTCCATTCCATACCGTGTACCCGTTCAAAAATGTACGTGAAATATACATGGATGGCAGTTCACAGACAATATTGCAGGCGTCACCATGGCGCTTTTAATCGCGCTGGCCTGTCCCGGGCCAGCCACATCCGGAAATCAGGCCATGAACAAATTGAAAGACAAGGTCGCCATCGTGACAGGCGCTTCGAAAGGGATCGGCGCGGGCATCGCCCGCCAGCTGGCGGCCGACGGCGCGAAGGTCGTCGTCAATTACGCGTCAAGCAGGAGTGGTGCGGAGAAGGTGGTCGCCGACATCGAAGCGGCCGGCGGGACCGCCGTGGCGGTGGGTGCGGATGTCACCAGCAAGGCGGAGGTCGAAGCGCTGGTCAGGGCGGCGCTCGACCACTTCGGGCGGCTCGATATCGTGGTGAACAACTCCGGCATTTACCAGTTCGCCAGAATCGAAGAGACCACCGAAGAACGCTATCGCAGGCAGTTCGACATCAACGTGCTCGGTCCGCTGCTGGTTGCCGGCGCCGCCGCGCCGCATCTGGGCCGGGGCGGCAGCATCATCAACATCAGCTCCAACGTCACGCGGGTTCTGCCGGCCGAGAGTGCGATCTACAGCGGCACGAAGGGCGCGATCGACACCATCACCGGTGTACTCGCACGCGAACTCGGCCCGCGCGGCATCCGCGTCAATGCCGTCAGCCCCGGCCTGATCGAAACGGAAGGCACCCACGCCGCCGGGGCGATGGGCTCCGACTTCCAGCTCTGGAACGAGAGCCTGACACCGCTCGGCCGCATCGGCCAGGTGCAGGACATTGCGCCGATCGTCGCCTACCTCGCCTCGGACGATGCCGGCTGGGTGACGGGCGAGATCATTCTGGGTTCGGGTGGCATGCGCTGACAGGTCGAAGTGCTGCGTGAAATTTCCACTATGAAAATTTCTCCAGCGAACCAGCGGAATGGTTGGTAGGCCTCCCGTGAGTCGAACACGGCACCAACGGATTATGAGTCGAATCAAGCGCTTGGGAGATTACTCCTAATCACTTGATTTAACAAGGTTTTTCATCACATCAGATCACTGTAGATCACACTACATCAACACTCTGTTCCGGCAGATTTCCGGCACGCAAGCGCAGAAGGGAATCCAGCCAGCGCTCACGGTCGCGCGCGTAGTTCTGCATCGTTGCATGCTGTGGATGATCCGTAGGATATGAGGTGGCTGCGCGCTCGATTTGCCCTCGGTATACTTCAATGTCCAAAGGCCCAGGTAAAAGGTTCGCGCCGAACCCCATCATCTCGTGATCTGGAAGGTACTCGTAGCCGACGAAGATCAGTCCTCGGGAATCCATCGCTGCGAATTCAACGTTACGCCTACTCCTCGGCGGCTTGTACGCTGCCACTGTGGCTATGACGTCCATGCCACCGGTGAGATTTGTGATGTGCGTCCCTGTTCCAAGGTTGCGAACGACAACGTTGAAAGCTGGGCGATCGAGGAACTTGGCAATCCTATTTTCGAGACTCTGCACGCTTGCGGCCTGCACTGCCCTGGCGCGCCTGGAGTGCAGTGTCACGTAGGCCTCAGTGACAGAGTCAGTAGTCACTGGGAACCCAAGCGCCTTGTCGAGCTCGCGATATGACAGTCCTGTTGAGCTCTTCACTGCATACACCAGGCGGTGCACAAAACCTTTGATCGGCCCAGCAAGGGCACGCCCGCTATTTGGCCCAACGTTCGGAGGCTGTTTTTGGTCAACAGTCATCAAATGCTCCAGCGTGCAAAAACTGCCCTGCGACTTTTCCATAAAGCAATCATACAGTTTGGCGTAGATAAACTCCAGTACACACAGGTGATCACATGAGAACTACACAAACGGATTTTCGAGTGGTGTTCGCGCGGATGGCCGACCAAGCGATCGTGACGCGCGAAGAGCTTGCCGAGCTACTCAGCACTACGCCAGCCGCGCTTAGCCAGATGAACTATCGAGGGGAGCTCCCTACTACAGCGTTTCCGGAGAAGCGGAAGGCGTGCTGGTTCGCTCGCGATATTCGGCGGTGGCTCGAAGAGGCTGCGGCCGCACGCGAGCAGACGGGTGGGCAGCAAGCGGAAAGGCAAAGCCCGAAGCGGGTAGGCCGGCCGCGGCACGCCTCGGACCTGAAAGGTGAACGTTAATGGGGCGTAGCGAAGCAAGCCTGCAGGCATTCCCTCATCATAGTGGCGGGGTCGTGCAAGTCCAGCACAGAGCGCGCTGGGGTGCCGTCCCAGAGGCGCTGCTTGAGGATGATCGGCTTGATCTCGATAGCAGGGCTGTGGCCGCCTGGCTGGCTGTGAAACCGAATAATTGGCAGATCAGTGTGACGGCTCTCCGTCGCAGACTCGCCCGCAAGGGCCAGTCTGCCCACATCAGCGAATCTGACGACAAGGTGCCGATGCTCGGCAAAGACCGTTGGCAACGCATTGCCTCCGAGTTAGAGGCGGCTGGCTACCTCATCCGCAGACGGACAAACGGACCGGGTGGCCACTGGATCTGGAACATCGTCTTCAACCCAGAACCAGCGTCCATGGGCGGGTTTGCCGGCGATGGCTTACCGGTGCCCGGTGCAGCCACTGCTGGCTCAACCACCGCCGGCCATCCCGGCCATAAAGAAGTACCAACTGAAGAAGTACCAATTGAAACTACTACCACTACTACAACAGGACTCGCGGGACGGCCCGCACACGAAAAACGTGGTGGTAGTGAGATTTATTACAATCTCGCCTTCGAGTCGTCGATCGTGTCGATTAAAGGTCCTCTCCTGGCGGTCCTCTGCAAACATGAGATCAGCGACCTCGCGCTTTGCCAAGATCTGCTGGATGAACTTGCAGGCGTGTTAGAAGCCGGCAAGCGTGGTGAACGGCAAGCGATCAAACTGCCAACTGCCTGGTTCCAGCGCCTGACGATCAAAGCGCTACAAGACGACTTTGAGCGCATGCATTGCCGTGTCATCCAACGTCGACGCGCAACCGCGGCGGCCACCCTTCCACAAGACGCTCCAGCAAATCGGCCATCTGCGCCGAGTCCGGAAGGCCGGCAAATATTGGCCGATATGAAAACAATGCTGCGCTCAGCGCGGACGTAAGCAGTAGGGACGAAAGTAACCCCTATGCCAATAAACCTAACGTCGATCGGATGTCGGCCCGTACCTCCTACTGCTGCAGTTGTTCTAGGGGAGCAGCTGGCCGACCGGTTGGTTCTCGAATCGCATTCCAACGTCGTATTCACTGACGAATCCCCCGGGGGCAAATACTATCCCGCCTGGTGTTGGCGACCGATCATCGACCCGGATATGAAGATCAATATTCGCTTTGACTCGTGGGACTCGCCTCGTCGTTTGCTGAAACTCTATCTGCATGAGCTAAGCCATGTTTTAATCGTTCGCGCCGATCCACGCTTAGCCGGACACACTTGGCCATTTGCAGCAATGAATGCAGTTTTGCTGCGTAGGGCTGCAGAGCATGTCCAGGGCCGAGTCGACGACCCGCTTATTGCTGGTTTGTCGCTATACGACGTCAGTGACGAGCCTGAATCTGAATGGCCACAAGCCATCCAGAAGGCACTTCAGCTAAGTCTCAAGCTCGCGCCGGCCCTGCGGTCGGCCGAAGATTGCGCAGAAGCGATCGCATCGACGTGGCACGCGCAAACGCGCAGGAGTGTAGGAAAGGCAGGTTTATGGAAGCCATGGTAGCCACGGCATGAAACTGTGGTGGTGCGCCTCGTGTTCCTACTAGGAAGCACCGAGGCGTTTACAACCCAACTGGCGCACACATTGCCAGATGTCGACGATAGGGACGCCGCTCTGCTGCGCAGCCTGCTCAACGGCTCCTATCAGCACTCGCGCCGGCGTCTCTTCAAATAGGTAGTTGATGTGCGCTGCATATTCAGGCGGAACGTCGCCTGAAGTTAGAACTGACAATAGAATATCGCTGGTTACCTCACCACGATAGCTCACACTTGCAGTTTGCGCGGCAATTTTAAGCCAATCCTTAATAGAACGCTCATCGATCCCGAGGGCATAATAGAGGTCGCACGGAAATGGCCCAGCGTGCGCAAGTAATTCTGCTTGCATTCGCGATAGTCCTAAACTCGCGCAGCGTTGCGCGATGACGCTCTCATTATCGGAATGCAGTGCCATATGCCGTGTTGAGCCAAAAATACTCTATCAAACCTTACCCAACGCTCGAGCTTTTAGCTCTTCCATTTTTTCCTCGTGGTCCTTAGCTGCCTTCTGCAACTCCCTGGCTTTTTGCTCTGCGCAAACGCTATCGTTTGTGGGACAGGGATTAGCAGTAGTCGTCTCAGGAGCGGGACTCTGCCCTACCCCGTCACTTGCGTTTACCGGATCAACAGAAAATAAAACAGAAAGAGCTAGCACAATACCAAGTAGAATATTTTTCATGGACGCATCCTGCTCGATTGCTCAATTTGGTGTTCGCCTGGACGGCGCTTCTTGTAAGCAGCTATGCGGGTTTTCTCGAAAAAATCGATCGCCACCTTATCATCGAGCAGCCGATGATTTGGCATAATATCTTTGAGCGCATGCCTCAAGGCGGTAACGTAGGCAACACTAACCTCACGTTCAACCTCTGCTATTTCAAGTCGCGTTTTTAGAGCTTCGAGCTCCGCCACCCAGGCAGCGTTTTCCTTGTTCCTAGCCTGACGCTCGAATGCAAGGCCATAAGGATTCCCCTGCAATAAGTTATTAGCCATCTACAAGCTCCCTGGACAATATCGACTACCTAAATACCAATCTCTACGCTATCGATTATACGCCGTGCGTTCTCAAAAGCAAGACATTCTCTGTGCTCAGCAACAACACATTCTCTGTGCTCAACAACATGACATTCTCTGTGGTAAGATTCTAAGCACAGAGAATGTGGGCACTGACCGGTTCACCGGGGAGCGTAGCGACAAGTGCCCATCCGGGAACGAATGAAGAACTAAGAGCAAGAAAAGTATGGATCCGAGCGCTAAAGAAAACCTGTATGCGATCGTAAAGTCTGGACGAGAAATCATGAAGCTATTGCCGACCAGTTCAGCGTCTTTGGCCACGCTGACAGGATATGATCGCGAAATCCAACGCCTGGCAGAGCGATATAACGCAAGACTAGCATCGCAGCTTTGGGAATCCATTACCACTACCACGCGATCGAAAAGAACCTACCATCGAAGACTTGCCGCTTTGCGTCATCATATAAAATCGTCGCTCGACCGTTTAATCCCTCTCCAAGACGCTCAACAAAAGTTAGGTAACACGATCGAATGGCTCTCTACAGTTCACTCGATCAAAAATCTCGTGAGCCTTAACGGTTTTATCGAGGGCAACCGCGGAATATGCCCCATTGCCGAGCCAGAGAAACGACACTCGAAACGACAAGATCTTCGTGGTCTCCCTGACGATTGGCGCGAACAGATGCTCAGGGAATTTACCACTAGCAAGTATAGAACTGATTTTATGATTGCAGCGATTACTGGGTGCCGGCCCGCTGAACTTGAGAAGGGAATACAAATTACAACAACGGCTGCCAGCATTACACTAAGAATCGAGGGGGCGAAGGTTAAAGAGCAGCAGGGTCAACCCTGGCGTGAAATTCGTTACTCCATATCCGAAAATTCGAGCCCACTAATTAAGTCATTACACAAAGATATTTTCGATCAATTTGGAGACGAAACAATTGTTGCGGTGACCGAGAGCAAAGTCAATTTTACTTCCGCGATAAGACGTGTAGGCAAGAAGCTTTGGCCTCGTAGGAATTCAGAAATTACACCGTACAGCTTGCGTCACCAAGCTGCGAGTGATTTCAAGAAATTTCTTTCTGAGGAAGAGGTATCAACCGCACTGGGACATACAGTAGACGAAACGAAGCGTTTATACGGACAAGCCCAAATGGCGTCAGGATCCGGCGGACTAGCCCCGGCTTCCGTTAGCGCAGCTCGTGCCGTCAGAGCTACAAGAAAAGCAACGCCAGGTGCACGTCGTACGCTGAAAAGCTGACCGCTTTGGATGAGTTAGATGAGTCACATTGACTCGGGTTTCGGGATCTAGCGCGGACCGACCTCATCACATGCCTAATGTCAGGGTCAATGTGACCCTAGCGGTGTATGGATGGGTTGTCAGGTATGGTTTGGCTAGGCCAATGTGACCCAAGTATGTTGTAAACCGTAGGAAATGCTGTTAACGTAGTTCATCAGGACGTGCGCAGAGGCATGCTCCTGTAAGTCGGCGAATTCATCGGTTGCACCCGTTGAACTCGCCTAACCTGACAACCTGACTGGAGGTGCCATGGCTGGCCACAATTTTAACAACCAATCGCTGGTTTCAAAACCACTCATCGAAGATCTCATTGTAGAGGCCGCACCCGACTTGGAGCGTGCAAAGCCGCGGGCTTTCAGACGGATCTATGCAGTTTTACAAACCAGCGTCGATTCCGTGGCCACCGCATGTCGAGACGCGGCGAGGTTACCAAGCGTGATTGCAGCTGAGCGAGAGCGAGCTGCCGTTGGGGGCCCAGTGTGTGTAGGGGCCTTTGACATTTTCGTAAAAAACTTGGATCTGGACTACTGACGCTCTACACCAGTGCGCTCATTTCCTTGAGAGAATTTACGCTCGTCGAACTTGGGTCTGGCAACGCTCGCAAGTTGCGACCGGACTAACCGACAGAATAGCTCGGTATCTAGGCGAGCTTGGCCAGTTGGGCGGCGCCGCCCACGACGGTGTTCACGCTTTCTAGGTTGGGGTTTGAGGTGCGGCGGAACGTTCATGGGAAGATTTGTATAAACGTTCTGCCGCCTCTGGCCCAGTACTACGCCGGCGCTGCGGGTGGCTTCATGTCCTGAAGGCCCTGGAGCTTTTCTATGTCCCGCCCTATGATATTCTTCGCGCACGCCAGGCAGTAGTGGTCCCAGCTCCGGTCATTCCGGACCTTCAGGCGCACGTCCCCCTTCTCGATCCGATGCCTGGCGTTGGCCTGGCAGTTGTGGGCCTTGCCGGCGGTGTCTACTTCGACTCGCGTAATGAGCGATTTAATGGCCATCGAACATCTCCGCTACGGCTGCCGCGAGAATGTCGTCGAATCCCTGGTCGATCCGGTCGAGCATCTCGAGCGAGAATTCGTGCCGCTGGCCTGATCCCATCCCAACCAGGGCGTTTGCATGCTTGTTGATGGCCGCCACCATCATGACAATGTTCGTACGGGTGAACTGCCGCCTGTCGAGCTCGCGGCCCTGTGGGTTGATGCCCCGCTCGCCGAGAATCCTAGCCGCCGCCGTACTCACCCGGGCCGGAAGCCCGTTGCGCATCGCTTGGCGCTGGCGCACGCGGGCGACCGGGACTGGCTGCAGTGTCTGATACGCAGCAGCGATATCCTCAGTGCTATAGCCGCGCGCTTGGAGCACGCGCAGGGCGGCCAGAGCCGCGTCGTCCTGTAGCAGGGGGATTTCCTCGAGATGGACCTCGGACTGACCGCGCACCTCGAGGCCCGACAAGTCGTGCGGAACGGGCTCGATCACGCGCTCCGCAGGGCCATGATCCGGATCAACGTCCTCCACCGGCAGGAGCTGGTCGAAGTAGTCGCGATCAGCTTTGCTGAACTCTTGGAAATCGGCCCATCGCTGTGCGATGTTCGCGCCGGCGTGGAACACGACGACACCCTGGTTGAGGACATGACCGGGGGTGTTTTGCTGGATGACGCGCATGATGCGGCCGACGAACTGCACGAATGGCGACAGGTTGCTGAAGATGCTGAACACGGCAGCTACGGACAGGAACGGGTGGTCGAATCCTTCGTTGAGCTTGCGCACCTGTACGATCACGTCGAGCTCGTGGTTATTCAGCCGCTGCATCACCCGCAGGTTGGCCGGCCCGTCTTCCCGCGAGTGCACGTATGCGGCGCGTAGGCCCCGTGCCGCGTAGGCTTCTACCACCTGGCGGCAATGCTCGTAGTTGAGGGCTGACGCAATGATCTTCAGCCTCTGCTCCCCGGTCTCCTCTCGCAGCCGATGCAGTTCACGGATGGAGGCGTTGGCAATGGTATTCAGCGTTTCGGCGGACGTCACGATGCTTCGGCGGAAGTCGGGGTCTTCCTCGCCCAGCCGACGCACTTCGTCGAGCGCGACCTCGACCTCTTGGCCGTCCTCACTGCGGACATAGCGGAGCGTGCGGGGGTTAAGCTGTACTGCCTTCAGGCCCTTGACGTAGCCTTCCCGGATTGCCTCGAAGATCGAGTACGTGTAGATGACGCGCCCTTCCATTACCTGCCCGTCGGCTCGCATTGGCGTGGCGCTGAAGTTGACGATCCGCGCCGCCGGGAACTGGGCCTTGAGGGCCATCCAGCTATCGGCTACGCCGTGGTGCCCCTCGTCGAACAGGATCAGATCGAAGTAATCGGCCGGAAGCTGCCGCAGCCACCGGTTAGAATCGCCGCCTTGGAGCTGCTGGATGTTGGTGATGACAACGTGCGCCTCGTCCAGGTCGGCGCGGTTAGTCGTCGTCCCGCGAATCTCCACTGGCTCAGGATACGGCTCGCCAGCGAGGACGGCGCACTTCTGGTAGAACATGTTCGGGTTGCTCGGGTCGAAGTCTCGGCCCAGCTGCTGCGCGATGGCGACGCCAGGCGCGATCACGAGCGTGCGCCGCGAGAGGAAAGCGAACGGCGCTATCGCGATGCTGCCGGACTTGCCGCACCCGACTGGCAGGATAACGGCGAACTCGCGCTCTTCCTGCCCGGCCGACTGAAATACCTCGCGCAGGGCGCGATAAGTTTCCCGCTGGGGCGTGCGGATGCGCTCGTTATGCTCGATGTGTGGCTCGCGATGCTGGAACGGGTTAGTCATGGGGCCTTTTCCAAAGGGTTTAAGGGGATGCGCGTCGCAACGGCTCAGTTCACCATACAAGATACGCCCTATATAGTTTTCAAGCAAAATTTGTAATTTCCAATTAATTGCAAATCGAGAGCTTTACGCCCAGCCTTGAATCACCAAGTCGATCCAACAAGGGAAGACCCGCGCTGCAGGAGCGTTGGAAAAATTCGACGTATCGTATCGTATCGTATCGTATCGTAACCGTTACGATACGCCATTAATGATTGCAGCAGGAAAAGGTATCTCTGCACGTAGAGATTCTGTTGCATCACCGGCGTACGGCCGCCTGGGGATCCGCCGAAGCTACGGCTCGCATGCCTGGGCACGACTGTGACTTTCCGCAATAGACGCGACGTTTTGCAAATTGCTGCGACTACCGCAGGCTGGAGTAGCGAAGTCCACTGCTTCTTGCTGAGTTACACTGAGCGTGACTAACTTCCGCTATCGGCCAAAAGCGGCCGTTGCCGGCTGACTTACGCGCCTTGCAACAGCGGCAGGGGCAGGGCAGGGGCAGGGGCAGCCTTAACCAACTCAACTTCAATGGTTAGAACTCCAAGATCATCGAATATGGCTAGTCGCACGCTGCTGGCAGATCGGGCTTGTCCGCGTACTCGAACAAACGCTCCAGTTGCGAAAACGTGATCCGGCCGGTCGATAGGTCCAGTCCCGGCAATTCGGGACGCGTCACCCACCGCGCCTCCGTCGTCTCGGGGGTTTCTCCAAGCATGCCGCCGCCTAGTACGCGGCAGTCGATAAGTGCTTTGTAGATGTACCATGACTGGGGCGGATGCGGATGCTTGCGCATGTCCCACAGTGCCAGCAGACGCGTGGCCTCGACGTGAAGGCCGGTTTCCTCGCGCACTTCTTTGACGGCGACCTCAAACGGGGAATAGCCAACGTCGGCCCAGCCTCCCGGCAGCGACCAGCGGCCGCCGTCCGCTTTTTCGCGCACCATCAGAATCGCGTCGGTGCCGCGAAAGATCACGGCGCGTATGTCAATCTTCGGCGTCGCGTAGCCGGTGTGCGTCGCGGCCTCGTGTTCGAGTACCGGCAGGGGCACACCAGTCAAGTGGTGCAGCATACGCTGACCTAGCTGAAGCAATTCCTGGTAGCGCTCGGCGTCGTATGGCGATGGGCCGAATCCGAGTCCGGTCTGCGACAGCGCCTGCACGCGCTGGGCGATGCGAAGCCATGCTGTACTGTCGGGCGCGGCCAACCGCGGTAGAAGCCAAGCGCGCAGGGCATCGACGGAGGTTGCGAGGTAATCCGGCGCCATAGCTGCCAAAGCGGCGTTATCCGAGGTCTCTGCCCAGCCCGCCCCCACGACCGGCATGCCGACAGCGCGCGCCGCCGTTACGTCGCTGGGTGCGTCGCCAATATATACGGCTTCCGTAGATGCCAGCTGCCAAGTAGCCAGGATGATGCGTAGTGCGTCCGGCTTGCGCGGGCCGTTCGGTGAGCCGGTCTCTATGAGTTCGAAGCAATCGGCCAGGCCGAACTGGTGCAGTGACAACTGCGTACTCGCGCCACCCTTGCCTGTGACCAGCCCCAGTCGGATGCCGCGCGCACGCAAGTCGTCCAGCAGACTTCGCATGCCATCGAACAGGTCGGGCCAACCCGAATGCAGCCGTTCGTAATGGGCGAGGTAGGCCGCCATACAGGCGTCGTAATGGTTGGGGGCGAGCGTGCCTATCGTGCCTTCCTCGGACGGGCCGAAGGTAGCGACGATTTCTGCATCGCTGAGCGCTGCGCCGGTAGCGGGCTCGATGGCACTGCGAAAAGCAGCTATGCACAACGGCAGCGTATCCGCGAGTGTGCCATCAAGGTCAAACAATACAGCTTTGAATGCAGTCGTCATTGTAGGCAGGTGTCAGTTTTGGTGAGGATTAATTGCATAATATCGCAAAAAACTGCAAAATACCGCAAATATTTAAGGGAGCGCAATGCTAAAACACGAACGTCAGCAATACATCCTCGCGCGTCTGACCGAGCAGGGCCAAGTAGAACTAGGCCCGCTCAGTGTTGCGCTGCAGGTCTCAGAAGATACAGTCAGGCGCGACGTCGACGAACTGCAGCGGCAAGGCTTGCTAAGCAAGGTGCGTGGCGGCGCGCTGCCATCTTCCCCAATCCCGGATGCGTTCGGGGCGCGCGAGCGACATGACGCCGCTGCCAAGCAGGACATAGCACGTAAAGCGCGCACGTTGATACGGGACGGCCAGTTAATCATTGTGGATGCCGGCACGACCGTAACTTGGTTGGCGCGTACGCTAGCTTCGGCGCGTTGCCTGACGGTTGTTACCAATAGCCTGCCGGCAGCTAACCTGCTGCTAGAGTATCCAGGCATTGAGGTACGGCTGGCGGGAGGCTTATTACATGCGCCTTACCGCGTGACGTTGGGCAGTGAGACCATCGACTTCTTCCGGCAGGTCCGTGCCGACACCTGCTTCCTGGGCGCCTATGGTTTGCATCCCGAAGTGGGACTTACTGTTGCCAGTGCTGAAGAGGCAGCCGTCAAGCGCGCGATGATGCGTTCGGCTGGACATGTCGTCGCGTTGATTACACCTGAAAAGCTTGGGACCGTAGCGCAGTACGTTGTATGTCCGGCGGATGCGATCCATACGCTCGTAACTGCGGACACGGTGGCGTCGTCAACGAAGAATGCCTATAGCAAGTTAGGTATCACGCTCTTGTGACAGCCGTTATGCAAAAGATGGTCATACGTCCGGTTTGGGTCGGAAGCAGCCGGTCCCGGTCCTCATCGGAGTTTGGGGCTGCGAGCGCGGCATGTCTCAGCCAATTGGTCTTCGACTGGCGACACCTGCCGCTGGTCGAACTGCCGCCGCTGTCTCCTATAGACCCTTACGCACGTTTGAACAGCCGGTGCGGGCGATTTGAGTCCGGGCGAAGGCCCGGATGCCCGAAGGGCACCCGCACGTGTCCTGGGCGCATGTAGGAGCGTTTTGGCCGGTTGTCCCGGCCAGCGACAATGCGGCCCAGTCACATACGGGAATGCGCCTGGTGTAGCTTGCCGACTCCCGTCTCGTCGAGATAACGCTGCAGTCGACCCCATATGCCAAGCAAGTACGCGTTGTTCACGGGAGCAAGGAATAACGGACTTTCCACCCAAGACGTTACCCCGTTGGCATTCCACCCTGATTCAAAGAGCCTAAAGTCCAAGTCATCACTGATGCCCTTCTCGTCCATGAGCTCGGTGTAAGAATCGAGGTTGTAAAAGGACACCTTATCTGGACGACACCCGTAAAGCGTTCCGATCAGCGTTGATATTTTGGCCGAGGCACTTTGGCGATCGCTCGCCTCCACAAACACTGCCGTTTCGTAAGGCCAGTCACAATACACGCGAAAAAGTGATGTTTTGTGCATTTTCTCATCCCAACTTCGCGATAAGGCTTTCCGGCTTGAGATGCGTGTATCGCTTCAGCATCTGCATGCTTTTATGACCTGTGATACTAGCGACTTCGAACGGATGAAGCCCTTTCTCGAAGAGACGAGACGCGGCCTCGTGGCGGAGGTCATGCCAACGCAAATTCTCGATTCCAAGCAACGGCAAAACCCGCTTCCAGATGCACCGGACAGCGTTTTGCGTGGTATCCAAAATTGGGCCTGAAGGCGCCATCTGCAGTGCTCCAGTCCCGTCGACTGGATGTAAGGACAACAGCACCGAATGCGCCTTGATCGATAGCGGGAGCGCAGCTGGCACACCTTTATTATCGGCTCCGCGCGCGGAGAGAGGGATTCGGACCAATCGCTTGTCCAGATCCACCCACTCCCATCGAAGCCCAAACAGGGTGCCTTGCCTTAGACTGGTCTCGATCGCCAGGTCGAATGCCGGCGCGGCATACGGATTCCCGCTCTTGGCTAACTCGCCTTTGATCTTCTCGTACTCGCCAGGCTCCAGCCTCCGATCACGTGAAGCGCTTACGCTGGGTTTCCGGATGTTCTTGAGCGGATTCATCAAGCCCTCCATTCCCCATTCCTTGCGGGCGATTTCGTATAGGTGGCTCACCAGCTGCAGCTCGAGGCGGATCGTGTTCTCCGCCCTACCCTGGGTCCTCCGCAGGTCCCGATACTTTGCGAAGTCAGCGCCCTTCAAGTTAGCTAAGGTACGGTAGGAAAGCTCGCTGCGAAGCCAGCGATCAATTCGTCCGTTTTCTTGGGCTGGGTGACGCTTTTTAGCGGCTACATCCCGCCTGTATTGCTCGAGGGCTGCGCCAAGGGTCATTTTCTGAGCCGCAGAGTTATCGACGTAGAAGCCAGTGTCGATTTCCGCCTCTAGCCGGCGCGCCCACTTCTGCGCTTCGAGCTGTGTGTCGAACGTGCGGTAGACGGGCTTATGTCCTTTTCGGCGCACTTCTGCCCGCCAGTACTCTCCACGCTTTTTGATATATGCCATAGATGATTCTCCAATCGTTAGATAACGCTTGAGTCGAATCATCCTGTTCCGGCAGTTTTCCGGCAAAGGGCAGTTTTTGACAGCTGACTTGTCCCATCTGGAACAAAAAAAAGCCCGAACGAATTATCGTAAGGGCTTGATTTCACAGCAAAAACTGTATTGGTAGGCCTCCCGTGAGTCGAACACGGCACCAACGGATTATGAGTCCGCTGCTCTAACCAAGCATGAGCTAGAGGCCCTGAGGTGTAACCTTGAAGCATCCCGCGAGCGCGGCATACGTTTGAAGCACTGTACTGCGGTAAGGTGAAACGGAATTCGGTACCGCCCTGCCCTGCCGGGTTCGTTCCTGCTGCTGAACGAACTCGGCAGAATAGGGCCTGCACCGGCCGCCGTCAAGGCATCGCCTTCAATTCCCTCTTCAATTCCCTTCGAGGAAGCTCTTCAGCTTGTCGGAGCGGGACGGGTGGCGCAGCTTGCGCAGCGCCTTCGCCTCGATCTGGCGGATGCGTTCGCGCGTCACGTCGAACTGCTTGCCCACTTCTTCCAGCGTGTGGTCGGTCGACATTTCGATGCCGAAGCGCATGCGCAGCACTTTCGCTTCGCGCGGCGTCAGCGAGTCGAGCACATCCTTCACCACACCGCGCATCGATGCGTGCAACGCGGCATCCGAGGGCGCGAGGGTGTTGTTGTCCTCGATGAAGTCGCCCAGATGGGAATCGTCGTCGTCGCCGATCGGCGTTTCCATCGAGATCGGCTCCTTCGCGATCTTCATGATCTTGCGGATTTTGTCTTCCGGCATTTCCATCTTGATCGCCAGCGTCGCCGGATCCGGTTCGGCGCCGGTTTCCTGCAGGATCTGACGGCTGATCCGGTTCATCTTGTTGATCGTTTCGATCATGTGAACGGGGATCCGGATGGTGCGTGCCTGGTCCGCGATCGAGCGCGTGATCGCCTGGCGGATCCACCACGTGGCATACGTGGAGAATTTGTAGCCGCGGCGGTATTCGAACTTGTCCACCGCCTTCATCAGGCCGATATTGCCTTCCTGGATCAGGTCGAGGAACTGCAGGCCCCGGTTCGTGTACTTCTTCGCGATCGAGATCACCAGCCGCAGGTTGGCCTCGGTCATTTCGCGCTTCGCCTTGCGCGCCTTCATTTCTCCGGCGGCCATCTGGCGGTTGATGTTGCGCAGGTCCGGCAGCGGCAGCACCACACGGGCCTGCAGGTCGATCAGGCGTTGCTGCAGTTCCTTGATCGTCGGGATGTTGCGGCCCAGGATTGCGCTGTACGCGTGGTTCGCGGCCACTTCGCCGTCGACCCAGTCCAGGTTCGTTTCGTTGCCCGGGAAAACCTTGATGAAGTGGGCGCGCGGCATGCCGCACTTGTTCACGGCCACGTCGAGGATCTGCTTCTCGATGTGGCGCACTTCGTCGACCTGGCCGCGCAGCGTGTCGCACAGCTTCTCGACCACCTTGGCGGTGAAGCGGATGCCCAGCAGCTCGTTCGAGATCGAATCCTGCGCCTTGACGTAGGATTTCGAGTTGTAGCCTTCCTTCTCGAAGGCCTTGCGCATCTTGTCGAACTGGTTGGCGATCTCGTCGAACTTGCCCAGCGCGCGGTTCTTCAGCGCTTCCAGCTGTTCGGCCGAGTAGCCGGCCGCTGCGCCGGACGGGCTTGCTTCTTCCTCTTCCTCTGCTTCCTCTTCTTCGGCGTCCTCGTCGTCTTCGTCATCCTCGGATGCGGTGGACGGCGGCGCCTGGGTGGTGCCGCCTTCCTCGTTGTCGTCGACGAGGCCGTCGACGATCTCGTCGATCTTGATCTCGTCGTGGCGGATGCGGTCGGACGTGGCGATGATCTCGGCGATCGTCACCGGGCAGGCGGAGATGGCCTGGATCATGTCCTTCAGGCCGTCTTCGATCCGTTTCGCGATTTCGATTTCGCCTTCGCGCGTCAGCAGTTCCACCGAGCCCATTTCACGCATGTACATGCGCACGGGGTCGGTAGTGCGGCCGAAATCGGAGTCCACGGTGGACAGTGCCGCCTCGGCGGCCGCTTCCGCTTCGTCGTCGCTGGTGACGGTGGCCACGTTATCGGACAGCAGCAGCGTCTCGGCATCCGGCGCGTGTTCGTAGACGGCGATGCCCATGTCGTTGAACGTGCCGATGATGCCTTCGATCGCTTCCGGGTCGACGATGTTGTCGGGCAGATGGTCGTTGATCTCGGCATACGTGAGGAAACCACGCTCCTTGCCGAACTTGATCAGCGTCTTCAGCTTCTGGCGGCGGCGTTCCAGCTCTTCCTCGGTGGCTTCCGTATCGGACGAAAACGCATCCTTCAGCAGCGCCTTTTCCTTGGCCTTGCGGTCCTTGGCTTTCGCCTTGTCCACGGCTTTCAGTTCGGCACGCTCGACGGCGTTCAGCGCGGCGACTTCGTCGTTTTCCGGCTGGAATTCCTTCGGCTTGCGGCCACGGCGGCCCGGCACCTTGACGGAGGGGAGCACGTAACCGGAGGTGTCGATCGCGGCCAGCGTGGCCGCATCCGTGGTCTGGCTGACCGCCGGCGGCAACGCTGGCGCACGCGCCTCGGCGCCCGCTTCCGCGCTGGTTTCCGATTTCTCAGCCGTCTTGGCTGCCCGGGCAGTCACTTTGCTGGGCTTTTCAGCCGCTTTGGTTTCAGGTTTCTTTGCTGGCACAGGTGCTTTCGATGTCACAACGACTTGCTTTACGGTTTAGGATGATGCCGTAATCACCGGAGACCATACCGCAGGATCTCCTCCATCCGGCACTGCTACACTACCTTGCTCTATTCCCGGCGACAAACCCGAACCTGCCGCGCGCATCGGATGTTAGCCGATAACTATGTTTGGCAGAAATTCTACTGTATGGAAGCGCGTGCGGGCTAGAGGCACGAACGGTATGAGGACGCGGTTGTTGTTCCCGCTCGGCGACAAGAAACTCGCGCCGTCTCAACCAGGTCGGGCCCAGCCGCCGACACAATTCCCATGCCGATCAAGAGCCTTAACTAACTGAAAACAAACACAAATTCTGAACTGAAAAAACCTTGCCAAGGTATTGAAATACTTAGCGTTTTATTATAGCACGCCACATTTCAATTGCCAGACGTGCAGCCCTGGCACGGCACGTCGGCAGGTTATCCGCGGGTTTATCGCGGACGTATCGCATTAACGATTGGCCATATCGGCCTGCTCTTCGCGTAATAACAGGTCCTGGCGCGCCGTAATCTCGCGGTAGCGAATACCCAATTCCTCCGATGACAGTCCGGCGGAAAACAGCTGGTTCAGTTCGGCTTTCAGCAAATCCAGCTTCAACTGCCGTACCGTCGCGGCCAGCCACAGCCGTTCCGTATCGATATCCGGTTCCGGCGCGGCGGCGATTTCGCCGATGATCGCGTCGTATTCCTCGCCCTGCTCCTTCAACTGCTGGGCCAGCGCGGCAAAGGTGCCGTTCGGCCCCAGCGACTGCGCCAGCTGCACCAGGTGCATCAGGTGCTCGCACTGTTCCGGACCGAACTGGCGGAACGCGTCCTGCGCCGTTTCGTCCAGCGGTGCGGCCAGCGACGGGTGCGTCACCAGCGCGCGGATGATCTTCAGTTCCAGGCCCACGGGCTCCTGCCGCTTGCTCTTCGGCGGGGCCTGGCGGGCCGTGGCCACCGGCTTCGACAGCTCGAACAGCTGCTCCACTTCGCCCGGCAGGCTCTGCGTCATCGACGCCAGGCCGCGAACGATCTGCAGCCGGAGCGCCGACGGCGCCATGGCCTGCAGCAGCGGCTTCGCGTCGAACTGCACGCGGGCGCGGCCCTCCGGTTCGTTCAGGTCGTGCTCGCCGGCCGCCTCGCGCAGCAGGAACTGCGACAGCGGCATCGCCTCGTGCACCTGCTGCTCGAAGGCGGGCGCGCCGTATTCGCGGATATAGCTGTCCGGATCGTGCTCGGCCGGCAGGAACAGGAACTTGATCGTCTTGTCGTCCGCCACGTGGGGCAGGCAGGCTTCCAGCGCGCGGCGGGCGGCCTTGCGGCCGGCCCGGTCGCCATCGAAACTGAAAATCACGTTGTCTGTTTGACGCAACAGTTTCTGCACGTGAATCGTCGTGCAGGCCGTGCCGAGGGTGGCGACCGCCTGCGGAAAGCCCATCTGGGCCAGCGCGACGACGTCCATATACCCTTCGGTCACCAGCACATAGCCCGCATCGCGGATCGCCTGGCGCGCCTCGAACAGGCCGTACAGCTCCGAACCCTTTGAAAATAAAGGCGTTTCCGGAGAATTCAAGTATTTTGGCTCGCCCTGCTCCATGATCCGGCCGCCGAACGCGATGACGTGGCCCTTGGTGTTGCGAATCGGGAACATCACCCGCTCGCGGAAGCGGTCGTAACGCTTGATGTGGCGGCCTTCCTCGTCGACCTTGTCGATGACGAGCCCGGCCTCGGCCAGCACCGGCGCATCGTATTGGGGGAACACGGCGCGCAGATTGTCCCAGCCTTCCGGCGCGTAGCCCAGGCCGAACCGGGCGGCGATCTCGCCCGTCAGGCCGCGCCCCTTCAGATAACCGATCGCGCCGGGCGCCTTGCGCAGCTGTCCCTTGTAGAACTCGCCTGCCGCCGACATCGCCTCGGACAGCGCCATGCTCTGCGCCTGCATCTGGGCCCGCTGGGCGGGCGGGATCCTGTCGTCCGCCTCGGGCACGATCATGCCCACGTTCTGCGCCAGGTCCTTGACGGCATCGACGAAGCCCATGCCCGAGTATTCGATCAGGAAACCGATCGCGGTGCCGTGCGCGCCGCAGCCGAAGCAGTGATAGAACTGCTTGGTGGGGCTGACGGTGAAGCTGGGCGATTTTTCGTTGTGGAACGGGCACAGGCCCTGGAAATTGGCGCCGCCCTTTTTCAGCTGCACGTAGCGGCCCACCACGTCCACGATGTCGACGCGGTTCAGCAGGTCGGAAATGAAGGATTGCGGGATCACGTGGCTTGTTTCTTTACGTGTTGTTGCAGATCACACTATACCGCCGCGCCTGGCTGGATTTTGATCCGGCTCAACAGGCGCGGCGGGCTGCTTCGGTACCGGCTCAGGCGCCGGTCAGCGCCTTCTTGACGAGGCCGGAAACGGCCGTCATGTCGGCGCGGCCGGCCAGTTTCGGCTTCAGGATGGCCATCACCTTGCCCATGTCCTGCGGACCGGCGGCGCCCGAGGCCGTCACGGCGGCGCCCACCTCGGCGGCGATTTCCTCGTCCGACAGGCCGGCCGGCATGTACGCGGCCAGCACCACCAGCTCGGCTTTTTCGATGTCGGCCAGGTCCTGGCGGCCGCCCGCCTCGAACTGGCTGATCGAATCCTTGCGCTGCTTGATCATCTTTTCGATGATGGCGACGGTCTGCTCTTCGGTGACGTCGATCCGCTCGTCCACTTCCTTGCGCTTGATTTCGGCCAGGATCAGGCGGATCGTCGCCAGCTTGCCTGCTTCCTTGGCGCGCATGGCGTTTTTCATGTCTTCGGTGATCTGTGCTTTCAGGCTCATGGCTACCTCAAAATAGGACGTCAAAAAAATGTGAAGTCAAAAAGGAAAAACCCGCTGCGGACGAGCCGGAGCGGGTGGCGCAAACGCATGCGGGCCGGGAGGCGAAAAGCGCCGTCGGCTGGCCCGTTCTGCGAGAGCGTAATTAGAACAGTTTCTTCGGCAGTTGCTGGCTGCGGATGCGCTTGTAGTGACGCTTCACGGCAGCTGCCAGCTTGCGCTTGCGTTCTGCGGTTGGCTTTTCGTAGAACTCGCGAGCGCGCAGTTCGGTCAGCAGACCGGTTTTTTCGATGGTGCGCTTGAAGCGGCGCATGGCGACTTCGAACGGCTCGTTTTCTTTAAGGCGAATAGTGGTCATGTAAAAATCAAACCGTTAGAGGGGTTTTTAGGAAGACAGCGATATTAGCAGCTTTTGTCCAGACAGACAAGAGGCTTTGAGCCGAAAACCGGTCCACCCGCTAACATCTCTCACTGGAAACTACTGCACCGGGCCCTGTTGCACGGCCGGGACCGGAATCATATCAGATTGCCAGCCCCGCCGCCATCCCGGATGCCCATGCCCACTGGAAGTTGTAGCCTCCCAGCCACCCGGTGACGTCCACCGCTTCGCCGATGAAATACAGACCGGGCACCTTGTTGGCCATCATCGTCTGCTGCGACAGCTCCTTCGTATCGACACCGCCGCGCGTCACTTCCGCCTTGCGGTAGCCTTCCGAGCCGTTCGGCGTGATGGTCCACTGGTTGATGGCGGCGCCGAGACGGCGCAGCTGGACGTCCTGCATGTCGGCCAGGCGCGCCTCGCCGTCGAAACCGTGGGCGGCCAGCAGGCCGTCGGCCAGCCGGGACGGCAGCCACTGGGCCAGCACATTGGCCAGCTGCTTCTTGATGGTGCTCTTGCCGTCGATCAGTTCCTGGGCGACATCCATCTCCGGCAGCAGATTCAGCACGATCGGCGTGCCCGGCTGCCAGAAGCTGGAAATCTGCAGGATCGCCGGGCCGGACAGGCCGCGGTGCGTGAACAGCAGGTCTTCGCGGAAGCGCGCGCCGGTGGCCTTGCGGCCTTTCAGCGTGCCCGTCTCCACGTCGACCGCCAGCGAGATGCCGGACAGCGGCGCGAACGGCGCCCACTGGGCTTCGTCGAACGTCAACGGCACCAGCGCGGGACGGGGCTCGACGATGGCCAGCCCGAACTGTTTGGCAATGCGGTAGCCGAAGTCCGTGGCGCCGATCTTCGGAATCGACAGGCCGCCGGTGGCGATGACGACGGCGCCCGCTTCGATGTCGCCCTGGTCGGTGTGGACGAGGAAACCGTCGGCCGCCTGCTCGATCGTGTCGACCTTCGCCGGCATGCGCCAGTGCACATTGCCCGTGCTGCACTCGGCCTTCAGCATGCCGATGATCTGCTCGGCGGACTCGTCGCAGAACAGCTGGCCCTTGTGTTTTTCATGGTGCGCGATGCGGTGCTTTTTAACCAGCGCGACGAAATCCTGCGGCGTGTAGCGGGACAGCGCGCTTTTCGCGAAGTGCGGATTTTCCGAAAGAAAATTGGCCGGCCCCGCATTCACATTGGTGAAATTGCAGCGCCCGCCGCCGGAAATACGGATCTTCTCGGCCAGCTTGCCGGCATGATCGATCAGCACCACGCGCCGGCCCCGCTGCCCGGCCGCCGCCGCACACATCATCCCGGCCGCGCCTGCTCCGATCACCGCCACATCAAACCGTTCCGCCATCTCGTTCCCTCTTCACCAAACCCGGCATTCTACGCGATGGCCAATGGCCGAGCTTGTGTCCACTTTTCACCCCGTGGTGTCAGACACCGACAGCGACACGGGCTCATCAACTGCTGTGGCCGAGCTCGTGTCCATGTCGGTGTCTGACACCACGGTGGACACGAACTCATCCGTTCGGGTGGCGCGAGCGCAGGTCGCGGGCGACGGTGACGCAGTGGGCGACCTGCTGCGCGATCGGGTCGGGGACGGGGATGTCGCCGCGCAGCACGGCCGTGATCCACGCGGCGGTGGCGGCGGCGCTCTTGTCGTCCGGCAGCGCGGGGATGGCGTCGGCCAGCATCTGGCGCTCGACCAGCACCGTCCGTTCGCCGGCGTGGAACCAGTCGATCTTCTGCGCCTTGGTGGCGTTGGCGACGGTTTCGCCTTCGGTGCCCCGCATCAGGAAGGCATCGCCGCGGGCGGCGGGTGCGCCGAGGAAGTAACCGCCCAGCGTTTCCAGGTATTCCGGGTGCGTGTACGACACCAGCCGCAGCGCCGGTCCGGCGAACGGCTGCATGATCTTCACCAGCGTGTGCGTCGAGTTGCGCACGCCCAGCACGCGGCGCAGCGACAGCAGCCACGCCAGCCGCGGCGCCAGCGTGTCGATCGTGACGAACGCCACATGCCCATCGGCCAGCGCCCGTTCCGCATCGGCAGCGGACGCCGCCGCGTGAACGCCCAGCTCGGCAAACACTTCGGCGGTGGCGACGCGGCCCGTGTCGTGCGGCACGCCGTGCACCAGCACCGGCACGCCTTCGCGGGCCAGCAGCAGCGCCAGCAACGGCGTCAGGTTGGCCATCTTGCGCGCACCGTTATAGGTGGGGATCAGCACGGGGACGAACTCGCCGGCCGGCGCCTGCAGCGGCGCGAACGACGCTTCGGCGGCATCGAGGAAGCCGGCGATCTCGTCCACGGACTCGCCCTTGATGCGCATCGCCAGCAGGATGCCGCCCAGTTCCAGGTCGGACACGCGGCCGGCCAGCATGGCTTCGTACAGATTGAAAGCGTCGGCGCGGCTCATGCTGCGCGCGCCCTTCACGCCGCGGCCGATTTCCTTGATGAACGGTGCGGCATGGAACGGGTTTTCGGTAGTCATGGAAACAGCTTACCGTATTTCGGCTACACTATTCGACCAGCCAAAGCATCAGCCAACCTAGAAGCAGACTCAGCCATGATTGCCCCCGATCTCGAAAACATCAACGTCACCTCGTTCGCGTCCATGCCGACCCCGGCCGAACTGCACGCGAAACTGCCGCTGACGGCCGCCGCCTCGGCCACCGTCACGAAGGGCCGCGAGGACCTGCGCAACATCCTCGACCGCAAGGACAAGCGCCTGTTCGTCGTCGTCGGCCCGTGCTCGATCCACGATCCCGTCGCCGGCCTCGACTATGCGCGCCGCCTGAAGGCGCTGCAGGAAGAAGTCCAGGACACGATGCTGCTGGTGATGCGCGTGTATTTCGAGAAACCCCGCACCACCACCGGCTGGAAGGGCTATATCAACGACCCGGACATGGACGATTCCTTCCGCGTCGATGCCGGCATGGAAAAGGCGCGCCAGTTCCTGCTGGACGTGTGCGAGCTGGGCTTGCCAACAGCTACCGAGGCACTGGACCCGATCTCGCCGCAATACCTGGGCGACCTGATCGCGTGGACGGCCATCGGCGCACGCACCACCGAATCGCAGACGCACCGGGAAATGTCGTCGGGCCTGTCCACGCCGGTCGGCTTCAAGAACGGCACGGACGGCGACATCAGCATCGCCATCAACGCGATCCTGTCGGCAGCCAATCCGCATGCCTTCCTCGGCATCAACAGCGAAGGCAGCGTGTCCGTCGTGCGCACGCGCGGCAACCCGCACGGCCACGTGGTGCTGCGCGGCGGC
>DKJA01000039.1:51082-52020 GCA_002454505.1 Oxalobacteraceae bacterium UBA6704
GATCGCCGAGCAGTCGCTGGCGAAGGCCAAGCTGCCGGCCAATATCGTGGTCGACTGCTCGCACGCGAACAGCTACAAGAAGCCGGAGCTGCAGCCGCTGGTGATGACGGATGTGATCAACCAGATCGTCCACGGCAACCAGTCGCTGGTCGGCGTCATGATCGAATCGAATATCGAAGCGGGCAACCAGAAGATCCCGGCCGACCTGACCCAGCTGAAATACGGCTGCTCGGTGACGGACGCCTGCATCGACTGGAACACCACCGTGCAGATGCTGAAGGCGGCCGACGCCGAGCTGAAACAGCGTCCGTAAGGACTGGGCGCTAGAGGTAGGCCCGCACCATCGGGGCCACGCCATACGTCCCCGCCAGTGCCGCCTCGGCGCGGCTGGCCGGCGCGTTCAGTTCCAGCAGGTCCAGGTAGACCTTGCCGTCTTCCACCTTGACGTTGTAGCGCCGTGTGCAACCTTTCTCCGGTGCCACGGCGCACCCCGTCTCCAGTTCGATGTGCCACTCGTGCCGCGGACAGCGCACGTGCTCGCCCACCACCACGCCTTCCGACAGGGGTTCGCCCGTGTTCGGGCAGCTGTCCAGCAGCGCATGGATGCGGTCGTCCAGCGTGCGGAACACGGCCACGCCGGGCAGCTCCTGCCAGGCCAGGCCGCGGGGCACGTGGCGCGCGCCGCCGGGCGGGATGTCCTTCACCTTGCAAATCAGTTTCCATTGTTCCAGCATTGCTTCTCCTTCCGCGGCGCGCTGCCGCACGCAAGGTAATTAGCAAGACCGATGCCACCGCTGGAGGCCCGTAGTGCCCGCTGCCGCCCGGTTTTATCGCCGGGCCGCACTGCCGCGGTGCGGTGGCGCCCCAGGAAGAACCAGCGGCGGGCGATGAAGCCGCGGCCGCTTTCCATTACAATGGCGGACTGCCCTCCTTCCCCC
>DKJA01000039.1:52098-52266 GCA_002454505.1 Oxalobacteraceae bacterium UBA6704
CCCCCCCGTATTTTTTTTGCAAAGCCCTATGATCGTTCTCGGCGTCGAATCCTCCTGTGACGAAACCGGCCTGGCCCTGTATGACACCGATAAAGGCCTGCTGTCGCATGCCCTGCACTCGCAGGTGGCGATGCACGAGGAATACGGTGGCGTGGTGCCGGAACTGGC
>DKJA01000039.1:52443-59066 GCA_002454505.1 Oxalobacteraceae bacterium UBA6704
GGCGTGGTGCCGGAACTGGCGTCGCGTGACCACATCCGCCGCGCCATTCCGCTGCTGGAGCAAACGCTGCAGGGGGCCGGCATCGCCGCAAAGGATGTCGATGCGATCGCCTACACGCAGGGCCCCGGCCTGGCCGGCGCGCTGCTGGTGGGCTCGTCCGTCGCCTGCAGCCTGGGCCTCGCGCTGGACAAGCCCGTGCTGGGCATCCACCACCTGGAGGGCCATTTGCTGTCGCCGCTGCTGGCGTCCGACCCGCCCGAGTTCCCGTTCGTGGCGCTGCTGGTCTCCGGCGGCCACACGCAACTGATGCGCGTGGACGGCGTGGGCCAGTACGAGCTGCTGGGCGAAACGCTGGACGATGCGGCCGGCGAGGCCTTCGACAAGTCGGCCAAGCTGCTGGGTCTCGGCTACCCGGGCGGCCCGGCGATTTCCCGGCTGGCCGAGTTCGGCGACCCGGCGGCGTATAAACTGCCGCGGCCGATGCTGCACTCGAAGGACCTGAACTTCAGCTTTTCCGGCCTGAAGACGGCCGTGCTGACGGTGGTGAAGAACCAGGGCATGACCAATATCTGCGAACAGAGTAAAGATCAAATGCGAGCCAACATCGCGCGCGGCTTCGTCGATGCGCTGGTGGATGTGCTGGTGGCGAAATGTGTGGCGGCGTTGAAACAGACAGGCCTGAAACGCCTCGTGATTGCCGGCGGCGTGGGCGCCAACAGCCAGCTGCGCGCGGCGCTGAACGACGCGGCGGCGAAGAAACGCTTCCGCGTGTATTACCCCGAGCTGGAATTTTGCACCGACAACGGTGCGATGATCGCGTTTGCGGGCGCCATGCGCCTCCGGATCAATCCGGAAGCGGCACGGCGCGAGTACTCGTTCAATGTCCGGCCGCGGTGGCCGCTGGACGAACTGAAGGTCGTCTGAGGACGGTCAGGCGCCCAGGAACATCGCCGCCAGCCCTACGAGGGCCAGCAGGCCGCCGGCCGCCACGGCACCGGTCTTGACGTGTTTCTTGCGCAGGTCGACCCCACGCGCCGCCATGCGCTCGCTGCGCAGCGGCTTGCCGGACACGCGCGGCGTGCTCGGCTTGGTGCTTGTGTGAACGGATTCGTTCATGATGGGTTCCTCCCGGATTGTCTATACAGACAATGTACCAGCAATTCCCGTGCCATTACCACTCCGTTGGGAAATTTGCGTCGCCTGGATGCAATAGGTGTAGGTGACGGGTCACCAGAAAGACAATCCCGGGGACAGCCGGATCGCCGTGCCGCCCCTGCGACTTCGCCGCCACGTAACTAAGGCAGCGCTTCGCCGCAGCTCTTGCAGAAGCGCGCACCCGCCTCGTGGCCGCCGGCCGTGCAACGGGTGCACAGACGCGCCGACAGGCCCCGCTGGTGCGTGATCTCGGAACTGATGATGCCGGTGGGGACGGCCAGGATGCCCCAGCCCAGCAGCATCATGAACGACGCGATGGCGCGGCCGATGTCCGTCTTCGGCACCAGGTCGCCGAAGCCCACCGTCGTCATCGTCGAGATGGCCCAGTAGACGGCGGTGGGAATGCTCGTATAACCGTTGCCGGGGCCTTCGACGACGTACATCACCGTCCCCAGCAGGAACACGATGAGGAACACGACGGACAGGAACACGAGGATCTTGCGCCGGCTGGCCAGCAGCGCCTCGGCCAGCATGCTGTATTCCTGGATGTACAGCGTCAGCTTGAGGATGCGGAAAATGCGCAGCAGCCGCAGGATGCGCACGTCCAGCAGCACGTGCGAGCCGGGAATGAACAGCGACACATAGCTGGGCAGCACGGACAGCAGGTCGATGACGCCGAAGAAGCTGCGCGCGTAACGGTCCGGCCGCTTCACGCACAGGATGCGGGCGATGTATTCGATGGAGAACAGGATGGTGAACAGCCATTCGGCCGCCCACAGCAGCGTGCCGTGTTCGCGGGCGACCGGCGCGATGGACGTCATCACCACCGTCAGCACGGACAGCAGGATGGCGCCGATCAGCGCCAGGTCGAACGCGCGGCCGGTGCGCGTGTCGGATTCGAAGATGACGGCATACAGGCTGGCGCGCCAGCCGCCGTCCGGCTTGCCGTAGCGCTGGTGCGGATCGGTGGACAGCGCGGCGGGGGCCGGCGTGGCTGAATGCGCGGCTTGAGGACGGTCGTTCATGGGCTATCTTAGCGCGCGGCCCAGCAGGTCGGCGCGCGGGTAGCCCCATTGCGGCACGTCGCCGCATGGTGCGCGCGCGGCATCGGCGATGTCGAGCGTGGTGAAGTTGCCGCGCGGCGTACCGGAGAAGCGCAGGTCGCTGGCCACGTCCCCATCCACGGCGGGCATGCGGGCAAAACGCAGCCACGCGTTGACGTGGCAGTCGGTGGCCGCCAGCTGGCGCAGCGTCGGCAGGCTGCCCTGCCACGCCGGCGCCAGCACGATGCCGGGCGCCGCGGCCACATTGGCGGCCGGGTCGGACAAGCCCGCAGGACAATGCGGCAACGCATCCGGCGCCAGGCTCAGTAGACCGCGGCGGATACGGTAGTTGCCCGCGCCCTCGTTCTCCTCGATGGCAACAAAAGCCCAGCACAGCGGCTGCGCCGGGAAGGCCGTCATCGCCACGTCCAGCACGCGCGATTGAGGATCGAGCGCATGCAGCGCCGTTTCGATCCTCTCGCGCCCCGCCGATGACGCCGCGCTCTGGACGGCCACGAAAGCCACGCACAGCGCGGCGGACAGCGCCAGCGCGCGCCGGCTCTGCATCCGCGTGATGCGCAGCGCGGCGATCGCAGCGCCGATGGCCAGCAGCCCGGCCAGCGATGCCCAGCCCAGGTAGCCGCGCCACGTGGCGCCCACAAGGAACAGGCCCAGCGCGGCCAGCGCGACGATGCGCAGCCCGCGGCGCGGGATCGCCAGCGCCAGCGGCACGCCGAACGCGACCCAGAACACCGGTTCGACGATGAACACCAGGTCGCCATAGAACCAGCGGGGATCGAACGGATACAGCGGATGGATGCCGTAGGAATTCATCATGTCCATCGACATGTGCAGGCAGAAGCCGGCCACGATGGCCAGCCCGAGCCCCAGCCGGGCGTGACGGCTTTCCCGCAGCAGCCGGCGCGCGTTCGGCCACAGCAGCCACAGCATGGCCAGCAGCAGCAAGGCTTGCGGGATCGCGTACAGCAAGGTGTGCGTGTGGCCCCGGTGATGCAGCAGGTAGCCCAGCGGTGCGGGCAGCAGGTGCGTCAGGAACAGGTCCAGGTCGGGGAAATTGCTGGCCGCCGCGCAGGCGGTCAGCAGCAGGCGGTGGCGGGTGGTCTGCCGCGCCTCGACGGGTTCGGCCGGCAGCGTGCGCTGCACCAGCTCGCCGACGCCGAGGCCGACGAAGGTGTGGGTGAGATTGTCCATGGCGGCATGGTAAAGCAAACCCTTGCCGGATGGTTACACCCCAATGTTTAACGGCTGACTTCGACCCCGTGCCAGAAGGCGATGCGGCCGCGGATGGCTTTTGCCGCATCCTTCGGCGTCGGGTAGTACCAGGCCGCGTTGCGGTTCAGCTGGCCGTCCACTTCCACGTCGTAGTAGCTGGCCACGCCCTTCCACGGGCACATCGTCGTGTGGCTGCTGCCCTTCAGGAACTCGCTTTTCACGCGCTCCGGCGGGAAATACACGTTCTGCTCGACGATTTCCACTTCGTCGTCGGGCGCTTCGGCGATCACTTCGCCATTCCAGATTGCTTTCGGCATTGCGGTTCTCCTGGTTGTTCTGTGCATCGCGCTGGCTGCCGGCGGCGGGTCAGCCAGAGCGATGATACGGCTATTATCGCGCACCGGCGTCCCCACTGCGGCCAGTATGCGCTCCCCCGTTGCGCGGGAGAGGATTACTCCTCGTCGCCCTGCAGGATGCGGCGCAGCGCATCCTCGAAGGCTTCCGGCGGGTGGCCGCCGGAGATCAGGTGCTTCTGGTTGATGACGACGGCCGGCACGGAGCGGATGCCCGCCTCCTGCCAGAACTGTTCCAGCGTGCGCACGTCGTCCGCATAGCGGTCCGTCGACAGCACGGCCTGCGCCTCGGCGCGGTCCAGGCCCACCTTTTCGGCGGCACGCAGCAGCACGTCATGCGAGCTGGGGTCTTCGCCGTTGGTGAAATAGGCCTCGAACAGCGCGTGTTTCAGTTCCTTCTGCTTGCCCGCCTCCTCCGACCAGTGCAGCAGCCGGTGCGCATCGAAGGTATTGTAGATGCGGCTGCGCTTGTCCATGGCGAACTTGAAGCCGACGGCTTCGCCCCGCTGGCGGATCATGGCGCGGGATTTTTCCTGGTCTTCCGGCGAGCTGCCGTATTTTTCGGCAATGTGTTCGGTGATGTCCTGGCCGCCCTTGCCCATCTTCGGGTTCAGTTCGAACGGCTGGACGTGGAATTCCACGTCGGCGGCCGCGCCGATGCGGGCCAGCGCCGTCTCCAGCGAGTTCAGGCCGACCGCGCACCACGGGCAGGATACGTCGGATACGAAGTCGATACGGATGGGGGTGGGAGCGGACATGGGGGGCGGCCTTTCGGAGACGGTAAAGTCTCCTCATGGTGAGGGCCGCGCCCGGGATTGCAAGGGATTACTTGTGCTTTGCCGCCGGCTTGTTCTTGCTGCCGATGCGGCGTTCCTTGCCAGCCATCAGGCTGGCGATATTGGTCGCATGGCGCCAGATCAGCAGGCCGCTCATCACCAGCACGGCAAACAGCTGCGGCTCGACGCCGAACAGCAGGCCGTAGTAGAACGGCGCGAACAGCGCGGCGATCAGCGCGGCCAGCGACGAGTAGCGGAAGGCAAACGCCACCACGCCCCAGGTGACCAGCGTGGCCAGCCCCAGCCACGGGTTCAGCGCCAGCAGCACGCCCAGCGCCGTCGCCACGCCCTTGCCGCCCTTGAAGCGGAAGTACAGCGGCAGCAGGTGCCCCAGCACCGCGCATACGCCTACCCAGGCCTGCTCTTGCAGGCCCAGCCCGGCAAGGCGGGCGAGCAAAACCGGCACCAGGCCCTTGCACAGGTCGCCGAGCAGGGTCAGGATCGCCAGTCTGCGGCCTGCCAGGCGTAGCATGTTGGTGGCGCCGGCATTGCCTGAGCCGCTGGAACGAGGGTCCGGGCTGCCCGAAAGGCGGCTGAGGACAATGGCGAAGGACAGCGAGCCGAGCAGGTAGGCGAGCAACGCCAGTAACCAAAACATGCTAACTATTCCGGGCGAGGACGCCCTGATTCTAACGGCGCCAGTCGCCCTTGTCGTGCTGTGGAGAGAAGTGCTTGGACAGAGTGTTCATCGAAGGCCTGGAAGTCGATACCGTGATCGGTGCCTATGACTGGGAGCGGGATATTCGCCAGTGCTTGCGCCTGGACCTGAGCTTTGCCTGGGACAACCGCCCGGCTGCGGCGGGCGACGACCTGAGCCTGGCGCTGGACTACGCCAGCGTTTCGGCGCGCATCCAGGCGTTTGCCGAGCAGGCCCGCTTCGAACTGGTGGAAACCTTTGCCGAGCGCCTGGTGGCAGCGTTGATGGAAGAGTTCCACATCCCGTGGGTACGGTTGAAGCTGACCAAGCCGGGTGCGGTGCCAGCGGCCCGTGGTGGTGTTGGCGTGGAGATCAAGCGCGGATGTCTCTGAGTACGGTTTATCTGGGCCTTGGCAGCAATACCGACCGTCACACGCACCTGTGTGCGGGGCTCGATGCGCTGGCGGGCATCCTGACCAACATGCGTTGTTCGCCCGCGTTCGAAAGCCAGGCCGTGGGTATCAAGAGCGGGCCGTTCATCAACTTCGTGGTCACCGGGCAAACCGGGCTGCCGTTGATCGAACTGGACCGCCGGTTGAAGTTCATCGAGGCCGAGAATGGCCGCTATGCCCCGGACCGCATGGGGCTGCCGCTGGATATCGATGTGCTGATGTATGACGATTTGCACGGCACGTTCGATGGGCTGGTGCTGCCCAGGGCCGAGATCCTGAAGAATGCCTTTGTGCTGTGGCCGCTGTCGCTGCTGGCACCCGAGCTGGTGCATCCAGGGGTGGGCAAGAGCATGGGGCAATTGTGGCAGGACGCGCAGATTGACCAAGTGCTGGCCCCTGTCGCCTTTGAGTGGCGCGGGTTGCAGTTGACGCCTACCTGACAATAGCGCCGTCGGTGTGGGAGCGGCCATGGCCGCGAACACCGGCGAAGCCGGTGCCAGACACCGCGGTGCCTGCTTCGCGGGCATGCCCGCTCCCACGGGAATAGCGCTGCTTACTTGCGTTTGTAAGCCTGAAGAGCGTGCAGTCGCTCGCCTTTGAGCGCCTCGCCCAGGGCCTGGCCAGTCAGCCCGGCCTGCACCAGCGGCTTCACCTCCACCACCCGTGCCGCCGTCGCAGCACCTCGCAGATACTCAGCCTGTGGGTAACCCGTTTTGCCGTCGCCCAGGGCGATCATCTCGCAAGCGATCAGGAAATCCTCGAAGCGCTGCGGCCGCCGATACACATCGAACTTCTGCAGCAATTGCAGCAGCGCGCTGGCAGGCAGCTCTAGCGCCTGATCAGCCTGCGCCAGGCATTCCCCGGTCAGCAATGCCAGCTCCTGGCACTCCCGCGGCGCCTTCAGGCGCTGGTTG
>DKJA01000007.1 GCA_002454505.1 Oxalobacteraceae bacterium UBA6704
TACATCGACCAGTTCTTCGACCGCAAGCTGGGCGTGGCCTTCGGCTTCGCGCACATGGAGTCGCCGGTGCTGGCCTATGAAACCGGCATCTACGAACCGTGGAAGACGGATTCCCGTCCCGGCCTGCCGGCCGGCACCACCAATACCGAAGGCATCAAGGCGCTGGCGCGCAGCGGCTTCAACCGCCGCGACGGCCTGATGGGCGTGATCGAATACCGTCCGACCAAGCAGTTCACCAGCACGGTCGACCTGTATGCATCGACGTTCAAGCATGAAGACACGGCCAACCAGTTCGAGATTCCGCTGTCCGGCTGGAACGGCGACCTGCAGCCAGGCCTGCTGTACACGGACGTCGTCAAGAACGGCAACGCCATCGGCTCCGGCACCGCGAACAATGTGTACCCGCTGGTGCGCGGCATGTTCGACCGCCGCCGCGACGACATCCGCGCGCTCGGCTGGAACAATGAACTGCGCCTCCCGGGCGGCAAGATCGTCGCCGACATCTCGTGGTCGAAGGCGAAGCGCGACGAGCTCCAGCTGGAAAACAACCTGCAGCAGGGCGCGGTCAATGCCTCGCAGTACCTGGACAGCGTGAACCTCGTGTTCAACACGGGCGGCTTCCCGACGATGACGCCGACGCGCCAGGACTACAGCAATCCGAACAACCTGTACGTGAAGAACACCATCTACGGCTCGGGCTACGGCAAGACGCCATACGTGGAAGATGAGCTGAAGAGCTACAAGCTGGTGGGCACGATCAACGCGCCGGAAAAACTGGAGAACTGGTTCTCCGGCTTCGACATCGGCGTCAACTACAGCGACCGCTCGAAGGACAAGACGCAGCCGGAAGGGAACATCAACCTGGTGGGTAATCCAACGACGATCGATCCGTCGCTGCTGTACAACCCGGTGGGCCTGGGCTTTGCCGGCGTGGGCACGATCCCGGCGTGGAACGTGCCGGCCGTGGTGGCCAAGTACATGTCGTTCAACCCGACCACCAGCGAAGGCTACCTGATCGCCAAGACGTGGTCCGTGGCGGAGAAGATCTCGACGGCGTTCGTCAAGGCGAACATCGACCACGACTTCGGCGCCGTGTCGCTGCGCGGTAACGTGGGCGTGCAGGCCCAGCACACGAAGCAGTACTCGGATTCCGCGTACTTCGACGGCACCGCGGCGGTCGGCCAGCAGGTCAAGCCGGTCCACGACGGCAAGTCGTACACCGACTACCTGCCGAGCATGAACCTGAACTTCGGCCTGCCGAACGACCAGACCGTGCGCGTGGCCATCGCCAAGCAGATCGCCCGTCCGCGCGTCGACCAGCTGCGTTCCGCACTGGACTTCGGCGTGTCCGACGTGACGCTCAAGCCGGGCGCCTCGGGCGGCAATGCGCAGCTCGATCCGTGGCGCGCCAAGGCGTTCGACCTGTCGTATGAAAAATACTTCGGCAAGAAGGCCTACCTGGCCGGCGCATTCTTCTTCAAGAAGCTGGACACGTACATCTTCACGCAGACCCGCACGTACGACTTCTCGCTGTTCACGCCGGGCACGAAGGCAAACACCCAGTTCGGCGACTACAGCGCGCCGTACAACGGCAATGGCGGCGTGATGCGCGGCGTCGAGCTGTCCGGCTCCCTGCCGCTGAACATGCTCACGCCGGTGCTGGACGGCTTCGGCGTCGTGGCCAGCGGCACGTACACGGACAGCAGCATCGCGATCGAAGATCCGAGCGGCAGCATCGGCACGAACATCCCGCTGCCTGGCCTGTCGAAGCGCGTGACGAACTTCACCGTGTACTACGAAAAGGCCGGCTTCGAAACCCGCCTGTCGCAGCGCAAGCGCTCCGACTTCGTGGGCGAGATCGGTAACTTCGCCGCGGAACGTTCGCTGCGTTACGTGGTCGGCGAGAAGATCCTGGACTTCCAGGTGTCGTACACGTTCCAGAACGGTCCGCTGAAGGATGTGGGCGTGCTGCTGCAGGCGAACAACCTGCGCAACGCCGCGTACGAAACGTACAACGGCTCGACGAACCAGCAGCTGGAATACCAGAAATACGGCCGCACGATCCTGCTGGGCCTGAACTACAAGTTCTGATCCGGTCGTGATGAAAAAGCCCCGCCTGCATGCGCAGCGGGGCTTTTTTTGTTGGGGACTGTCCCCGCAGGGGCCTGTCCCCGGGGTTGTTTTTGACGTCGGTGGTGTGTCCACCCTGGTGTCAGACACCGACGTAGACACGGCCTCGGCCGTCTATCTGATCAACTCGTGTCCATGTCGGTGTCTGACACCAGGGTGTAGAAAGTGGACACGAACTCGGCAGTAAAAATCAGCCCTTCTGCGCCGCAGCCAGCACCTTGTTCTGCTCATCCAGCCACGCTTTGAGCGGCGCAAAGTATTCGAGCAGCGCGTTGCCGTCGATGCGGTCTTCGCCGCTGATGGCCTTCAGCTCTTCCGGCCATGGTTTCGACGTCCCCATCTGCAGCATCGCCTGCAGCTTTTTGCCGGCTTTCTCGTTGCCGTAGATGGAGCACTGGTGCAGCGGGCCCGTGTAGCCGGCTTCACGGCACAGCGCGCGGTGGAACTGGAACTGCAGCAGGTCGGCCAGGAAGTAGCGGGCGTACGGCACGTCGGCGGCCACGTGATACTTGGCGCCGGCGTCGAAGCCGTTGGCCTGCAGCGGGGCGGGGCGCTTGACGTTCATGTACTGCTCGCGCGTCTGCCACCACGTTTTATCGTAGTCGGCCGGCTGCGTCTTGCCGGCATAGACGTCCCAGCGCCATTTGTCGACGGAGTAGGCGAACGGCAGGATCGCCACTTTCGACAGCGCCCGCTTCAGCAGTTCGGCGATGTCGCCTTTGGGATCCGGGTCTTCGGTCATCAGGCCGATCTTCTTCAGGTAGCCCGGCGTGATGGACAGCGCCACCGTGTCGCCGATCGCTTCGTGGAAGCCGTCGTTAGCGCCATTGCGGAACAGTACCGGCTGATCCTTGTACTCGAGGAAGTAGTAGACGTGGCCCAGCTCGTGGTGGATCACCGTGAAGTCCTCGGCCGTGGGATTGATGCACATCTTGATGCGCACGTCGTCCTTGCCGTCGATCGGCCACGCCGATGCGTGGCACACCACGTCGCGGTCGCGCGGCTTGGTCAGCAGCGAGCGTTCCCAGAACGTGGCCGGCAGCTTCTGCATGCCCAGCGACGTGTAGAAGCCTTCGGCGTATTCCGTCATCTGCTTGGCCGACGTCTTGCGCTCTTCCAGAACCTTGCTCAGGTCAAAGCTGCTGCCCGCGCCGGCCGGCTTCAGGATCGGATAGATGTTGTCCCACGTCTGGCTCCACATATTGCCGAACAGGTGGGCGGGAATCGGGCCGGTGGCCGGCACCACGTCCGCGCCGTACTGGGCGCGCAGCTTGTGGCGGGCATACGTGTGCAGCGAGTCGTACAGCGGCTTGACCTGCTGCCACAGGCGTTCCATCTCTGCGGCGAAGGCGCCCGGCGGCATGTCATAGGCCGAGCGCCACATCGCGCCGGTGTCCGCATAGCCCATTTCGCGGGCGCCCTTGTTCGACAGCGTGACGAAGTCGGCGTAGCGCTGCTTGTAAGCCGGCGCCTGCGCGTGCCAGCCGGACCACGCATCCTGCAGCCTGGCCGGATCGCGGCTGTTGGCCAGCACTTTTTCCAGCTCGCCGAGCGGCATGCAGGTGCGGCCGTCCGGCGGGCAGTACTTGGCCTTGCCGTAAGCGCCGTTCAGCGCGGCACGGGCGGCGGCGTAGTCGGCGCGCTCCTTCGGATCGGACAGCATCAGCGACAGCTGCAGCAGTTTCAGCTTGCGCGCATCCGCCTCCGGCAGTTTCAGGCCGTTGAAGCGGCGCGCGGCCAGTGCGGCCTTGCCGCTGGCGTCCAGCTGCAATTCGCCGAAGTAGGCGGCGATGGCTTCCGTGTCGTCCGTGATGAAGTTCGAACCGACCCAGTCGGCGCGGGCGGAATCGACGTTCAGCTTGTCGAATTTCGCTTCGGTCTGTTCGAGAAAGCGATGGGCTTCGGCGGCGGTGGGCTTGCCCTTGCTCTGCGCCTGGCTGGCACCGGCACTCAATGCCAGCAGCACTGCCAGTGCCAGCGGCTTGTACGGCGTGATGGTCTGCACTTTCGGTTCTCCCCTTGCTGTGATTGGACTGCCGTAAATATACCTTACGCAAATAAGCGCAAGCACGCTTGTCTTGGGCGGTGGGTTTCTGTCATGCTCCCGGTTCTTCCTCATCGCTCCGAGACCATGAACCTGAAACCGCATGCGGCGCTCGCGCTGCTCCTCGCCTCCACGCAAACTTTCGCGCAGAATGCGGCGCGCCACGTCGAACGCTGGACTGAAAAGGACGGCGTGCTGGAGATCGCCACCAACGACGGCCGCTACCTGATTAGGCCCTATTCCTCCGCCATCGTCGAGACGACATTCATCCCGAGCGGCGAGCAGTACGAGCCGGCGTCGCATGCTGTTGTGTTGGCGCCAGCCGGCGTGAAGGCGACGGCGAAAGAAGCGGACGGCCGCATCGAATTCGCCACCGCCGGCATCACGGTGACGATCGACAAAAAGCCGCTGCGCATCGCCTATGCGTACAAGGGCCAGCCGCTGGTGGCGGAAAAGCTGGGCTACACGCACAAGGACAAGCTGGAAGCGATCGAATTCGCGCTCGACGGCGACGAAGCGCTGTATGGCGCCGGCGCCCGCGCGGTGGGCATGAACCGCCGCGGGAACCGCTTCCAGCTGTATAACAAGGCCCACTACGGCTACGGCAACCGTTCGGAGCTGCTGAACTTCACGATCCCGCTGGCGCTGTCGTCGAAAAAATATGCGCTCCACTTCGACAATCCGCAGATCGGCTACCTGGATTTCGACAGCCGCAAGGACGGCACGCTGACGTATGAGACCATCGGCGGCCGCAAGACTTACCAGGTGGTGGCCGGCGATGCATGGTCCGATGTGATGGCGAACTATACGAGCCTGACGGGCCGCCAGCCGCTGCCGCCGCGCTGGACCTTCGGTAACTTCGCCAGCCGCTTCGGCTACCGCAGCGAGGCCGAGGTGCGCGCCACCGTCGACCGCTTCATCGCCGATAAAATCCCGCTCGATGCGGTGGTGCTGGACCTGTACTGGTTCGGCAAGGAAGTGAAGGGCACGATGGGCAATCTGGCGTGGGACCGCGACACCTTCCCCGATCCGCAGCGGATGATCCGCGACTTGAAGGCGAAAGGCGTGGACACCGTGGTCATCACCGAGCCCTTCGTCGTCACCACGTCGAAGCGCTGGCAGGAAGCGGTCGATGCGAAAGCGCTGGCCACCACGAAGGATGGCAAGCCCTATACCTACGACTTCTTCTTCGGGAACACGGGGCTGATCGACCTGTACAGCCCCGCGGGCCGCGACTGGTTCTGGAACATCTACAAGGGCCTGAAGCGGGACGGCGTCACGGGCTGGTGGGGCGACCTGGGCGAGCCGGAAGTGCATCCGGCCGCGCTGCAGCATGCCGGCGCAACGGCGGACCAGGTCCACAATATCTACGGCCACGACTGGGCGCGGCTGATCGCCGAAGGCTACCGGAAGGAGTATCCGGCGGAGCGGCCGTTCATCCTGATGCGCGCCGGTTATTCCGGCTCGCAGCGCTTCGGCATGATCCCGTGGTCTGGCGACGTGGGCCGCACGTGGGGCGGGCTGCAGTCGCAGATGGAGATCGCGCTGCAGATGGGCATGCAGGGCCTGGGCTATATGCACTCGGACCTGGGCGGGTTTGCGGGCGCGATGCTGGACGACGAACTGTACGTGCGCTGGCTGCAATATGGCGTGTTCCAGCCGGTGTTCCGTCCGCATGCGCAGGAAGAGGTGCCGGCCGAACCGGTGTTCCGCGCACCGCGTGCGAAGAAGCTGGCCGCCGAGGCAATCCGCCTGCGTTACGCGATGCTGCCTTATAACTACACGACGGCCTTCGAGAACAGCACCACCGGCATGCCGCTGATGCGCCCCGTGCTGTTCGAGGATGCCGGCGACACGAATGCGCTGTCGTCCACCTATCTGTGGGGCGACAGCTTCCTCGTGGCACCCGTCACGGAGCAGGGCGCAAAGCGCAAGGAGGTCTACTTCCCGAACAAGGGCAGCGCGTGGTTCGACTTTTATACCGGCGCGCGCCACGGCGGCGGCATCACGGAGGTGGTGGACGTCGTCGAAGAGCACATCCCCGTGTTCGTGCGGGCCGGTGCCTTCGTGCCGCTGGCGCCCGTCGTGCAATCGACGAAGGACTACACGGGCAAGCGCATCGACCTGCATTACTGGCACGACGCCGGCGTGAAGGCTTCTGCCGGCCAGCTCTATGACGACGATGGAATCACGGCCGGCGCCTACGAGCAGGGCAAGTACGAACTGGCGCGCTTCACCAGCAAGGCGCAGGATGGCCGGCTCGACATCGCGATCGACACCGAGGCGGGCAAAGGCGCCACGGCGGTAGCGAGGGCTTACACGCTGCACGTGCACCTGGCGGCGAAGCCGAAAGCGATGATGTTCGATGGGCGTGCGCTGGCGTTTACCTGGGATGCCAAGGCTGGCGTGGCGAAGGCTGCGCTGCCTTCGCGCGTGCTGCTGAAAGGAAAGGTAACCGCGGTGCTCTAAACCTGTTGTTTGACTACAAATCGGCCTGCAACGGCCGTTTTGTACAGCAAACCTGCAATTGACACCCCGCGCGGTGCATGTTATTTTGCTACAAATCAGGCTGGCGCATTACACAATAACGGGACACGAAGATGCATTCTTCATCGACTAAACTACGGCTGTCGTTCTGGCAGCTGTGGAACATGAGCTTCGGCTTCTTCGGCATCCAGTTCGGCTTCGCGCTGCAGAACGCCAATACCAGCCGCATCTTCTCCACGCTGGGCGCCAGTCCCGACGACCTGCCGCTGTTCTGGCTTGCCGCACCCGTCACGGGCCTGCTGGTGCAACCGATCATCGGCTACCTGTCCGACAATACCTGGCATCCGAAATGGGGCCGCCGCCGGCCGTTCTTCTTCATCGGCGCCGTGCTGGCATCGATCGCACTGTTCCTGATGCCGAACTCGCAGGCGCTGTGGATGGCCGTGGCTGTGCTGTGGATGATGGATGCGGCGATCAACGTGTCGATGGAACCGTTCCGCGCCTTTGTCGGCGACAAGCTCGATCCGTCGCAGCAGACGGCCGGCTTCGCGATGCAGACCTTCTTCATCGGCTGCGGCGCCGTCATCGCATCGCTGCTGCCGATGCTGTTTGCCGACTGGTTCGGCGTCAGCAACGCCTCCATCGATGGCAGCATTCCCGACACCGTGCGCTACTCCTTCTACGCGGGCGGCGCCGTGTTCCTCGTCTCCGTATTGTGGACCGTGTTCACCAGCGACGAACTGCCGCCGGAAAACCTGGAAGAATTCCACCGCGAGCGCAAGGCCACGCAGGGCCTGGGTCATGCGCTGGCCGACATCCTCGGCGGCTTCACCCGCATGCCGAAGACGATGGTGCAACTGGCCTTCGTGCAGTTCTTCACGTGGATCGGCCTGTTCGCGATGTGGATCTACACGACGTCCGCCGTGGCCGACAATGTGTTCGGCACCGCCGACGCGCAATCCACGCTGTTCCAGGATGCCGGCAACTGGGTCGGCACGATGTTCGCCGTGTACTCGGGTGTATCGGCCCTCGCGGCCTTCATCCTGCCCGTGTTTGCCCGCGCCACGAGCCGCAAGACGGTGCACATGGTTTGCCTCGTCGTCGGCGGCATCAGCCTGGCCAGCGTCTTCCTCATTCACGACAAGCAGATGCTGCTGCTGCCGATGGTCGGCGTGGGCATCGCGTGGGCCAGCATCCTGACGATGCCGTATGCGATCCTGGCCGGCGCGCTGCCCGCCAAGCGCATGGGCTACTACATGGGCGTGTTCAATTTCTTCGTCGTCATTCCGCAGATCGTCAGCGGCCTGCTGCTGGGCTTCGTGACGAGCCATTTCTTCGGCGGCCACACGGTCAGCACGCTGGCGCTGGGCGGCGTGTCGATGGCGCTGGCGGGTGTGCTGACGCTGTTCGTCACCGACACCGCGGCGCGCGCCAACTGATGCAAATCGACTCGAACTGGGCGCCGCCGCACGATTGATCGCGGTAGGCTGGGCTGTTAATCCTTCACTAACAGTTTTCAACCTATAGCGACAGCGGAGCGAACATGGCAATCCAGACGATACAGACGACGCCGATAGCGGGCCAGCGCCCGGGCACTTCCGGCCTGCGCAAGAAGGTCGGCGTCTTCCAGCAGGCCCACTACCTCGAGAACTTCGTGCAGGGCGTGTTCGACACGCTCGGCGACAACCTGGCCGGCAAGACGCTGGTGCTGGGCGGCGACGGCCGTTATCACAACCGCACTGCGGTGCAGACGATCCTCAAAATGGCGGCCGCCAATGGCGTGGCGCGCGTGCTGGTGGGGCAGGGCGGCATCCTGTCCACGCCGGCCGTGTCCTGCGTGATCCGCAAGCACGCGGCGCTGGGCGGTATCATCCTGTCGGCCAGCCACAATCCGGGCGGCCCGGACGGCGACTTCGGCATCAAGTACAACACGGCCAACGGCGGCCCGGCGCCTGAGGTGATCACTGACGCGATCTACCAACGCACCACGGCATTGGCCTCTTACCGCATCAGCGACGCGGCCGACATCGACATCGACCGCATCGGCACGACGACCATCGAGCAAACGCAGGTCGAGGTCATCGACCCGGTGGCCGATTACGCGGAGCTGATGGGCAGCCTGTTCGACTTCGCCGCGATCCGCCAGCTGTTCGCCGGCGGCTTCACGATGCGTTTCGATGCGATGAGCGCCGTCTCCGGCCCGTACGCCAGGGCGATTCTCGAAGGCGTGCTGGGTGCCCCGGCCGGCACCGTCATCAACGGCGTGCCGCTGGAAGACTTCGGCGGCCACCACCCGGATCCGAACCCCGTCAACGCCGCGCAGCTCATTGAACTCATGGCGCGCGACGATGCGCCCGACTTCGGCGCCGCGTCCGACGGCGATGCGGACCGCAACATGATCGTCGGCCGCAAGTTCGACGTGACACCATCCGACAGCCTGGCCATCATCGCCGCCAACGCACAGGTGGCGCCGGGTTACCGCGCCGGTCTCGCCGGCATCGCCCGTTCGATGCCCACGTCGCGCGCGGCCGACCGCGTCGCCGAATCGCTGGGCATCCCTTGCTACGAAACGCCGACGGGCTGGAAGTATTTCGGCTCGCTGCTCGATGCCGGCAAGGCCACGCTGTGCGGCGAGGAGAGCTACGGCACCGGCTCGAACCACATCCGCGAGAAGGACGGCCTGTGGGCCGTGCTGTTCTGGCTCAACCTGCTGGCCGCGAAAGGCCAGTCGGTGCAGCAGATCGTCGAGGAGCACTGGGCGAAGTTCGGCCGCAATTACTATTCGCGCCACGACTACGAAGGCATCGACGCGCACGGCGCGAAAGTGCTGATGGACGACCTGCGCATCAAGCTCGAGAACCTGCAGGGGCAGGAACTGAACAACTACACGGTGGACTTCGCCGACGATTTTTCGTACACCGATCCCGTCGACGGTTCGGTCGCCGAACAGCAGGGCATCCGCATCGTGATGACGGACGGTTCGCGCATCGTCTACCGGCTGTCCGGCACTGGGACCGAAGGCGCCACGCTGCGCATCTACCTGGAGCGCTTCGAGGCGGATCCGGCGCAGCACCATATCCCCACGCAGCAGGCACTGGCCGCGCTGATCGCCATCGCCGACAGCGTGGCCAGCGTTGCCATCAACACGGAGCGGGACAATCCCACCGTGATCACTTGATATCTGGAGAAAGGCCGCATGAAACCGACGTCCCTCGCTTTGTCCTTGCTGCTGGCGCTGGCCGGCACCGCCTCCGCCGCAGCACCGCCAGTCAAGCCTTTCCTGTGGGAGAACGCCACCGTCTACTTCCTGCTGACGGACCGCTTCAGCAACGGCGACAAGTCGAACGACCTGTCCTACGGCCGCAAGGCCGACGCGGCGCCGATGCGCGGCTACATGGGCGGCGACCTGAAAGGCCTGACGGCGAAGGTGAAGGAGGGCTACTTCGACAGCCTGGGCGTCAATGCGATCTGGCTGACGCCGCCCGTGGAGCAGATCCATGGCGGTACGGACGAAGGCACGGGCAAGTCGTATGCGTTCCACGGCTACTGGGCGCGCGACTGGACGGCGGTGGATGCGAACCTGGGCACGGAGCAGGACTTCCGCGACTTCGTCGATGCGGCCCATGCGCGCGGCATCCGCGTGCTGCTGGACGTGGTGATGAACCATACGGGCCCCGTCACCGGCCAGGACCCCGTGTGGCCCGCCGGCTGGGTGCGCACCGAGCCCACTTGCGAATACAAGGACGTGCCGACGACCGTGTCGTGCACGCTGGTAAAGAACCTGCCGGACGTGCGTACCGACAGCAGCGCACCGCTGCCGTTGCCGCAGGCGCTGGTCACCAAGTGGAAGAAGGAAGGGCGCTACGACCGCGAGACGAAGGAGCTGGACGAATTCTTCGCCCGCACCGGCTACCCGCGCGCGCCGCGCTACTACCTGATGAAGTGGCACGCGGACTGGATCCGCAAGTTCGGCATCGACGGCTACCGGGCCGACACCGTGAAGCACACGGAGCCGGAGATCTGGAAGGAGCTGCGCACGGTCACCGAAGCGGCCCACGACGACTGGAAGAAGGCCAATCCCGGCAAGGTGCTGGGCGACGGCCGCTTCTACACAACGGCCGAGGTCTACAACTACGCCATCGGCCACGGCCGCGCATTCGACATGGGCGGCGGCGTCAGGACCGACTTCTATGCGAACGGCTTCGACAGCCTGATCAATTTCAGCCTGATCGGCGATGCGAAAGGCGATTACGAAAGCATCTTCGCGAAGTATTCGGCGCAGCTGCACGGCCCGCTGAAAGGCGTGTCGGTACTGAACTACCTGGACTCTCACGACGACGGCAACCCGTTCGATGCTGCGCGCGCCAGGCCGTTCGAGACGGCCAACAAGCTGCTGCTGGCACCGGGCGCCGCGCAGATCTACTACGGCGACGAAACCGCCCGCCGGCTCGATATCGCCGAAGCTTCCGGCGACGCGAAGCTGCGTTCGTTCATGAACTGGGATGAGCTGAAATCAAATACCCGCCGCAGCGGCTACCGCATCGCCGACGTGCGTGCGCACTGGAGCAAGGTGGGGCTGTTCCGGCAGGCGCACGTGTCGGTCGGCGCCGGCACGCACCGCAAGCTGGCCGACGCGCCTTATACGTTCACGCGTTCGTATGCGGGCAGGGGATACGACGACAAGGTGGTGGTGGCGCTCGATGTGCCCACCGGGAAGGCCGTTTCGGTGAAAGTCGGCGGCGTGTTTGCCGACGGCGCGAAGGTGCGCGATGCGTATGCCGGTGCGACATACACCGTGAAGAAGGGGGCGGTGCTCACCAGCGGGAAGTTCAATACCGTGCTGCTCGAAGCAGCCCGGTAGTGGGGACTGTCCCCGCATGGGGCCTGTCCCCGGGGTTGATTTTGACTTTGCCTTAGTGCCGACAGAAAAGCAGAAAGCAGAAGAGCAGAAGAGCAGAAGAGCAGAACAGGGGACAGTCCCTTGCAGGGGCAGTCCCCAGCCATCACTCCACAAACACCACCGCCGTCCTCGGCGGAACGGTGAACCGCCCCGTGGCAGCATCGTAACGCGCATCCCACGTGCGCTTGTCCGCCGCGCCCTGCGCCGACTGCACGGGATGCAGGCGGTATGACTGACCCACTTCTTCCGGCACCACGATGCTCTCGGCGACCTTGTTCACGTTGATCAGGTACAGCACCGTCTTGAAGTTCGCACCTTCGTAGCCGTTGCCATCCAACCGGGCGGCAAGCACGGTCGGCACCTGCGCCGGACCCGTGTTGTAGAAGCGCAGCCGCTGGCGGATGTCGTCGGCGGTGCGCAGCCGGAACAGCGTGCTGCTGGCACGGATCTGCAGCAGGTCGCGGAAGGCGTCGCGCGTGAAGGCGATGTCGTCCGGTGATGGCTTGAACGCGGCGTTGGCCAGCAGCGGCTTGAACAGCGCGTAGTCCTTGCCGTTGTCGGCGGCGGGCGGCAGGCCAGTGCCGAAGTAGTTGTCGCGGTAGGTCCAGTCCAGCCGGTTGAACCAGTCGCCCGATTCGAAGCTGTTGCGGTCCAGCGATTTGGAACGGAGGATGTCGAAGCCGGCGTGGAAGTACGCCACGCCCTGGCTGAACGCATTGATCGCGCCGGCCAGCACCTGCACGCGGGCGCGGTCGGCGGTGGACGTTTTCGCCGGCAGGCGCAGCACGTTCAGGTCGTACAGCGTCTGGTTGTCGTGGTTCTCCACGTAGTTCACCGTTTCGCCGGGCTGGCTCGCGTAGCCGGCCGGCTGGCCCGCGTAATCGATCTGCCACAGCTCGCGCGTCTCGCCCGTGTATGTCTGCAGCGGGTAGTCGCGGATCGTGCCGGCCAGGCCCACGCGCACCAGGTCGGCGGCGCGCATCAGTTCCTTCGGCTGGTGCTGTGCGCTGCCGTTCGGGTCGTACACGAGGCCATTCACGTAGCCCTGGTTGGCGAACATGTCGCGGCCCGCATCGCCGGCACCGCCGCCGCGCACCGCATCGCGGCCACGGTCGCTGAACGTACCGATGCCGGTACCGTTCAGCGACAGCTGGGAAGCCTGCACGAAGCGCTTGCCGTCGGCCACTTCGCCGAAGTTCCAGCCTTCGCCGATCAGGTTGACGCGGCGGCCCGTTTCCTTGTCCAGCCGCTGCTGCAGCGCCACCATCGTGTCTTTCGGCTGGTGGCCCATCAGGTCGAAGCGGAACGAGTCGATGTGGTACTGCTCCGTCCACAGCGCCAGGGAGTCCGCCATCAGCTTGCCCATCATGCGGTGCTCGGTCGCCGTGTTGTCGCAGCACGTCGAACGCTCGATCGCGCCTTTCGCGTCGAGGCGGTGGTAGTAGCCGGGCACCACGCGGTCCAGCACGGACTTCTCGTTCTGGCCCGCGATATAGGTGTGGTTGTAGACGACGTCCATGCCCACGCGCAGGCCGGCGCGGTGCAGCGCCATCACCATCTGGCGGAACTCGAACACGCGCTTGGCGCCATCGGCCGGATCGGAGCTGTAGCTGCCTTCCGGCGCGCTGTAGTGATATGGGTCGTAGCCCCAGTTGTAGCAGTCGGCCAGCTTCGTCTGCGCGATCAGCGCCTGCTGTTCCTCGCTGTCCGGCGCGCCGGATGGCTGCGGCACGGCGCAGGCCTGTTCCGGCACGCTGCCGATGTCGTAGACGGGCAGCAGGTGCACGTCCGTCAGGCCGGCCTTCGACAGCGCCTCCAGGTGGCGCATGCCGTTCGAGACGTTCTCCGTGAACGCGGTGTACTTGCCGCGCTTTTCCGGCGATACGGTGTCGTCGTTGATCGAGAAGTCGCGCACGTGCAATTCGTAGATCGACATGTCCGTCTGCGCCCGGACCTTTTCCGGTACTTCCTCCTTGTCCCAGCCGCCCGGCTTCAGCCGCGACGACGCCAGGTCGGCGATGTAGGCGCGCTTCGAATCCGTCGTCAGGCTGATCGCGTAAGGATCGGTGACGAGATTGCGCACCATGCCCGCGCCGTCGGCAAACACTTCGACTGCATATTTGTAGTACTTGCCATCCAGGTTGCCGCCCAGCGCGGCGGACCAGACGCCCGTCTTCGCATTGAAGCTCATCGCGACGGGCGCGCGGGACGGGCCGGTGCCCTTGTCGTAGGTGCAGACGGTCACCTTGCGCGCGGTCGGGGCCCACAGCTTGAACGTGGCGCCGCGCGGGCGCACCTTCACGCCGAGGTCGGGCACCGCTTCTGCGGCGGCATACAGGTCGTCCAGCGCGCCGGCCACCTGCACGCGGGTCGCATCCTGCACGATGCCGCGCGCATCTTCGCGCACCAGCAGCAGCTGGCCGCGGTGCAGCGCGGCGAGACGGGCAACGTCGGCGTCGCGCAGCGACAGCACGGGACCTTTGCCCAGATACTCGAAGCGCGCGGGAATGGCCGCATCGGCGGCGGCCAGCGTCAGGAAGCCGTCGGCGCCGGTCACCTTGCCTTCGGCATTGGTCGCCAGTTTGGCGGCGCGGGAGTGGTACAGGCGGTAGCGTCCTTCGGCCGAGGCGCCGGGCCACACGATGCGGCGCTTGTCCAGCCAGGCGGCGCGGGCATCGAACGATGCGGCGGCCGGCTGCAGGATGGTCTGGAAATCGTCGCCGTCGCAGATGCCGGCAACGGCGCTGCCGGCGGTCAGTACCGCGGCGGCGGCAAGCGTGATGGCAAGCTTGATACGCAGCGCGCGGCTGCGTGTAGTGTGACCCATGCGTCCCCCTGTTTCAGATGGGATCGTATGGTAATCGCAAACCACGGATCGCGCCGAACGATTCGTGTCAATCGGGCCAACAATTCAAACTAGCGCAGCTGGAATTTCTTCAGCTTGTCGTACAGCGTCTTGCGGGGCACGCCCAGCCGGTCGGCGGCCAGCGACACATTGCCGTCGGCGGACGCCAGTTCCGCTTCGATCAGCCGGCGCTCGTAGGTGTCGACCAGTTCCGGCAGCGTTCCCGCTTCCGGCGCCGGCTGCGATGGTGCGACGGGTGGTGGCGGTGCCGCGTCCTGGCCCAGGCCCAGCGTCAGCCTTTCGGCGAAATTGCGCAGCTCGCGCACATTGCCGGGCCAGTCGCGCGCCTGCCAGGCCTCCATCTGTGCCGGCGTCCATTGCGGCAGCGGGCGACCGTAGCGCAGCGCCGCTTCCTGCACGAAGTGGGCGAGCAGCAGCGGGATGTCCTCGCGGCGGTCGCGCAGCCGGGGCAGGTCGATGGTCACCACGCCGATGCGGTAGTACAGGTCTTCGCGGAACTTGCCTTCGGCCGACAGCTGCAGCAGGTCGGCCTTGCTGGCGGCGATCACGCGGCAGTCCAGCGCCACCGCCTCGTTGGCGCCCAGCCGCTCCAGACGGCGCTCCTGCAGCACGCGCAGCAGCTTCACCTGCAGCGACAGCGGCATCGTCTCGATCTCGTCGAGGAACACGGTGCCGCCGTTGGCGTATTCCAGCTTGCCGATGCGGCGCTTCTGCGCGCCGGTGAACGCGCCCGGCTCGTGGCCGAAGATCTCGCTTTCGAACACGGTCTCCGGCAGCGCACCGCAATTGAGTGCGACGAAGTTGCCCTTGCGGCCGCTGGCCGCATGCAGCAGGCGGGCCGCCACTTCCTTGCCGCTGCCCGTCTGGCCGTTGATCAGGATGTCCACGCCGGCCGGCCCCACGTTGCGGATCAGCGTCTTCAGGTGTTCGATGGCGGGAGAGCGGCCGATCAGGTCGGGCGTGTCCGGATGCAGGGCACTGGCCGCGCGCAGCGTGCGGTTTTCCAGCACGAGGCGGCGGCGCTCCTGCGCGCGGTTGACGGCATCCATCAGCCGGTCGGACGCGAACGGCTTTTCGATGAAGTCGTAGGCGCCGCTGCGCATCGCCTGCACGGCCATCGCCACGTCGCCATGGCCCGTGACGACGATCACCGGCAGCTCCGCGTCCAGCCCATGCACGTGGGCCAGCAGGTCGAGGCCGGAGCGGCCGGGCAGGCGCACGTCCGTCACCAGCACGCCCGGATAGTCGGCGCGCAGCAGCGGCAGCGCCTCTTCCGCGCTGGCGCAGGCCTGCACGGTAAAGCCGCCCAGCTCCAGCGTCTGCGCGGTGGCCAGGCGCAGCGCGGCTTCATCTTCGACGAGGATCGCCTGCAGCGTGTTCAAGTCTTGTCTCCTTCGTGGTTCAGGGGCAGGCGCACGTCGAACTGCGCACCGCCGTCCGGCAGATTATGCGCCGTCAGCTGGCCGTTCATCGCCTGCACGATCGACGATGATATCGCCAGGCCCAGTCCCAGCCCCTGGCCGGACGGCTTGGTGGTGTAGAACGGCTCGAACAGGTGGGGCGCCACGTCCTGCGGGATGCCGCTGCCGGTATCGAGAATGCTGACGACCGCGTGGCCGTCGTCGCGCCGCAGCTGTACGGACACGCGGCGCACCGGTGCGCCTTCGACGGCATCGAGCCCGTTGCGCAGCAGGTTGATCAGCACCTGCTCGATGCGCACGGCATCGCCGCAGACGACCAGCGGCCGGTCCGGCGTGGCGATATCCAGCGTGGCATCGCGCCGCCGGAATTCGCTCTCGAGCAGGAAGCTCGACGCGCGTACGGAGCGCTCCAGGTCCACGCTGTCGATCGTTTCGCCCTTGCGGGCAAAGCCTTTCAGCTGCGCGATGATGGCGCCCATCCGCGCGCTGGCATCGCTGATGTGGCCCAGGTTGCCGGCCGCCTGGTCCACCTGGCCCCGCTGCAGGAAGGTGCGGGCATTGTCGGCAAAGGCGCGGATCGCCGCCAGCGGCTGGTTCAGTTCATGCGTGACGCCGGCCGCCATCTGGCCCAGCATCGCGAGCTTGCCCGCCTGGACCAGCTCATTTTGCGTGGTGCGCAGCAGCTGCGACGTCTCCTGCAGCTTGGCATATTTCTGCTCGAGGTGGCGGTTCGTGTCGGACAGCTGTTCGGTGCGTTCGGCGATGCGGCGGTCCAGTTCCTGTGCGGCCTGGTGCAGCGCTTCGCGCGATGCGAGGCGTTCCTCGAGACGGCGCCGCCGCTGGTGCAGCGCCCATGCCGACACGCCGCCACACGCCAGCAGCAGCGCCGCGCCCAGCGCCCAGCCGGCGCCGTTGCGCAGCACGCGCGACTGGTTCGGGTACAGCATCAGCTGCCAGCCCAGGCGGCCCAGCGGCAACGTCACGTGCGGCGCACCGGCATCCTTCAGTTGCGTGATCGTCTTGCCCAGGTATTGCTGCGTCTGGGCGAAACCGGCCAGCGTGTTCGCATCCAGCGGGCCAAGGCTGTGGTACTTCCATTCGGGCCGGTTGGACAGGAAGATCACGCCGTGGGGATCGGCCAGCACGATGGGCTCTTCGCTGCTCTGCCAGTTCGCCTCGAAGTCGGCCAGCCCGATTTTTACGGCAATGACGCCGATGATGCGCCCGCCCGAAATCCCGTTGCGGAACACGGGCTGCGCGATGAAGTAGCCCGGCTCGCCCGTGCTGGTGCCGATGCCGTAGAAGCGTCCGGCACGGCCGCGAATCGCTTCGCGAAAGTAGGGGCGGTACGAGTAATTGGCGCCGACGAAGCCGAGCGGCTGGTCCCAGTTGCTGGCGCCCAGCGTCAGACCGCTGGTATCCATCAGGTACAGCGCGCCGACCTTGGCCTGCTGCTGGATCGTCTTCAGCGTGCGGTTCAGGCGGTCGATCGCATCGGGGTCAATCGGGTGGGCGAGGGCGTGCGTGAGGTCGGGCTGCTGGCCCAGCACGAAGGGCAGCGTCTCGAAGCGCTCGAGCACCGATTGCAGGTCCGGCGCCATCAGCTGCAGCTGCCGCCGCCCCTGCTCGAGCGCATCCTCCCGCGCCCGGTGCATGCCCAGCACAAAGGCGCCGGCAACGATGGCAGCCGCCACGAGGGCGGCCATCGCGATCAGCAGGGACTTGTTCAGGCGCATGGGGGATTTTACTGCTTGATGACCGCCGTTCGTACAGCCGAGTTCGTGTCCACTTTCACCACCGTGGTGTCAGACACCGACATGGACACAAGCTCGGCATTAACATTGATGAGTCCGTGTCTATGTCGGTGTCTGACACCATGGTGGACACGGTCCCGTCAGTCGACCGCCGCCATCCGCATCTCGTCGTTGTGATGCCGCTGCTGCTCTTCCATCACCAGCATGCCCAGCTCGCGTTTCAGCGCGTTGAACTCGGCGGAGGATGGGTCGCGCAGGCGGGGCAGCTCGACCAGCATGTCGCGCTTCACCGTGCCTGGCCGGTACGTCATGACGACGATGCGGTCGGCCAGGTAGATCGCTTCCTCGATCGAGTGAGTGACGAAGATGATGGTCTTCTTCAGCTCGGCCCAGATGCGCAGCAGCTCGTCCTGCAGGTTGCGGCGGGTGAGGGCGTCCAGCGCGCCGAACGGCTCGTCCATCAGCATGATCGGCGAGTCGAGCGCCAGCACGCGGGCAATCGCCACGCGCTGCCGCATGCCGCCGGACAGGTCCTTCGGATAGCGGTGGCGGAAGTCCGTCAACGACAGCATCTGCAGCAGTTTCGACACGGTCGCATCGATCTGCGCCTTCGACTGGCCTTTGACTTCGAGGCCGAAGGCGATGTTCTTCTCGACCGTCATCCATGGGAACAGCGCGTATTCCTGGAACACCATGCCCCGCTCCGGGCCGGGGCCGGTAATCAGCTCGCCGTCCGCCGTGATCGTGCCGGAAGACGGCAGCGAGAAGCCCGCCACCGCGTTCAGCAGCGTCGACTTGCCGCAGCCGGAAGGGCCCAGCAGGCAGACGAACTGGCCCTGCGGGATCTGCAGGTCGATGTCCTTCAGCGCCACCACTTCGCGGCTGTCCGTTTTGAAAACCTTGTTGACGCCTTTGATATCGATATGGGTGGGGTTCGAATGCGTCATGTCAGTTCTCCAGGCCGCGGTGCCAGCGCAGCAGGTGGTTGTTCAGTTTGTTCATGCCCACGTCGATGATCAGGCCGAGGATGCCGATCGAGATCATGCCGGCGATGATTTTATCGGACCAGAAGTACTCGCGCGCTTCCAGGATGCGGAAGCCGAGGCCATTGTTCACGGCGATCATCTCCGACACGATGACGACGATGAATGCGGTACCGATACCGATCCGCACGCCGGACAGGATGTACGGCACGGCGGCCGGCAGCATCACGCGGACGAACATCGTCCCCTGCGACACGCCCAGGTTGCGGGCGGCGCGGATGTAGATGCCGTCGACCTGGCGCACGCCGGCGATGGTGTTCATCAGCACCGGGAAGAAGGCGCCCAGCGCGATCAGGAAGAACGCCGGCGCATTGCCCAGGCCGAACCACAGGATCGACAGCGGGATGTAGGCGATCGGCGGGATCGGCCGCAGCACCTGCATCAGCGGGTTGATCCACGCGTAGATGCGCTGGCTGGCACCCATCACGAGGCCCAGCGGCAGCGCCAGGCCGGCGCCGATGGCGAAGCCGACCAGCACGCGGTACATGCTGCTGAGGGTATCCATCCACAGCTCGCCGGACCAGGCCCATGCCAGCCACGATTGCGTGGCCGGGTCACGTTCCTGCAGCGGCAGCGCGTATTCGACGAATTTCTGCGCCACGGCCACCGGCGAAGGCAGCACCTGCGGGTTGATCCAGCCGAGCGTGGCGGAAGCCTGCCACAGCGCGATCACGATGATGGGGACGATCGCCCCCACGGCGATCTCTCGCCAGTCGGTTTTTGCCATCTAAAACTCCGCTTACTTGATGTTCAGGGATTTCTTTGCTTCGTCCAGCAGGTCGGTCTTGACCCACTCCGTCGCGACCGGCGGCTTGCGCATCTTGCCCACGCCCGTCTTGTTCATCACGTCCGTGGTGACCTGGATGTGCTGGACGGAGATGTCGTAGGTGTATGGCGAGTTGGCGATCGCGTCGTTGAAGTCGTCGGCCGTGATCTGGTTCTTGAAGATCGACTCGCGCACGTATTTCTCGGCGACGGCCTTGTTGTCGATGAAGGTCTTCGTCGCGGTGACGAAGCACTGCATGAATTTCTGCGCGGTGGCGCGGCGCTCCTTGTAGAACTTCTCGCTGACCACCAGCGTGCGCACCGGTTCGCCGATCGGCGTGTCGTACGGTTTCATCACTTCCACGCCGTAGCCCTTGTTGATGGCCTGCGACGACTGCGGCTCCGACTGCATGATCGCATCGAGGTTCTTGCCCAGCAGCGCCTGGTTCAGGTCGGCGAAGGCCAGCAGCACCAGCTGCACGTCCTTGCCCGGGTTTTCCGAGTAGGTCAGGCCGGCCTGCGACAGTTCGGCCGCCAGCAGCACCTCGTGGATGCCGCCGCGCGTGACGCCGACTTTTTTACCTTTCAGATCCTTGACGGACTTGATGTTCGAATCGGGACGGGCGACGAGGCGCGCACCGCCTTTGGCAAAGCCGGCCACGACGTAGATCGGCGCACCGTTGGCGCGGCCCTGGATGGCCGCTTCCGAGGCGGTGGCGCCCACGTCCAGCTCGCCGGCCAGGATGGCCTGCATGACGTCCGGACCCTTGGCGAAGATGTGCTCCTCGACCTTGATGCCGCACTTCGGCGCGATTTCCTTGATGTACGAGACGGCACCGTAGTGCGCGAATTTCAGGTTGCCGAGGCGGACCACTTCCTGCGCCTGGACGGCGGTGGAAGCGAAGGCGGCGGCGAGGGCAACGGCTAACAGGCGGGATTTGGTCATGCTGGTCTCCGGTAGGGTTATTGTGCCTACCAAGATAGCAGCTTTCGTGCCAGAAATAACGATTTCTGCAAGTGATTGATTCGATTCAGTTGGTGCGGTGCGTCAATGTCCGCTGTATCAAGTCTGCGGCGGCGGGTTTCCGCCGATCCGCCATCCCGCGTGCGGTTTTCCGCCTGCGGATGAGCTCGTGTCCACCATGGTGTCTGACACCGACACTGACACGAGCTCATCTACACAACAGCCGAGTTCGTGTCCACGTCGGTGTCTGACACCATGGTGGACACGGTCTCGGCAGTAGTGGTTCAGGCCTCCGAACGGTAGTTGTCGACCATCTTGTACTTCATCGCATACATTCCGAACAGCACGGCGGTGACGAGCGCGAAGCCGGCGAAGAAGAACATCTGGAATGCGGCGACCGACAGCCCTGTGTCGCCGATATGCCCCAGCACCATGTCGTTCTTCACGCTGGCGTTGACGATCAGCACCCACAGGTTGCCGACGGTGACGGCCAGCGTCCAGAAGCTCATGATCGCACCCTTCATCGAGCGGGGCGCCTGGCTGTAGGCGAATTCGAGGCCGGTGGCGGAGACGAGCACTTCGCCCATCGTCAGCAGCGCGTACGGCGCCAGCTGCCACAGGATCGACATCGGCGTGCCCGCATCCATCGATACCTGGATCCAGCCGATCACCAGCCACGATACGGCGGTCAGCGCGATGCCGGCCGTCATGCGGCGCAGCGCGGTGGGGATGATGCCCAGCTTGAACAGCAGCGGATAGACGACGAAGTTGTTGAACGGGATCAGCAGCATCACCAGCAGCGGGTTCACCGCCTGCATCTGCGCCGGCAGCACCTGGAATTCCCAGCCGAACAGGTTCAGCATCGGGCTCGTCATGTCGTTGGCCTGCACGATCCACGTGGACGCTTTCTGGTCGAACAGCGACCAGAACGGCGTCACCAGCGCGAACACGACGAGGATGCGCAGCACGGCGCGTACGCCTTCCACCGCTTCGTCCGGATGGTGGCCGCGCGCGCGGTCCAGCTGCATCGCGGTACCGATGCCGCCGAACGCCAGCAGCAGCACCAGCGCGGTACACGCGGCGATGACGAAGCCCCACGAGAACGACATCGCCAGCGACACCACGGCACCGGCCACGCCCACCACGGCCACGACGAGGCCCGGCCGGCCCTGGCCCGGTGCCTTCGCCAGCAAAGCAGTGCGCGCCACGCGCGTCAGCGAATCGGGGCTCGGCGCGGCCGGCGGCACGTGCACATATTTTTTATTCCCCATCCAAAAAATGAGGGCGGCCAGTGCCATCAACAGGCCGGGAATGCCGAAGGCGACGGACGGGCCGTACTCGCGCAGGAACAGCGGCATCAGCAGCGATGCAAAGAAGGAGCCGAAGTTGATCGACCAGTAGAACGCGTCGTAGACCAGCTTGGCGCGGTTCTTGTTGGTGTGGTCGAACTGGTCGCCCACGAAAGCGGCCACCAGCGGCTTGATGCCGCCCGCGCCCAGCGCGATCAGAAACAGGCCGAAATAAAAGCCCGTCACATTGTGTTCGAACAGGGCCAGGCACGCATGGCCGGCCACGTACACGAGGCTCAGCCAGAAAATCGTGTTGTATTTACCGAACCAGCGGTCGGCCAGCCAGCCGCCCAGCAGCGGGAAGAAGTACACGCCGATGACGAAGGTGTGGAAGACGTGCTTGGCCTCGCCGGCGCGGTCTTCCAGCGGGATGAACAGCAGCAGGGTGCTGATCAGGAACGGCGTCAGGATATTGCGCATGCCGTAGAAGCTGAAGCGCTCAGCCGCCTCGTTGGCGATGATGTACGGAATCTGGCGCGGCAGCGGGCCATTCCCTGTTTGAATTGCAGTCGACATGGTCGCCCCCGGAAACGTAATGGACGGGATGCTATGCCGAATCGTGCCTTGCTGGCAATGGCGAACTCAGCCGCCAATGCAGCCTGAAGCGCGAAAAATGTGTAGTTTAACTACGGCTGCGCAGCAAGAATATTTTCATTTATCAGCATAAGTCATTGTTTTATATGGGTGATGTGCGACTACGTTGCCGATTTTCGGCGTTGATGAATCCATATGCTTGATGTATATTCTCTACAAGACTCATCAACCTTTCCCGTACAGCCCATGACCAAGCACACGTCCCCGACCTGGTGGCAGGAAGCCATCATCTATCAGGTGTATCCGCGCAGCTACCTCGACACGAACGGCGACGGCGTGGGCGACCTGAACGGCATTACGGACCGCCTCGACTACATCGCGAAGCTGGGCGTGGACATCGTGTGGATCTCGCCGTATTTCAAGTCGCCGATGAAGGACTTCGGCTACGACATCGCCGATTACTGCGACGTCGACCCGCTGTTTGGCAGCCTGGCCGACTTCGACCGGCTGATCGCCAAGGCCCACTCGCTCGACGTGAAAATCATGATCGACCAGGTGATGTCGCACTGCTCCGAGCAGCACCCGTGGTTCGTCGAGAGCCGCAGCAGCCGCAGCAATCCGAAGGCCGACTGGTTCGTGTGGGCCGATCCGGCACCGGACGGCAATCCGCCGAACAACTGGCTGTCCGTGTTCGGCGGCTCGTCGTGGCAATGGGATTCGCGCCGCAAGCAGTACTACCTGCACAACTTCCTCACGAGCCAGCCGGACCTGAACTTCCACAATCCCGAAGTGCAGCAGGCCATGCTCGATGCGCTGCGCTTCTGGCTGCAGCGGGGCGTCGATGGCGTGCGCATGGATGCCGTCACGTTCCACTTCCACGACAGGCAGTTGCGCAGCAATCCGCCGGCCACCGTGCGCGACACGGCCACCGTCACGGACGTCAACCCGTACGGCATGCAGGCCCACGTGTACGACAAGTGCCAGCCGGAGAACGTCGCCTTCCTGCAGCGCGTACGCAAGCTGCTGGACGAATTCGGTGCCGTGTCGATCGGCGAAGTGGGCGCGGACGATGCGCTCGCCTACATGGCCGAATACACGGCCGGCGGCGACAAGCTGCACATGGCCTACAGCTTCAATCTGCTGACGGAAGACAGCTCGGCGCGCCACATCCGCACGCAGGTGGAAGACTTCAAACGCCGCGTCAAGGATGGCTGGGCCTCGTGGTCGGTCGGGAATCACGACGTGCCGCGCGTGGCCACGCGCTGGGGCGCCGGCAAGGATCCTGCCGCTTTTGGAAAGCTGGCATTGGCGATGCAGCTGTCGCTGAAAGGCACGCCGTGCCTGTACCAGGGCGACGAACTGGCCTTCACCGAAGCGGACGTGCCGTATGAACTGATCCAGGACCCGTACGGCATCACGTTCTGGCCCGAGTTCAAGGGCCGCGACGGCTGCCGCACGCCGATCGCGTGGACCGATGGCGACAACGGCGGCTTCACGTCCGGCACGCCGTGGTTGCCGGTAGCACCGGAACACAAGGCCGTTGCCGCATCCGTGCAGGAAGCAGATCCGCAATCACCGTTGAACTTCGCCCGCCGCATGATGGCGTGGCGCCGCACCATGCCGCAGCTGACGCGCGGCGAGATCGTCTTCCTCGATGCGCCGGAACCGGTGCTGGCATTCCGCCGCGAACTGGCCGGCGAACGCACCGTGATCTGCGTGTTCAACCTGGGCGGCAGCGAAGTGACGTTCGATCTGCCGGCCGCGCAGGGTGCGCAGAAGCTGGACGAACCGGGCCTGCCGGGCGAGATCGTCGACGGCCATGTGACGCTGCCACCTTGCGGCGCATGGTTTGGCTATGAGGCTTCAAGCGCGGCCTGAGGTTTTTAGTGCGCGGCATTTAAGGTATGCTGCGGCCTCGCCCGTCATAAAAATTCAGGACAAGAGAGCGCGATGAGACAACTGGAAGTGGAACCAAAACTGGGCCGCGCCGCGTTTGCCGACGGGCCGCGGCTGCTGGCGGACATCGGCGCCACGCACGCGCGCTTCGCGCTGCAGACGGGCCCCGGCGAATACCAGGCAGTGCGCGTGCTGCAATGCGACGACTTCGCCGGCATCGTTCCGCTGCTGCGCAGCTACCTGGCCGACCATCCCGGCATCAACCTGAATCACGGCGCGCTGGCGCTGGCCAACCCGGTGCACGGCGACTACATCCGGATGACCAACCGCGACTGGCAGTTCTCCACCGACGAAGTGCGCCGCGAACTGGGCCTGCACACGCTGCTGGTGGTGAACGACTTCACCGCGCTGGCGATGGCGATCCCCGGCCTGAAGCCGTCCGACCTGCTGCAGGTGGGCGGCGGCACGCCGGCGGCGAATTCCGTCATCGGCGTGCTGGGGCCGGGCACGGGCCTGGGCTGCTCCGGCGTGATTCCCACCGTGGACGGTTTCGTCACGCTGGGTTCCGAAGGGGGCCACAACAACTTCGCGCCGGCCGACGAACGCGAATACGCGATCCTGCAGTACGCTTGGCAAACATGGCAGCACGTGTCGAACGAGCGGCTGATTTCCGGCCCCGGCATGGAGATCATCTACCGCGCCATCGCCCGCCGCAACGGCCGGCAGGTACGCGACCTGACGTCGCAGCAGATCATTGCCGGCGCGCTGAAGGACAAGGACGCCTTGTGCATCGAAGTGCTGGAGTGCTTCTGCGCGATGCTGGGCGGCGCGGCCGCCAACCTGGCCGTCACGCTGGGCGCGTTCGGCGGCATCTTCATCGGCGGCGGCATCGTGCCGCGGATGGGCGAGTGGTTCCTCGAGTCGCCGTTCCGCACGCGCTTCGAATCGAAGGGGCGGTTTTCCTCGTATTTATCCGAGATCCCCACGTATGTGATCACCACGCCGAATCCGGCGTTCTATGGCGTGGCGACGATCCTGTCCGAACACCTGCGCGGCCGCAGCGGCGCGAACACGCTGATGGAGCGGGTGCAGAACATGCACCACGAGCTGACGCCGGCCGAACAGCGCGTCGCCCAGCTGGTGCTGGAGCAGCCGCGCCTCGTGCTGAACGAGCCGATCGCCGATATCGCGCGCATGGCCGAAGTATCGCAGCCGACCGTGATCCGCTTCTGCCGCTCGCTGGGCTTCCTCGGCCTGGCCGATTTCAAGCTGAAGTTCGCCAGCAGCCTGACGGGCGCGATCCCCGTCCGCCACAGCCAGGTGCGCAACAGCGACAGCACGCATGACCTGTCGGCCAAGGTGATCGACAACACGGTGTCCGCGATCCTCAAGTTCCGCGACCAGCTGGACGTGCGCTCGCTCGACCGCGCCATCGCACTGATAGCGAAGGCGAAGAAGGTGGAGTTCTACGCGATGGGCAATTCGCGCGTGGTGGGGCTGGACGGCCAGCACAAGTTCTTCCGCTTCCGCATTCCCACCGCCTCATACGGCGACGCGCACCTGCTGTCGCTGGCGGCCGAACTGCTGCAACCGGGCGACGTGGTGATCGCCATCTCGAACTCGGGCAAGCTGCCCGACCTGCTGGCCGCCGTCGACGTGGCCCGCGCGGCCGGCGCCGACGTCATCGCCATCACGTCGAGCCAGTCGCCGCTGGCGAAGAAGGCCAGCGTGTGCCTGGCGGTGGATCACTCGGAGGACAGCACGTCGTTCCTGTCGATGATCTCGCGGATCCTGCAGCTGCTGCTGATCGACATCCTCACCGTGGGCATCTCGCTCGATGCGCAGAACAACGCGCTGGTCGTCGAACGCAAGGGCACGACGCCGGACAGCCCGCGGCTGATGATCTCGCACCTCGATACCTGACAGCTTTTCGCTGCAATGAAAACGCCGGGCCGCTCAGTCGCCCCGGCGTTTTTTTTCGGCCTGCTGTTGGGGACTGTCCCCGCAGGGGCCTGTCCCCGGGTTGTTCTTCTGTCAGCATCTCGCTCACATCAAAAACAACCCCGGGGACAGGCCCCTGCGGGGACAGTCCCCAAAAATGCTTGCGTTCCGGCGGAAATCATTTAAGATATATCTCATTGCGATATATCTTAAAGGATGAAACATGTTCGAACGATTCAAACACCACCATCACCACCACCCCCACATGCGCGGCGAGCACCATCATCATCACCGCGGCGGGCCGGGCGCCCGGGCGGGCAGGGCTTTCGATGCGGGCGCGATGCGCTATGTCGTGCTGGCGCTGATCGCCGAGAAGCCGCGCCATGGCTATGAGATCATCAAGGAGCTGGAGCAGCGCGTCGGCGGCGGCTATGCGCCGAGCCCGGGCGCGATCTATCCGCTGCTGGCGATGCTGGACGAGATGGGCCACGTGTCCGTCACCGCCGACGGCAACAAGAAGCTGCACACGATCACGCCGGAAGGCCAGGCCTACCTGGACGAGAACAAGGCGATGGTCGATGCGCTGATGGCGCGGCTGTCCACGCCGCGTGCCGGCGGCGGCGACGACCTGCGCGCGGTGATGCATGAGCTGAAGCACGTCGTCATCGAGCGGGGCCGCGATCCGGCCGCGCCGGCCGAACGGCTGGCGGCGATCGCCGCGATCCTGCGCCGCGCCGGCGAAGAAATCGGCAAGCTGGCCTGATATCCTCACGGGAGGGAGCGCGGCTCCCTCCATTCCAACCAAAAGAAGAATGACACCACCCCTTACCGAAGGGCGCGAGCGCCTCGTACTGTGGCTGCTGGCGCTGATCCAGTTCACCGTCATCATGGATTTCATGGTGATGATGCCGCTGGCGCCGCAGCTGATGCACGCCTTTGCCATCAGTCCCGCGCAGTTTTCCGGCGCCGTTTCCGCGTACGCCTGGTGCGCCGGCGCGTCCGGCCTGCTGGCCGCCACGTACATCGACCGCTTCGACCGCAAGCGCATGCTGCTGGCGGTCTTCATGCTGTTCAATCTGTCCAACCTGGCTTGCGCGCTGGCGCCCAATTTCCACGTGCTGGTGCTGTCGCGCGCCTTTGCCGGACTGACGGGCGGCGTGCTCGGCGCGATCGGCATGGCCATCATCGGCGACCTGATTCCCGCGCAGCGGCGCGGTGCCGCCACCGGCATCGTGATGACGTCGTTCTCGATGGCGGCCATCCTCGGCGTGCCGCTGGGCGTCGGCCTGGCCGCGCGCTTCGGCTGGCAGTCGCCGTTCTACCTGCTGGTGGTGTTCTCGATGCTGATCTGGTTTACCGCGGCGGGCGTGCTGCCCGCGATGACCAGCCATCTGGGCAGCCGCACGCCGCTGGCCCGCGTGCTGCCGGAGTTGGCCGGCCTGTTCCGCGTGCCGGCCCACCTGCGGGCTTTCCTGCTGACGTTCGTGACGATGCTGGGCGGGATGCTGGTAATCCCTTACATCTCGCCGGTATTGGTGGGGAACCTGGGCGTGGCGCCGGGCGACATCATGTGGATCTACATGGCGGGCGGCAGCGCGGCGTTCTTCAGCTCGCGGCTGATCGGCAAATGGTCGGACCGCGCCGGTCGGCAGCACGTGTTCCGCATCATTGGCGTGGGCTCGGTGCTGCCGGTGCTGGCCATCACGCACCTGCCGCAGCTGCCCCTGCTGGCGCTGGTGTGCTTCTTCCCGTTCTTCATGGTGCTGATGAATGGCCGCGTGGTGCCGATGCAGGCGCTGATGACGACGGTGCCGGAACCGCACCGCCGCGGCGCCTTCCTCAGCGCGAACGCGGCCGTGCAGCAGGTAGCGACGGGGCTCGGCGCCCTGCTGGGCGGGCTGTGGCTGCACACGGATGCGGCCGGCCGCATCAGCGGCTATGGCCTGAACGGCTGGCTGGCGGCGGCACTGGCGCTGTTCGGCTGCTGGTGGGTAGGCCGCGTACAGCCGGCGGCGGCGCCTGCCGTTACAGTCCCTGCCTGACGACGGCGTCCAGCAGGCGCTGCGCCTGTTGCAGCACGGGCGACGCGACACTGTCGCGGTCGATCTCGCCGAACGTGCCTTCGCGGGTGCGCAGGCCATCGGCGCACAGCAGCGACAGCCGCACATTGCCCAGCTTCGGCGGCGCCGCGCGGCTCTTCGTGGCCGACTGCGCGGCCAGCGGCACGGCGGCATGGACGAGCAGCTTGCCGTGCTGCGCCACGTCTTCCGGCGAGCCTTCGAAGACGGCCACGCGGCCCGTGTGGTTGATGTAGCGTACGCTGCCGTCCGCATAGGCGGCCAGCACGTCGAGCCCTTCGGTCAGCGGCACTTCGACGACGACGCCCAGCAACTCGCGTGACGCCACCGGCTGGCCGGCCGTGCGCAGCCACTGCCACGCCAGCAGCCGCACGCGGCTTTCCTCGGCGGGATCCTCGCCGATCGTCTGCACCACGCGCGCATCGGGCGCGGCGCCGAACAGCGCCGCTTCGGCGCCCGCTTCGCCCTGCCGGGTATCGTCGCAGAACATCAGCTGGTACACGAGGTTGAGTTCGTCCTTTTTATACGGACGGGCGGTGCCGCCCTTGCGGGCGAAGGAGGCTAGTAATTTCTTGAACATACCCGTAATCATAAGCGAAGGCGCTCAGCGCGATGCGGCCTCTTTGGCGCGCCACTGCGGCAGCGTGAGCCAGTCGCCGCTGGCGGCATCCTCGGCGAAGATCGTGCCGTCCGCCGCCGACACGTGGAACACGCCCCACGGCACCACCCGCTCCGGCATGTTCTCGACGAACGTCATGTCGTAGTAGGGCACGCCCCGCACGACGCTGGTCTTCTGCTCGTATTCGATCAGCGCCGCATGCCATTTGCCGCCGGACTGCTTTTCAACCTGCGCGGCCCACTGCTGCACTTCGGGCAGGGCCCACAGCTGCGCGGTGACCTGCTCACGGCTGTAGCGGTGCTGGGCGGGATTCGATGGTGCGGGTTTCATGGCTTCCTTTGCTGTGCCGGCCGCGGGTGCGTCGGCCGGCTGGCCCACGTGCTGCGGATACAGGTACCACGCTCCCAGCGCGGCGGCCAGCAGTCCGGCCAGTGCGCCGGCCGCGGCGGGGAAGCGGGAAGGTTTGCTCATGGCGTGCCGGGTCTCGTTGTTCATGTGGGCACATGATAAACGAAACCGCGGCCCGCAAAGTGCGGCAATGCACCTGTCGATTGCAGATCACTTCTTCGCCGGCGGGAACCACGACGCCCACGTTTCCTTGATGCTGGCACGGACGGTCGCCAGCGCATCCGGGTCGCCCTTCAGCATGGCCTTGAAGTAGGCGCCGGCCTGCTGCAGCGGCACGTCCGGCGGCAGCGGCGGCACGTCCGGATCGGTCACCATCTCCAGCACGCACGGCACATCGGAGGCCAGCGCCGCTTCCCAGCCGCCGGCCACCGCGTCCGGGCTGTCGATGCGGATGCCTTTCAGGCCGATCATCTGCGCGAACTGCGCATACGGGAAGTCCGGCAGATCCTGCGACGGCGCGTACTTCGGATTCCCGCCCATCACCCGTTCTTCCCACGTGACGAGATTGAGATCCTGGTTGTTCAGCACCATGATCACCAGCTTGCCGTTGCCCCACTGGCGCCAGTACTTGGCGATGGTGATCAGTTCGTTGATGCCGTTCATCTGCATCGCGCCGTCACCGGCCAGCGCGATCACGTGCCGGTCGGGGTGCGCGAACTTCGCCGCGATTGCATACGGCACCGCGCAACCCATCGTCGCCAGCCCGCCGGACACGCTCGACATCATCCCGCGGCGCAGTTTCACGTCGCGCGCATACCAGTTGGTTGACGAGCCGGAATCGCCGGCGATGATGCAGTTGTCGGGCAGCCGCGGCGACAGTTCCCAGAACACGCGCTGTGGATTGATGGGGTTTGCTTCGTTCATCGCGCGGCCTTCCAGCACGCGCCACCAGCGCTCATTGTTCTCCCGGATTTCGTCCTGCCAGCCGCGGTCGGCCTTGCGCTGCAACAGCGGGATCAGCGCGCGCAGCGTTTCGCGGGCGTCGCCGATCAGGTTGAACTCCATCGGGTAGCGCAGGCTGGCGCGGCGCGCGTCGATATCGATCTGCACGCCGCGCGCCTGGCCTTCCTTCGGCAGGAATTCGCCGTACGGGAAGCTGGAACCCACCATCAGCAGCGTGTCGCAGTCGTTCATCATGTCGTGACTGGGCTTCGTGCCCAGCAGGCCGATCGCGCCGGTGACGAAGGGCAGGTCGTCCGGCACGGCCGCCTTGCCCAGCAGCGCCTTGGCGATGCCGGCACCCAGCAGGTCGGCGATCTCGATCAGTTCATCGGTCGCGTGCAGCGCGCCGGCGCCGGCCAGGATGGCCACCTTCTTGCCTTCGTTCAGAATGCGCGCGGCCTGCTGCAGCGCGTCCAGCGGCGGCACGTGGCTGCGCGTCAGCGCGCCGATGCCCGAGTGGACGGTGCCGTGTTCGCGCGGCGGTTCCGGCACCGCGTCGAGATCCTGCACGTCGTTCGGGAAGATGATGCAGGTGACCGTGCGCTCTTCCTTCGCGATGCGGAAGGCGCGGTCGATCAGGTGCCGCACCTGCGCCGCATCGGTGGCCATGTGCACGTATTCGTGGGCCACGTCCTTGAACAGCGCCGCCAGGTCCACTTCCTGCTGGTAGTCGCCGCCCAGCGCCGAGCGCTTCTGCTGGCCGACGATGGCCACCACCGGCTGGTGATCCAGCTTGGCGTCGTACAGCCCGTTGAGCAGGTGCACCGCGCCGGGGCCGGACGTGGCCAGGCACACGCCCACCTCGCCGGTGAACTTGGCATGCGCGGTGGCCATGAAGGCGGCCATCTCTTCGTGCCGCGCCTGGATCAAATCGATGTTCTGCTGCCGGCCGAAGGCACCCATGATGCCGTTGATGCCGTCGCCCGGATACCCGAAGACGCGCTGCACGCCCCATGCGTGCAAACGCTGCAACAGGAAGTCGCCTACGCTGTCTGCCATTGTGTTCTCGCCCTGTGATCGAAGGGGCATGATAAGTCCGGCAACCGTGTGCCCGGCGCACCCGATCCGCGTGGAAACGTTGTGCATGCGGCACACACCGCTCAAAAAAATGGCAACCCCGGCAGGAACAGGTCTATATTGATTCCACAACAACTCAAAACAGGAGACTCAAATGGATCTGGAACCGGACGACCGTACGGGCCGCTATGTCGGCTTCGGCATCAGCCTGGGCGCAGCGATCGGCTGTGCGATCGGCGTGGCAATGGGGAATTTCGCGATGGGGATCGGGCTCGGCGTGGGTGTCGGCAGTGCCATCGGCGCGGGGCTGGCGCAGCGGCGGTAGGGGGTGGGGACTGTCCCCGCAGGGGCCTGTCCCCGGGGTTGCTCTACGCTTCCCATATGTTCCGACAAACCTCAACCCCGGGGACAGCCGTA
>DKJA01000017.1 GCA_002454505.1 Oxalobacteraceae bacterium UBA6704
TGTATTCTCGCCACCGTTCGATGTTGACCCGGCTTGCCTGCCACCCGCCACCCGCCACGCGCCACCGGCTGCCCACCCCCGCGCCCCGTCGCTACGCAACCCGGTCCTCGCCCTCCGCGCCTCGTCCTTCCTGCAAAACCGCTCTTTGCCGGCGCTGTGATGCAGCTCCCGCCGTCCAGTCGTTCCCCTGCCTTGACGCGGCACACGTCCGTCGAACGGCGGCATCCTATCCTGACCGGATGGCGATCAACCGGAGGAGGGCATATGCAAGCGAAGAATCTATACAGGATGGCCAGCATGCTGCTGGCCGCGCTGGGCGTGCTGGCCGCGCTGGCCGCTCGCGCCGCCGACAGGCCGCCCATCCACACCCGGGTAGCCGTGGTGCTCGTGCACGGCGCGTGGGCGGACGGCTCCAGCTGGGAAAAGGTGATTCCGCTGTTGCAGCAGCAGGGCGTCAAGGTGACGGCGGTGCAGCTGCAGCGCGCCTCGCTGGCGCAGGATGCGGCCATCGTGCGGCGCGCGGTGGCGGCGCAGCGCACGCCGGTGGTGCTGGCGGGCCATTCGTATGGCGGCGCGGTGATCACCGAGGCGGGCACGGTGGACAAGGTGAAGGCGCTCGTCTATGTGGCGGCGTTCGCGCCGGGCGACGGCGAATCGATCGCCGACATCACGCGCCCTTATCCGCCCGGCCCGTGGCAGGCCGGCTTCATCGTCGATGGCGCCGGCTATGTGCGGCTTGGCGAACACGTGTACTTCACGTATTTCGCACCGGACCTGCCGCCGCCCGAGCGGGCGGTGCTGGCCAGCACGCAGGGGCCGGTGCTGGCGTCCGTGCTGGAAGACAAGGTGACGCGCGCCGCATGGCACGACCGCCCCGTGTTCTGGGCGCTGCCGGGCAACGACCAGATCATCCCCACGGCATTCCAGCGGCTCGAGGCAAGCCGGGTCGGTGCGCACGTCACCGAGATCCCGACCGCCAGCCATGTGCCGCTGCTGTCGCAGCCGCGCGCGGTGACGGACGTGATCCTGACCGCGATCGCTGCTGTGGACGCCGGCGAGGATTAACCGCGCAAAGCCAGCGAGCGGCCCGCCGACAGGCCGGCCGTCTGCTCCAGGCGGAAGATGCTGACCGTCTGCTCCAGCGTGCCGGCCTGTTCCTGCAGCGAGCCGGCGGCCGCTGCCGCTTCCTCGACCAGCGCGGCATTCTGCTGCGTCACCTGGTCCATCTGCGTGACGGCGTCGTTGATCAGGTCGATGCCCGAGCTCTGCTCCGCGCTGGCCGCCATGATCTCCGACATGATGTCGGCCACCCGCGCCACGCTGGACACGATGTCGTCCATCGTCGTGCCGGCGCGGCCGACCAGCGACGAACCGGCATCCACATTGGCCACCGAGTTGTCGATCAGTTCCTTGATTTCCTTGGCGGCGGCGGACGAGCGCTGCGCCAGGTTGCGCACTTCCGATGCGACGACGGCAAAGCCGCGGCCCTGTTCGCCGGCACGCGCCGCTTCCACGGCGGCATTCAGCGCCAGGATGTTGGTCTGGAACGCGATGCCGTCGATGACGGCGATGATGTCCACGATCTTCTTCGACGACTCGGTGATGGCGCCCATCGTGTCGACCACCTGCGCGACGATCTGGCCGCCCTGCTGCGCCACCGACGAAGCGGAGGTCACCATGGCATTGGCCTGGCGTGCATTGTCGGCATTCTGGCGCACGGTGGCGGTCAGTTCTTCCAGCGACGATGCCGTCTCTTCCAGGCTGGCTGCCTGCTGTTCGGTGCGGCGCGACAGGTCCATATTGCCGTCGGCGATTTCCGCGCTGGCCACGGCGATCGAGCTGCTGCCTTCGCGCACGGTGCGCACGGTGGCGGACAACTGCTGCTGCATATTGTCCAGGCCCTGCATCAGCTTGCCCATTTCATCGTGGCGGCTGGTGTCCACGCGCTGCGACAGGTCGCCGGCGGCCATCGCTTCGAACTGGCCCAGTGCCGCATTGAGCGGCTGCATGATGGCGCGCAACAGCGTGAACGATGCGATGACGATCAGCGCGATGCCGGCCACGATGGCGCCGATCGACAGTGTCATGATGCGGTTGAACAGCTGCTGGCTCTCGTGGTACTTGGTTTCGGCGGACTTGAACTGGTAGTTTTCCAGCTTGTCGGAAGCGTCGCTGAAGACATTGAACAGCTTCGTCATGTCCTTCATCGCCAGCGTGTCGATGCGGGCGGCATCGCTGGCCAGCAGGGCCTTGGCCATTTCGCGCAGGCCGTTGTCGATCATGCCCTTGCGCGCCGCATCCAGCTCGTCGGACAGCGCTTTTTCCTCGGCGTTCTGCGGCAGCTTCAGGTAACTCTGCCAGTACTCGTCCGACTTGGTGATGAAGCCATCGGCGCGCTGCACCAGCGCCGGCACGTCGGGTGCGTCAGGGTGGAAGATGGCACGGTCCTGCGCAAAGCGGGCGCGGCTGATGTAGTTCTTGTTCTGCGCCAGCGCGATCGACGATGCCAGCTGGTTGGTGTACGTGTCTTCCAGCGTGGTATTGACGGAGCGGATGCCCCAGATGCCCATCAGGCCGATGGTCAGGATGATGAAGCCCAGGACCGTCATCGTGGCGACAAGGCGGGTGCGGATGGTTAAACGGTTCAGCATGATGGTTCCGTCGTAAGCAGACCCGGAGAGTCCAGGCCCTGATGCGTAATTGAGCGTCATGCAGCGGCATGACGGGCGAATTGCGCAGGGGCGTGGCGCGGGTGCAGACGGCGTCCCGCACGGGGCGGGACGGGGAAGCGGGCTGGGAGTTGGGGCCGCAGCTTTTTCCGAAAGCGTAGGCCCCGACAGTAACATGGATATTAATGCAGTGCAACAATCGGCTGGTTTGTGTTGCGCCGCGGGTTCACCTATTTCCCCGTGTAGGTCACGCGGTAGATCCGCCCGGCATGATCGTCCGAAACGAGCAGCGCGCCGTCGGCCGTCACGGCGATGTCCACCGGCCGGCCGCTCACGTCGTCGCCCTGCAGGAAGCCATCGATGAAGGTGGTCGTCGTTACTTCCTGGTTGCCCTGCAGCGTGACGAGGCTGACCTTGTAACCGATCTTCTGCGTGCGGTTCCACGAGCCGTGCTCGGCCACGAATACCTGGTTGCGGTACTGCGACGGGAACTGCGTGCCCGTGTAGAACGCGAGGCCGAGCGGCGCCACGTGCGGGCCCAGCTTGGCCACCGGCGGCGTGAATTCCGCGCACGTGCGGCCGGCGGCGAATTTCGGGTCGGCGATCACGCCGCCGTGACAGTAAGGGAAGCCGAAGTGCATGCCTGCTTTCGGCGCCACGTTCAATTCGCACGACGGCGTGTTGTCGCCCATTTCGTCCGGGCCGTTATCGGTGAACCACAGCTGCTTCGTCTGCGGGTGGAAGGCAAAGCCCACCGTGTTGCGGATGCCGCCGGCGAACATCTCCCAGCCGGAACCGTCCGGGTTCATCCGGTAGATTTTCGAGTAGACGTCCGCTTCCTTGTTGCAGGTGTTGCAGGGCGAGCCCACCGGGATGTACAGCTTGCCGTCCGGGCCCGCCTTGATCACTTTTTCGCCATGCCATTTGTCGTCCGGCAGGTCGGCTTTCACCACTTTGTAAGCGGGCTTGCTCGCGTAGCTCTTGTCAATGCCGTCGAAGCGGATCACGCGGCCGATCTCGGCCACGTACAGCGCGCCGTTCAGCAGCGTCACGCCGATCGGGTTGTTCAGCCCTTCGGCGATGGTGACCACCCGGTCGGCCTTGCCGTCCTTGTTGTCGTCGACCACGGCGTACACCTTGCCGGCCTTGCGCGAGCCGACATAGACGATGCCGCTGTCCGACACCGCCATCGAACGGGCCGTCGTCACGCCTTCGGCATAGACGGCGATCGAGAAGCCTTTCGGCAGCGTCAGGCGGGCCAGGCCGTCGTCCGCTTTTGCCGCCGCGGCAGGTTTGGCCGCCGGGCCTTTGCGGCCACCCGGTGCGACATAGGCGGCCAGCGCGGCGATCTGCGCCTTGTCCAGCGTGGGCGACCAGCCGGGCATGCCCTTGTCCGGCAGGCCCTTGGCGATGATGTTCGTCAGGTTGGCCGGCGTGGGCTGGCCGTGCACCCACTGGCTGTCCGCCAGGCTGGGCGCCGTCGCGCCTTCCAGCTGCACGCCGTGGCACTGCGCGCAGTGGTTCTGGTACAGGCGGGCGGCGTCGACGGCGGGCGCGGCATGCACTGCGGTGCTCAGGGCGAGGAGGGACAGGGCTAGCTTCATCGATGGCTCCATGGGGGAAATGGCGCCATCATAAGGCAAGCCGGGTTCGCCTCAAGCACGGCTTGTCGGGCGCCCATGCGGGGATTTCGCCGCCTGGGGCCCGATTCTTGCATTTCGTCGCAATCGGCGGCGGGCAGGCGAGGGTGCCCCTTATGATGCAAGATCGACGCCCGCTCGCCCGGCGCGGTGGCCGCCATCGTTGCCGCCGCTGTTGGCAAACTGTACAGTGAGCGCATGATTCTGCACCAAGGACAACCATGAAGAAACCATTTCCCTTTGCCTGCCTGATTACTACACTGTGGCTGATGGCGGGTGCCGTACTGGCCGACGATGCCAGCCAGACACCCGCGATCGATGCCCGCGTGGTACGGGTCCGGCTGGACGGCATCATCGACCTGAGGGTCAGGCAGGGTGCCATGCCGTCGCTGCGCATCTTCGGCGACGGGCGTTACCTCGGGCAGGTGACGGCGGTGCAGACGGGCGATACGCTCGAGCTGGACAGCAGCGGCCACGGCGTCAAGCTCGGCCGCGCGGCAATGCGGGCCGACCTGGTGCTGCCGAACCTGCGCGAAGTGGTGTCCGAAGGCATGGGCACCACGGAAATCACGGGCTTTTCCGGCGACGCGCTCGACATCACGCTCGATGGCGCCGGCAGCATGAAGATCGTCAGCGATTACAAGCGGCTGCGGGCCAACCTGGGCGGCGCCGGCAGCATGCACCTGTGGGTGACGGACAACGACAGCGTCGACCTCGACCTGGGCGGCGCCGGCTATGTGACGATCGGCGGCCGCAGCAAGCTGCTGCGCGCGTCGCTGAACGGGCTGGGCGGGCTGAACGCACAACAGTTCCAGGCCGACTCGGTGGACATCGACCTGTCCGGCCTCGGCAATGCCACGGTGAATGCGCGCACCAATGCCAACCTGAACCTGTCCGGACTGGGCTCGGTCACGGTGTACGGCAAGCCGCTGAACCGCAACGTCAGCGTGGACGGGCTGGGCAAGGTGAGCTGGAAGTAAGGCCCGGCGCGCGACCCTTTTGAGCCGGGGCCGGGAACGGTCCCGATGAGACGGAAATAAGCACAAGAACGAATCCAACTCGCATGAAAAAACTAGGACGACTGATAATCGCGATCGGCATCGCACTGGCCATGCACGGCAGCGCGAATGCCGGCTTCGCCGAAGGCGCCACCGCCTACAACAACCGCAATTACGCACTGGCCTACAAGGAAATCGTGCCGCTTGCCCGGGCCGGCAATCCGGAGGCGGAACACCTGCTGGGCCTGATGTACTACATGGGCCGCGGCGTACAGCAGGACTACAAGCAGGCGCTGATGTGGCACCGCCGCGCCGCCACGCAGGGCAAGGCCGACGCGCAATACGTCGTCGGCGCGATGTATTACACCGGCAATGCCGTGATCCAGGACCACAAACAGGCCGTGACGTGGTTCCGCAAGGCGGCGGAGCAGGGCCACGCCGATGCGCAGCAGGTGCTGGGCCTGATGTACCGCTACCACATCGGCGGCATGCCGCAGGACGACGTGATCGCCTACATGCTGTGGAACCTGGCGGCCGCCGGCGGCAACGCCAACGCCGTCGAACAGCGCGCCGCCATCGCCAAGAAGATGACGCCCGAGCAGGTGGAAGAGGGCCAGGCGCTGTCCGCCGCCTGGAAACCCGGCAAGGCGCTGCCGCGCACATCGCGTACCGGCGGCGGGTAAGGCCGGTGACTGGCCCCACAGGTAGCCGAGGTAGCCGGCTTCACAGGTGACTGGCTTCACAGGTGACTGGCTCCTTTTTTTGGGATGATGTTTCCCAAAAAATGGTGCCTGTCACCGGTTTTCTGCCCAAAGTTTCTCCAAAAATGGTCGGTCCGCCGCAGCGGCCTGTCACCGGTTTTTGTCACCGCTTCCTCAGAAATGTCCAAAACCGGAGCCTGTCACCGTTTTCCCCCACCTGCGCTAGAATCGTCCTTTTCCCAACGAGGACCCCCATGCGCGCCATCGAGATCACCGCCCCCGGCGGGCCGGAAGTACTGCAGCTGTGCGAACGCGAGCAACCGGTGCCGGCTGCCGGCGAAGTGTTGATCCGCGTGCATGCCGCGGGCGTCAACCGGCCAGACGTGTTCCAGCGCCAGGGCAGCTACGCGCCGCCGCCGGGCGCGTCCGACCTGCCGGGGCTGGAAGTGGCCGGCGAGATCGTCGGCGGCGACGTCGGCGACAGCGGCTTCAAGGTCGGCGACCTGGTCTGCGCGCTGGTGCATGGCGGCGGCTATGCCGAATATGCCGTCGCGCCGCTCGCGCAGTGCCTGCCCGTGCCGCACGGCCTGTCGCCGCTGGAGGCCGCATCGCTGCCGGAAACCTTCTTCACCGTGTGGAGCAATGTGTTCGACCGTGCCCGCCTGGGCGAAGGCGAGTCGCTGCTGGTGCAGGGCGGCACGTCCGGCATCGGCGTGACGGCGATCCAGCTGGCCAGCGCGCTGGGCCACCGCGTGTTCGCCACGGCGGGCAGCGAGGACAAGGCGCGCGCCTGCGAGCAGCTGGGTGCGGAGCGGGGCATCAATTACCGTCATGAAGATTTTGCCCAGGTCGTCAAGGAGCTGACCGGCGGCAAGGGCGTCGATGTCGTGCTGGACATGGTGGGCGGCGACTACCTGCCGCGCGAGATTTCCTGCCTGGCCGACGACGGCCGCATCGTCATCATCGCGCTGCTGGGCGGCGCAAAGGGCCAGCTGGACATGGGCCAGGTGCTGCGCCGCCGCCTGACCGTCACCGGTTCCACGCTGCGGCCCCGTTCCGTCGCATTCAAGGGGGCGATCGCGCAACAGCTGCGCGACAAAGTGTGGCCGCTGATCGAATCGCAGAAGATCAGGCCGGTGATTTACGAGAGCTTCCCCCTCGCCCAGGCCGCCGAAGCCCACAAGCTGATGGAGAGCAGCACGCACGTGGGCAAGATCATGTTGCAGGTGATTTAGCAAGACCAGCGGCGCGACAGAATCGGCAAAATTGCCCGCCGGGAGCGCCCGGACGGGTTTGACCCGCCATTGCGGCGCACGTTACAATCGCGAGTTCATTAAAACTCGGATAACTATGCGACGCAAACTGGTCATCGGCAACTGGAAGATGAACGGCAGCCTGGCCGCCAATTCGGTATTATTACGCGGCATCGTGGCCGGCAACGCCGCACGGAATGCGGACTGCGCCGTGTGCGTCCCGTCTCCCTACCTGGCCCAGTGCCAGGCCGAACTGGCCGGTTCCACCGTGGCCTGGGGCGCGCAGGATGTGTCGGCCTATGCGGCCGGCGCCTATACGGGCGAGATGGCGGCATCGATGTTGCAGGATTTCGGCTGCCGCTACGTGCTGTGCGGCCACTCCGAGCGGCGCGCCTACCATCACGAGAGCAACGAACTGGTGGCGCAGAAGACGCACGCCGCCCTGGATGCCGGCCTGACGCCGGTGGTCTGCGTGGGAGAATCGCTGGCCGAGCGGGAAGCAGGGCGCACCAATGTCGTCGTCTGCGCGCAACTGCAGGCGGTGCTGGATGTGCTGGAAAATCCGGCGCTGGAAAAGATCGTGCTGGCCTACGAGCCGGTGTGGGCGATCGGCACCGGCAAAACCGCCACGCCGGCCCTGGCACAGGAAGTGCATGCAGCATTGCGCAAGCAGGTTGCGGAACGCAGCCCGGCCGCGGCCGCCAAGCTGCAGATCCTGTACGGCGGCAGCATGAAGCCGGAGAATGCCCGGGATCTGCTGGCCCAGCCGGATATCGACGGCGGCCTGATCGGCGGCGCGGCACTGAAGGCGGCGGATTTCCTCGCCATCGTGCATGCCGCGGACTGAATGATGTAATACAGAATTCTCGGAAACGGGAAAGACATGCCGGATTCAAGCCGGCAATTTTTGAAACTGAGAATGGAATAACATGAACACCTTGTTCAATCTGATCGTCGTAGTCCAGGTCGCCTCGGCGCTGATCATTATCGGCCTCGTGCTGATGCAGCACGGCAAAGGCGCCGACATGGGTGCCGCCTTCGGTTCCGGTTCGTCCGGCAGCCTGTTCGGCGCCACCGGTTCCTCGAACTTCCTGTCGAAGTCGACGGCTGTCGCGGCCGCCGTGTTCTTTGCCGCCACGCTGGGCCTGGCCGTGCTGGCCAATGGCCGCAGCGCCAGTGCGGGTGCCGGCGTGCTGTCGAACGCCAAGGTGCCGGTCACCGGTTCGGCTGCGATTCCCGCCGCTACGCCGCCTGTGGCGCCGGTTGCACCAGCGGCCGACCAGGGCGTTCCGCCTGCTGTCACGCCAGCTCCTGCAGCACCTGCGGCTGCCGGCACGGCACCGTCGGGCGAGATTCCAAAGTAAAACGTATAATAGTTAAAGTTTCTTAAGCTTTCTTCTTGATTTCGCGCAATTCACATTAACAAACTGCGCAATAACGAGTAGAATAGCGGCCTTAATGCCGACGTGGTGAAATTGGTAGACACGCTATCTTGAGGGGGTAGTGGCGCAAGCTGTACGAGTTCGAGTCTCGTCGTCGGCACCAACGGAATTTGAGAAACCAGCAAATGGCGCCTGAGTTGTCCTCATGCCTGCAGCTGGTTTTTTTACGAGGATGTGTCGTTCGATCCTGGTCTCAGCGTTTGATAGGATCGGACGTGTGAGTTGTATTGCTCGCAGTTCGGAGTCGTGCAACCCCGCTCCTGACCGATCGTTCAACAACAGCTGTGATCCTACCGTGAACCTCGAAAATTACTTCCCCGTTCTTCTGTTCCTTCTCGTCGGCCTCGGTGTCGGCGTAGCACCCCAGGTCCTGGGCCGCTTGCTCGGTCCACACAAGCCTGATGCGGCAAAACTCTCCCCCTACGAGTGCGGTTTCGAAGCCTTCGAAGACGCCCGCATGAAATTCGACGTGCGTTATTACCTCGTCGCCATTCTGTTTATTTTGTTCGATCTGGAAACGGCATTCTTCTTCCCGTGGGGCGTTTCCATGCGTGAGCTGGGCTGGCAGGGCTACGTGACGATGATGGTATTCATCGCCGAATTCGTGGTCGGTTTTTGGTATATCTGGAAGAAAGGTGCCCTTGATTGGGAATAAGCCATGGCTATTGAAGGCGTATTAAGCGAAGGTTTCATCACCACCTCGGCCGACAAGCTGATCAACTGGGCGCGTACCGGGTCTATGTTCCCGATGACGTTCGGGCTGGCCTGCTGTGCGGTTGAAATGATGCACGTGGGCGCAGCCCGTTACGACATGGACCGCTTCGGCGTCGTGTTCCGTCCGTCGCCGCGTCAGTCCGACGTGATGATCGTGGCCGGCACGCTGTGCAACAAGATGGCGCCGGCCCTGCGCAAGGTGTACGACCAGATGTCGGAGCCGCGCTGGGTCATCTCGATGGGGTCGTGCGCGAACGGCGGCGGCTACTATCACTATTCCTACTCCGTCGTGCGCGGCTGCGATCGCATCGTTCCCGTCGACGTCTACGTCCCCGGTTGCCCTCCGACCGCCGAGGCCCTGCTGTACGGCATCCTGCAGCTGCAAAACAAGATCAGGCGCACCAACACGATCGCACGATAAACGGGGCGCGCAAGAATATGACAACACATCTGGAAGCATTGCAAGGCGCCCTGGCCGGCGCCCTGGGCGAGCGCGCCGCCATCAGCGTGGCGCTCGGTGAAATCACCGTCGTCGTCAAGGCCGCCGACTACCATGCGGCGATGCAGACGCTGCGCGACGATCCCGCCCTCGGTTTCGACACGCTGATCGACATCTGCGGCATCGACTACTCGACCTACGGCGAAGGCACGTGGGACGGCCTGCGTTTCGCGTCCGTCGCGCACCTGCTGTCGGTCAAACACAACTGGCGCGTCCGCGTCCGCGTGTTCTGCCCGGACGACGACATGCCGCTGGTGGCCTCGGTCACCGACATCTGGCGCGCCGCCAACTGGTACGAGCGCGAATCGTTCGACATGTACGGCATCCTGTACGAAGGTCACAACGACCTGCGCCGCATCCTGACCGACTACGGCTTCATCGGCCATCCGTTCCGCAAGGACTTCCCGGTCGCCGGCTATGTGGAAATGCGCTACGACGCCGATCAGAAGCGGGTGGTGTACCAGCCCGTGACGATCGAGCCGCGCGAAAACGTGCCGCGCGTGATCCGCGAAGAAAACTACGGGATGAAATAATGGCTGAGATTAAGAATTACACCCTGAACTTCGGCCCGCAGCACCCGGCCGCGCACGGCGTGCTGCGCCTCGTGCTGGAGCTGGACGGCGAAGTCATCCAGCGCGCCGACCCGCACATCGGCCTGCTGCACCGCGCCACCGAGAAGCTGGCCGAGCAGAAGACCTACCTGCAGTCGGTACCGTACATGGACCGCCTCGACTACGTGTCGATGATGTGCAACGAGCACGGCTACGTGCTGGCCATCGAGAAGCTGCTGGGTCTCGAGGTTCCGCTGCGCGCCCAGTACATCCGCGTGATGTTCGACGAGATCACCCGCATCCTGAACCACCTGATGTGGCTGGGCGCGCACGCGCTGGACGTCGGCGCGATGGGCCCGTTCCTGTACGCCTTCCGCGACCGCGAAGACCTGTTCGACTGCTACGAAGCGGTGTCGGGCGCGCGCATGCACGCGGCCTACTACCGCCCGGGCGGCGTGTACCGCGACCTGCCGGAAGTGATGCCGAAGCACCGGCCGTCGACCATCCGCAGCCAGAAGGAAATCGACAAGCTGAACGAGCACCGCCAGGGCTCGCTGCTGGACTTCATCGAAGCGTTCACCAACCGTTTCCCGACCTATGTGGACGAGTACGAAACGCTGCTGACCGACAACCGCATCTGGAAGCAGCGGACGGTCGGCATCGGCGTCGTCAAGCCGGAAGATGCGCTGGCGATGGGCTTCACCGGCGCCATGCTGCGCGGTTCGGGCATCGCCTGGGACCTGCGCAAGACGCAACCGTACGAAGTGTACGACCTGATGGACTTCGACGTGCCTGTGGGCACCAACGGCGACTGCTACGACCGTTACCTGGTCCGCGTGGAAGAGCTGCGCCAGTCGAACCGCATCATCAAGCAATGCGTCGAGTGGCTGCGCAACAACCCGGGCCCGGTCATCACGGACAACCGCAAGGTCGCCCCGCCGGACCGCGTGGACATGAAGACCAACATGGAATCGCTGATCCACCACTTCAAGCTGTTCCAGGAAGGCTTCCACGTCCCGCCGGGCGAGGTGTACACCGGCATCGAACACCCGAAAGGCGAATTCGGCATCTACATCGTGTCCGACGGTGCCAACAAGCCGTATCGCCTGAAGATCCGTACTCCGGACTATGCTCACCTGCAGAGCCTGGATGAAATGGCGCGCGGTCACATGATCGCCGACGCCGTGACCATCATTGGTACGCAGGACATCGTGTTCGGCAGTATCGACCGCTAAGAGGTAGGGAAATTATGTTATCCGAGCAGTGCTATAAAAAAATCGACCGCGAGCTGGCCAAGTATCCGGCCGACCAGCGCCAGTCGGCCGTGATGGCCTCGCTGGCCCACGCGCAAGTGGAACTGGGCTGGCTGTCGCCCGAAACGATGAAGGAACTCGCCGACTATATCGGCATGCCGGCCATCGCCGTGCAGGAAGTGGCGACCTTCTACAACATGTACAACCTGAAGCCGATCGGCAAGCACAAGATCACCGTGTGCACCAACCTGCCGTGCGCATTGTCCGGCGGCGTGAAGGCCGGCGAGCACCTTAAGCACAAGCTGGGCATCGATTACCGCGGCACCACCGAAGACGGCGCGTTCACGCTGCAAGAGGGCGAGTGCATGGGCGCCTGCGGCGACGCACCCGTGATGCTGGTGGATAACCACCGCATGTGCAGCTTCATGAGCCACGAAAAAATCGACGCGCTGGTGGAGGAACTGAAGAAATGACTTCGCTGCACGACCGACACATCAAGCCGTTGATCCTGAAGGACCTGAACGGCGACAACTGGCACCTGGCCGACTACGTCAAGCGTGGCGGCTACTCGGCACTGCGCAAGATCCTCGAAGAGAAGATCACGCCGGAGGCGATCATCGCCGACCTGAAGACTTCCGGCCTGCGCGGCCGCGGCGGTGCGGGCTTCCCCACCGGCCTGAAGTGGAGCTTCATGCCGCGCCAGTTCCCGGGCCAGAAGTACCTCGTCTGCAATACAGATGAGGGCGAGCCGGGCACTTTCAAGGATCGCGACATCATCCGCTACAACCCCCATGCGCTGATCGAAGGCATGGCCATCGGCGCGTTCGCGATGGGCATCACCGTGGGCTACAACTACATCCACGGCGAGATCTTCCAGGACTACCTGCGCTTCGAGGAAGCGCTGGACGAGGCGCGTGCCGCCGGCTTCCTGGGCGACAAGATCATGGGCAGCGAGTTCAGCTTCCAGCTGCACGCCCACCATGGCTATGGTGCCTACATCTGCGGCGAGGAAACGGCGCTGCTGGAATCGCTGGAAGGCAAGAAAGGCCAGCCGCGCTTCAAGCCGCCTTTCCCCGCCTCGTTCGGCCTGTACGGCAAGCCGACGACGATCAACAACACGGAAACCTTCGCGGCCGTGCCGTTCATCCTGAACATCGGCGCCGAGAACTATGCGGCGCTGGGCAAGCCGAACAACGGCGGCACGAAGATCTTCTCGATCTCCGGCGACGTCGAGCGCCCGGGCAACTACGAAGTTCCGCTCGGCACGCCGTTCGCGACGCTGATGGAACTGGCTGGCGGCATGCGCGGCGGCAAGAAGATCAAGGCCGTGATCCCGGGCGGTTCGTCCGCGCCGGTGATCCGCGGCGAGATCATGATGCAGACCGACCTGGACTACGACTCGATCGCGAAAGCGGGCTCGATGCTGGGTTCCGGCGCCGTCATCGTCATGGACGAGACGCGCTGCATGGTCAAGGCGCTGGAACGCCTGTCGTACTTCTACTTCGAGGAATCGTGCGGCCAGTGCACGCCGTGCCGCGAAGGCACCGGCTGGATGTACCGCATGATTCACCGCATCGAGAATGGCCAGGGCCGCGCGTCGGACCTGGACATGCTGAACTCGATCGCCGACAACATCCAGGGCCGCACCATCTGCGCGCTGGGCGATGCGGCGGCGATGCCGGTGCGGGCGTTCATCAAGCAATTCCGCGAAGAATTCGAATATCACGTCGAACACAAGCACTGCCTGGTGCCTGTGTCGGCTTTCTAAGTGATCATCATGGTTGAAATCGAAATTGACGGCAAAAAGGTAGAAGTCCCACCGGGTTCCATGGTGATGGACGCTGCCAACAAGCTGGGCACCTATATCCCGCACTTCTGCTATCACAAGAAATTGTCGATCGCGGCGAACTGCCGCATGTGCCTGGTCGAGGTGGAAAAAGCGCCGAAGCCGCTGCCCGCGTGCGCCACGCCGGTGTCCGCCGGCATGATCGTCCGCTCGCACAGCGAGAAGGCGGTCCAGGCGCAGAAGAGCGTCATGGAATTCCTGCTGATTAACCACCCGCTGGATTGCCCGATCTGCGATCAGGGCGGCGAGTGCCAGCTGCAGGATCTGGCGGTCGGCTACGGCAAGAACGCTTCGCGCTACGAGGAAGAAAAGCGCGTCGTCGTGCCGAAGGAGGCGGGCCCGCTCGTCTCGATGAAGGAAATGAGCCGCTGCATCCACTGCACCCGCTGCGTGCGTTTCGGCCAGGAAGTGGCCGGCGTCATGGAGCTGGGCATGCTGGGCCGCGGCGAACACTCGGAAATCACCACGTTCGTCGGCGAAGCCGTCAACTCGGAAATGTCCGGCAACATGATCGACCTGTGCCCGGTGGGCGCGCTGACGTCGAAGCCGTTCCGCTACAGCGCCCGCACCTGGGAACTGTCGCGCCGCAAATCCGTGTCGCCGCACGACGGCCTCGGTGCCAACCTGATCGTTCAGGTCAAGCAGGGCAAGGTCAAGCGCGTGCTGCCGCTGGAAAACGAAGCGGTCAACGAATGCTGGATTTCCGACAAGGACCGCTTCTCGTACGAAGCGCTGGACTCCGCCGAACGCCTGACGCAGCCGATGCTGAAACAGGGCAACGAGTGGAAGGAAGTGGACTGGCAGACGGCGCTGGAATACGTCGCCCACGGCCTGAAGAACATCAAGCACGAACACGGTGCCGATGCGATCGCCGCCTATGCGACTGCCCACTCCACGCTGGAAGAACTGGCGCTGCTGAAGAAGCTGTCGTCCGGCGTCGGCTTCGACAATATCGACTTCCGCCTGCGCCAGAGCGACTTCGCGCTGGACGGCCAGGTCACGCCATGGCTGGGCATGCCGATCGCCGACGTGTCGTCGCTGCAGCGCGCCTTCGTCATCGGCTCGTTCCTGCGCAAGGATCATCCGCTGCTGGCCTCGCGCCTGCGCGCCGCCGTCAAGAGCGGCGGCCAGCTGACGATGCTGCACGCCACGAATGAGGAAAACCTGATCAAGGTGGCGCACAACCTGGTGGCCGCACCGTCGAACTGGCTGGCTGTGCTGTCCGGCATCGTGTCGGCCATCGCGTCCGCCAAGGGCGAAGCGGCACCGGCCGGTTTCGGCAGCGAAGCGAACGACGCGGCGAAAGCCGCCGCCGCCAGCCTGCTGTCCGGCGAACAGAAAGCCATTTTCCTCGGTAACGCCGCCGTGCACCACCCGCAGGCATCCGCCATCCACGCTGCCGCACAGTGGATCGCCAATGCCACGGGCGCACGCCTGGGCTACCTGACGGAAGCGGCCAACACCGTCGGCGGTTACATCGCCGGCGCGTTCTCCGCCAAGCCGGCGCCTGCCTTCTCGGCAGCGAAGAAAGCCTACCTGCTGCTGAACGCGGAACCGGAGCTGGATGCGGTCGATCCGCAAGCCGCCACCGCTGCGCTGCAGGGCGCCGAAATGGTCGTCGTGATGTCCGCCTTTAAGCATGGCCTGGACTATGCCGACGTGCTGCTGCCGATCGCGCCGTTCGCCGAAACGTCCGGTACCTTCGTGAACTGCGAAGGCCGCGCGCAAAGCTTCAACGGCACGGTGAAACCGCTGGGAGAAGCCCGCCCCGCATGGAAAGTGCTGCGCGTGCTGGGCAACATCCTCGGCCTGACGGGCTTCGACTACGAAACCTCCGAAGCGATCCGCGACGAACTGCTGGGCGCCGGCGTGACCGACCTGTCGGCCAGGCTGTCGAACATCTCGACGGTGGCGCTGCAGTCGGCCACGTTCGGTTCCGGCGAATCGCTGGAGCGCATTGCCGACGTGCCGATCTACTTCGCCGATGCCCTGGCGCGCCGTTCCGGCCCGCTGCTGGCCACGGCCGATGCCGCCGCACCGCAGGCGCACATCTCGAGCGCGCTGGCGCAACAGATCGGCGTCGCCAACGGCGACCTGGTGCAGGTAATCCAGGGCAGCGGTTCGGCCATCCTTGCCGCCCGCGTCGACGCCGGCCTGCCGGACAACGTGGTCCGTGTCGCCGCCGCGCACGCCTCGACGGCAACGCTGGGCGCGATGTTCGGCCCGATCTCGGTTGCCAAAGCAGGGGAGGGCAAGTAATGGCTCTGGAATTCGTCAATACCATCACCACCAACGGCGAGGCCCTGCTGGGCCCTGTCTGGCCGTTCGTGTGGACGATGATCAAGCTGCTGTGCGTGCTGCTGCCGCTGATGGGCATGGTGGCCTACGCCACGCTGTGGGAACGCAAGCTGATCGGCTGGATCCAGATCCGTATCGGCCCGAACCGGGTCGGTCCGGCCGGCCTGCTGCAGCCGATCGCCGATGCGCTCAAGCTGCTGTTCAAGGAAATCATCATCCCGTCGAAATCGGTGAAGACGCTGTTCGTCATCGGTCCCGTGATGACGATCATGCCGGCGCTGGCCGCCTGGTCCGTCGTGCCGTTCGGCCCGGAAGCGGTGCTGGCCAACGTCAACGCCGGCCTGCTGCTGCTGCTGGCGATCACGTCGATGGAGGTGTACGGCATCATCATCGCCGGCTGGTCGTCGAACTCGAAGTACTCGTTCATGGGCGCGATGCGTGCGTCGGCCCAGATGATCTCCTACGAGATCCCGATGGGCTTCGCGCTGGTGGTCGTGCTGATGGTGTCCGGTTCGCTGAATTTCATCGACATCGTCACCGGCCAGCAGGCCGGCCGCTTCGCCGACATGGGCGTCAACTTCCTGTCGTGGAACTGGCTGCCGCTGCTGCCGCTGTTCGTTGTCTACCTGACCTCCGGCCTGGCCGAAGCAAACCGCCATCCGTTCGACGTGGTCGAGGGTGAATCGGAAATCGTTGCCGGCCACATGGTGGAATACTCGGGCATGGCCTACGCGATGTTCATGCTGGCCGAATACGCCAACCTGATCCTCGTCGGCGCGCTGGCTTCGATCATGTTCCTCGGCGGCTGGGATGCACCGTTCAAGTTCCTCGAATTATGGGGCGGTTTCGGCGGCTTCTTCTGGCTGTTCGTGAAGACGTTCCTGATCGTCTCCGTGTTCATCTGGGTGCGTGGTACCTTCCCGCGTTACCGTTACGACCAGATCATGCGTCTGGGCTGGAAGGTCTTCATTCCGCTGACCCTGTTCTGGCTGGTGCTCGTCGCCACCTGGATGCAGACGCCCTGGAACATTTGGAAGTAAGGAAGCGACATGACACGAGTAAAAGACTTCTTCGGCAGCATGATGCTGA
>DKJA01000080.1:0-553 GCA_002454505.1 Oxalobacteraceae bacterium UBA6704
GCACGACTACCTGGGCAAGCGATACATCCGCCAGGGCGGGAACGCTTACGAAGTGTCCTTCGACCGTGCCCACGGCACCTGGCGCCTGCAGAATCCGCAGCCTGGCAGCTTCTACCACCAACCGGTACAGCTGAATGCCGACGGGGCGTGGGAACCCCACAGCGACGTCGGCCTGCGCGGCGGCGCACCGATCAGCCGATCCAGCCGGCGCAGGCAGTCGGTGGAACGCAGCTATCGCGGCTCCCTGAATTCCCTGGTCGAACGCACGCATTCCCATTCGGTGGACAGCAGCTCGCAGGATTTCCAGTGGGGCGTGAATCACTGGGAGCGGGTGATGACGCCGGAACAAGCGCGCGACAGCGCCTCACTGGAGCAGATGAAAGAGCTGTTCGTGTCAGGCCATCTCGATCCGGTGCAGCAGGGTGCGCTGTCGGTGATCATCGAGCGGCTGGACAGTACGCTGCGTGCCGAGCGCTATACGGTGGTCAACGAGGTGGTGCACGACTCGGTCTACATCGCCGGTGGCCAGTTCCTCCAGGCCTCCCAGGGCCTG
>DKJA01000080.1:636-15999 GCA_002454505.1 Oxalobacteraceae bacterium UBA6704
CAGGCCTCCCAGGGCCTGCTTGCGGAAGGGACCGGTCTGTCCGCAGCGGGCATGTGCACCGGGTTGTCGCGGATCGTGGCAACAGCGATGGGGCAGGGTGAAGAAATCCATGTACTGGAGCACCTGCGCCAGGCGATCCGGGAGCCCGACAGCCCCGCTGCCGCTGCAGTGCGCTCCCTCATCCGCGACGCGCAGGGCGCGGCCCTGCAGCCCGGCTCGATGTCGGCGGCATCGTTGATCCACGTCGATGCACTGGCCAATTTCCTTGCCAACACCGCGCGCAGCAGCCATTTCGTGTTCAGCGGCACCCAGCACAGCATGGCCTGCGGCGTGAATGTGCTGGACAACGGGCGGCGCGAGTACCTGCTCTACGATCCCAACTTCGGGCTGATGGTGTTCAAGAAACTGTCGCGCTTCAACCAATGGGTGAACAACCTGTTCGGGTCGCGTTATTTCAGCCGGCTGTCGTCGCGGACCCTGGGCGATGCCAACGCCGAGACGCTGGCTGAAATGTATGGGGCGATCCCGACCCCGGGCAGCCAGCGGATGCAGTTCCACCTGCGCCAGATCCACCCGGAACGGATGCAGGAACAGGCCGCCGCGCGCGGCTGGAACGCGCTGTACGAGCACGTCGACCCGGCGGGTGGGGGTACGTGAACGCCCCGGCCCCCAATGCCGGCCGGGGCAGGTAAAATCGTCCCGATCCCCGTTCTCCCGAGCCCCCCATGACCTGCCGCACCCGTTTCGCCCCCAGTCCCACCGGCTACCTGCACATCGGCGGCGCCCGCACGGCGCTGTATTCCTGGGCCTATGCCCGCCACTTCGGCGGCACCTTCGTGCTGCGCATCGAGGACACGGACCTGGAGCGCTCCACGCCGGAAGCGGTGCAGGCCATCATCGACGGCATGCAGTGGCTCGGCCTCGATCACGACGAAGGCCCGTTCTACCAGATGCAGCGGATGGACCGCTACCGCGAAGTGATCGGCCAGATGCTCGAGGCGGGCACCGCCTACCACTGCTACTCCTCGCCGGAAGAAGTGGAAGCGATGCGCGAGCGCTTCCGCGCCGCCGGCGAGAAGCCGCGCTACGACGGCACGTGGCGTCCGGAAGAAGGCAAGGCGCTGCCGGCCATCCCGGCCGACCGCAAGCCGGTGGTGCGCTTCCGCAATCCGCTCGATGGCGACGTCACGTGGAACGATGTCGTCAAAGGCACGATCACGATCTCGAACAAGGAACTGGACGACCTGGTCATCGCCCGCACCGACGGCACGCCGACCTACAACTTCTGCGTGGCGGTGGACGACTGGGACATGCGCATCACCCACGTGCTGCGCGGCGACGACCACGTCAACAACACGCCCCGCCAGATCAACATCCTGCGCGCGATCGGCGCGCCGCTGCCGGAATACGGCCACCTGCCGATGATCCTCGGTTCCGACGGCCAGAAGCTGTCGAAGCGCCACGGCGCCGTCAGCGTGATGGAATACCCGGCGCAAGGCTTCCTGCCGGAAGCGATGCTGAACTACCTGGCGCGCCTGGGCTGGAGCCACGGCGACGACGAAGTGTTCTCCATGGCGCAATTCTGCGAATGGTTCAACCTGGAGCACCTGACGGCATCGGCGGCGCAGTTCAACAACGAGAAGCTGGCGTGGCTGAACAACCACTGGATCAAGCAGGCCGACAATGCCCGCCTGGCCGAGCTGGTCAAGCCGCGCATGCTGGAGGCGGGCGCCGTGTTCGACTACGCGCCGGACCTGGCCACCGTGCTGACGCTGCTGAAGGAGCGCGTCAACAGCACCAACGAGCTGGCCGACGCGGCGATGCTGTTCTACCGCGAGCCGCAGCCGGATGCGGCGCTGATGACGCAGCACTTCACCGAGGCCGTAAAACCGGCGCTGGCGCTGTTTGCCGAGCGCATCAACAAGGTCGAGTGGACCAGGGAAGCGATCGCCGCAATGCTGAAGGAAGTGCTGGCTGCCAACGGCCTGAAAATGCCGCAGCTGGCGATGCCGCTGCGCCTGATCGTCACGGGCCAATTGCAGACGCCGGCCATCGATGCGGTGCTGCAGCTGTTCGGCCGCGACGTGGTGCTGGCCCGCGTGTCGAAATACCTTTGAAAATACGCTGAAAATATTTCAGAGAGGTATTTGCGTTTTCCGTAACGGCTGCTATACTTCTGTCTCTTCGCAAACGGGGGTATAGCTCAGCTGGGAGAGCGCTTGCATGGCATGCAAGAGGTCAGCGGTTCGATCCCGCTTACCTCCACCAGTTTTGCTGAAGAGTTGTTGTAGTACGGAAGTTCCGGGTCCCCATCGTCTAGAGGCCTAGGACATCACCCTTTCACGGTGAGTACCGGGGTTCGAATCCCCGTGGGGACGCCAAGTTTTTGTTGTAATCTTCCGCCAGTGGATCGGCGGCAGGTAGTGACAAAAGTCGCGCAAGCGGCTTTTATTTTGTCTGTGCCAGCGGGGGTATAGCTCAGCTGGGAGAGCGCTTGCATGGCATGCAAGAGGTCAGCGGTTCGATCCCGCTTACCTCCACCATCGGTGCAGACGAAATGTTGTAGCGGTAGCAGTTCCGGGTCCCCATCGTCTAGAGGCCTAGGACATCACCCTTTCACGGTGAGTACCGGGGTTCGAATCCCCGTGGGGACGCCAAGAGTTTTGGCAGTAAGTTGTAGAAGTAAATGTCTGTGCCAGAGGGGGTATAGCTCAGCTGGGAGAGCGCTTGCATGGCATGCAAGAGGTCAGCGGTTCGATCCCGCTTACCTCCACCACCGCGCAGACAGTGTTGTAAAAGAAGTTCCGAGGTCCCCATCGTCTAGAGGCCTAGGACATCACCCTTTCACGGTGAGTACCGGGGTTCGAATCCCCGTGGGGACGCCAGCGCCGCCTGGCAGATGCAGTGCTGAATACAGTGTCGCAAACATCGCAAGCCGCCCGGTCTGGAGCGGCTTTTTTGTTATGGGACCGTGACATGGCGCCGCCGCCCGGCGAAAATCAGTGCCATGGAAAAATTCCTTCCCGCCGTCGACCTGGACCTGCTCGAGCGCTGGCTGGCCGGCTGGAGCCTGTCGCGCGGCGTGCCGCTGCCCGAACGTCAAGGCGGCGGGCTGGTCGTCGAGGTCGGCTGGCCGGAACAGTTGCGGCGCCACGTGTTTGTCGACGCCGGCAGCGCGCTGCGCGACTGCGCGGCGCAAATTCACACACCGTTCGTTTACCTGAAGGCCGCCGTCGATGATGCCGCCATGCGCCGCGCACTGCCGGCCCGCAGGACGATCGGGGCGCCGCGTTACCTGATGGGGCATGCCGGGCCGATGGCGGCGGTGGCAGCGCCGGCCGGCTATCGCGCAACGGTCGGCCAGGAACATGGCGCGCACGTCGTGCGTTTTGCCGATGCGGCGGGCGAGCCGGCGGCGATCGGCCGCATCGTGCTGCATCACGGCACTGCGGTATTCGACCGCATCGAAACAGCTGCCGCGCACCGGCGCAGGGGGCTGGCGCGAGCCGTGATGAGCGAACTGGACCGGCTGGCGCAGGCCGGTGGCGCGACCGAACGCCTGCTCGTTGCCACCGCCGCGGGCCGCGCGCTTTACGAGCGTCTCGGCTGGCGGCTGCTGGCACCGTATGCGACGGCCGTGCTGGCGCCGCAACGCTGACAATTCCGAACTCTCCGGCCTGGCAAAGTTCCCCGGCAGGCGAAAAGTTCTTTCCTTGCCCCCGCCTGTTTCCGACCTAAACTCGAAGAGTCCACCGCGGACGCGAGGGGAGGCGCACATGGAACTGCCGCATTTTAAATGGCCGCATTTCAGCCGGATCCATCTCGGGCGGTTGCATCTGAGGCGGCCGCACGGCGACTGGCCCCGCGCCGGATCTGCGGCACAGGAGCCCCATGCGCCACGTGTGCAATCGCACCGGTGGGTGGCGCGTCAGCCGTACTGGACGGTCGGCGCGATCGCCGGCTTTGCCGCAGGCGGCATCCTGATGCTGCTGGAGCTGGCGTTTTCGGCGGCCACCGGCACCGATCCCTGGCGCGCGCCACGGCTGGTCGCCGCGATGCTGATGGGCGATCCCGTGCTGCAGGTCGGCGGCTACAGCCTGGCCGTGCTGGCGGCGGCGCTGGCGGTTCATTATGTGCTGGGCGCATGGTTCGGGCTCGTGCTGGCGGCGCTGATGGCGCCGTTCCGTCTCGATTCCAGCTACGGCATGGCATTGCTGGCCGGTGCCGTGTTCGGCAGCGCGCTGTACCTGTTCAATTTCTACCTGATGGCTGCCGTGCTGCCGTGGTTCGTCGAGCTGCGGGGCTGGAGCACGGTGCTGGGCCATATCGTGTTCGGCATGGCGGCGGCGCTGATCTACCGGATGCTGGAGCAGCCGGCACGCGCGTGGCTGCGGCGTGGGCGAGCGCCGGCGCCCGGCGCGATGAAGGAGCGCGCGGGGCCGGACGAGCCACGCGACCCGCGGCCCTGAGCGGGGCACGCAATGGCAATCGCAGTCGCCTTGGTCCTCGTGGCCATTGCCGTCGGCGCGCTGGCGTTTCATTACGCCAGTCCGTGGTGGCTCACGCCCATCGCCTCGAACTGGCATGCGATGGACGACGCGCTGCTGCTGACGATGCTCATCACCGGCGTGGCCTTCGTCGGCCTGCACGCGTTCGTTGCCGTGGCGCTGGTGCGGTACCGCCACCGGGCCGGCCACCGCGCATCGGCCGAGCACGGCAATCGCCGGCTGGAGTGGTGGCTGATCGGCATCACCACGGTCGGCATCATCGGCCTGCTGGCGCCGGGGCTCACCGTCTATGCGCGGCTGATCACGCCGCCGCCGGATGCGCAGGTGTTCGAAGTGATGGGCCAGCAATGGCAATGGCATTACCGGCTGCCGGGCCGCGACGGCAAGCTGGGCACGACGGACGTGCGCTTCATGGGGCCGACGAATCCGTTCGGCATGAACCCGGACGATCCCGTCGGCCAGGACGATGTGCTGGTGGGCGGCCAGGAACTGCACCTGCCCGTCGGCCGTCCCGCGCTGGCGCAGCTGCGCGCGCAGGACGTGCTGCACGATTTCTATGTGCCGCAGTTCCGCACGCGGATGAACATGGTGCCCGGCATGGTCACCCATTTCTGGTTCACGCCGGAGCGCGCCGGCCGCTACGAGGTGCTGTGCGCGCAACTGTGCGGCGTGGGGCACGCGAACATGCGCAGCTGGGTGGTCGTCGATGAGCCGGCGGCGTACGCGGCCTGGCTGGCGCGGCAGGCCACGTATGGCGGCGGGACGGTGGGCAGCGACGGATCGGGCGGTGCGGGTGGTGCCGGTGGTGCCGGCGGTGCCGCCGCGGCGGGCAAGGCCGGGCAGCTGGTGGCGCAGGCAAAAGGCTGCACCGCATGCCACAGCGTGGACGGCACGCGCGGTGTCGGCCCCACGTGGAAGGGCCTGTACGGCAGCACGGCACCGCTGGAAGGCGGCGGCATTGCGCAGGTGGACGACGCCTATCTGCAGCAGTCGATCGCGCAGCCGCAGGCGCAGATCGTGCGCGGCTTTCCGCCCGTGATGCCGCCGGCGCAGCTGACGGAGGCGGAGATGGCAGCCGTGGTCGATTACATCAAGTCGGTGCAGTAACTGCAGTGCAGTAACTGCGGTGCAGTGACGAGGCGGCAGGAAAAAGGCAGTCGCACGGAGGGCCCATGGGAACGGACGATCGGCAGGGCGATGGCACAGGCGGCGTCGTGGTCCACGACGATGTGGCGGAGCACGCGGCACCGCGCGGCTTCTGGACCCGCTATGTCTGGAGCCAGGATCACAAGGTGATCGCCGTGCAGTACATGATCACGGCGCTTGTCGTCGGCGTCGTCGGCATCGTGCTGTCCGACCTGATGCGGCTGCAGCTGGGCTATCCCGGCAAGTTCGCATTCATCAATCCCGTCAGCTATTACCAGTTCATCACGATGCACGGCATGATCATGGTGATCTACCTGCTGACGGCGATCTTCCTGGGCGGCTTCGGCAACTACCTGATCCCGCTGATGGTGGGCGCGCGCGACATGGTGTTCCCCTACCTGAACATGCTCAGTTTCTGGTTCTACCTGCTGGCCGTGCTGATCCTCGTCGGCAGCTTCTTCGTGCCGGGCGGCCCCACCGGCGCGGGCTGGACGCTGTATCCGCCGCAGGCCATCCTGCCCGGCACGCCCGGTGTCGAAGGCGGCATCGTCGTCATGCTTGTGTCGCTGCTGGTGTTCATCGTCGCCGCCACGATGGGCGGGCTGAACTACGTGACGACGGTACTGCAGGCGCGCACGCGCGGCATGACGCTGATGCGCATGCCGCTCACCGTGTGGGGCATCTTCGTCGCCACGATCCTCGCGCTGCTGGCGTTTCCCGCGCTGTTCGTGTCCGGCGTGATGATGCTGCTCGACCGCGTGCTGGGCACCAGCTTCTTCATGCCGGCCATCGTGTCGATGGGGCAGGCGCTCGACTACCGGGGCGGCAGCCCGCTGCTGTTCCAGCACCTGTTCTGGTTCTTCGGCCATCCCGAGGTGTACATCGTGGCGCTGCCCGCGTTCGGCATCGTGTCCGACCTGATCAGCGTGCATGCCCGCAAGTGCATCTTCGGCTACCGGATGATGGTGTGGGCGATCGTCGTCATCGGCGCGCTGTCGTTCGTCGTGTGGGCCCACCACATGTACGTCAGCGGCATGCATCCGCTGTTCGGCTTCTTCTTCGCCATCACCACGCTGGTGATTGCGGTGCCCACGGCGCTGAAGGTGTACAACTGGACATTGACGCTGTGGCGGGGCGACATCCACATGACGGTCCCGATGCTGTTCGCGCTGGGCTTCATCAGCACCTTCCTGATCGGCGGGCTGACCGGGCTGTTCCTCGGCAATGTCAGCGTCGACATTCCCCTGTCGAACACGTATTTCGTCGTTGCCCACTTCCACATGGTGATGGGCGTGTCGCCCGTGCTGGCCGTGTTCGGCGGGCTGTATCACTGGTACCCCAAAGTGACCGGCCGCATGTACCACGAAGGCCTGGCGCGGCTGCATTTCTGGATCACCTTCCTTGGTGCGTACGCGATCTTCTTCCCGATGCATTACCTGGGCTTCCTCGGCATGCCGCGCCGTTATTACGCGTACGACAACTACAGCTTCATCCCCGAGTCGGCGCACGCGCTGAATGCCTTCATCACCGTGGCGGCGCTGGTGGTCGGCGTCGCGCAACTGCTGTTCCTGGCGAATATCGCGTGGAGCGCGGTGCGGGGCAGGGTGGCCGGGCCCAATCCATGGCGCGCCGGCAGTCTCGAATGGCACACGCCGCACACGCCGCCGACGCATGGCAACTGGGGGCACGAGCTGCCTGTCGTCTATCGCGGCCCCTATGCCTACGGGCGATCCGGGCCGGAAGGCGATTACCTGCCGCAGAACGTGGGGCCGGACGAGCCCGATGACGGCGGCCCGCCCCCGGTGCCCGCCGGTGCGGTGCCATCGAGCGGAGGGCGAACGGCATGAGCTCGTACCTGCCGGGATGGGATGCGGCCAAGGCGCGCTTCCAGCCCGATGCCGGCTGGTCCGGTGCGGTGCCCGCACCATATGGCGCGCGCCGCGTGGGGCTGTGGGCATTCATGGGCGTCGTCTGCGCGCTGTTCCTGCTGTTCGCGGCGGCGTATGTGATGCGCATCGGCTACGACGACTGGCGGGCGCTGCCGCCCGTGCCGTGGCAGCTGTGGCTGTCCACGGCGCTGCTGGCCGTCGGCGACGTGGCGTGGCAATGCGCGGCAGCGGGCGCGCGAAGCGGCCGGCGCCATGTCGCAGTGTGGACGAGCGCGCTGGCGGCACTGCTGGCGCTGGCCTTCATCGTCAGCCAGTTGGGTGCCTGGCAGGCACTGGCGGTACAGCAGGTGGCGATCAATGCCAGCCCCGCCGCCGGCTTCTTCTACATGCTGACGGGGCTGCATGGCGTGCATGTGCTGGGCGGACTGGTGGCGGCCGTGGGCGTCACGTCCGGCTTCTTCCGCGGCCGAAGCATGGCGCGGATCGGCGAGGGGCTGGGGCTGTGCGTCTGGTACTGGCACCTGCTGCTGGTGTTGTGGCTGGCGCTGTTCGGGCTGCTGTTCGGCATGACGCCGGAGCTGGTGCGGGAGATCTGCGCCGGCGTCGGCATCCGCCTGAGGTGAAACGAAGTGAAATGAGGTGACCATGGCGGCGCAACTGGAAACGGCACAGCATGAACCGGGCGAAGCGGGTGCCGGCTGGCAGGGCATGGCGGCGGACCTGTCCGGCGACCGGCGCATGTTCCACGTGCCGTGGGGCAAGGCGATGATGTGGATTTTCCTGCTCAGCGACACCTTCATTTTCGGAAGCTTCCTGACGGGTTATATGTCCGTGCGGATGGCCACCACCACACAGTGGCCGAACCCCAGCGAAGTGTTCGCACTGACGATAGGCGGCGTGCACCTGCCGCTGATCCTGATCGCCATCATGACGTTCGTGCTGATCAGCAGCAGCGGCACGATGGCGATGGCCGTCAACTATGCGTACCGCCGCAACCGGCAGCGGTGCGCCGTGCTGATGGTCGTCACGGCCGTGTTCGGCGCGATGTTTGTCGGCATGCAGGCGTTCGAATGGAGCAAGCTGATCGCGGAGGGCGTGCGGCCGTGGGGCAATCCGATGGGCAGCGCCCAGTTCGGCGCAACGTTCTTCATGATCACCGGCTTCCACGGGCTGCACGTGTCGGCCGGCGTGGTGTACCTGTCGATCGTGGCGCGCCGCGTTGCGCAGGGCCGCTACGAACGCAAGGGCAATTACGACATCGTCGAGATCGCCGGGCTGTACTGGCACTTCGTCGATCTCGTGTGGGTGTTCATCTTTGCATTGTTCTACCTGTGGTGAGGCAACCATGAGCGCGCATGCGGAGCAGGGCCAGCAGCATCCGATCGGGCTGTACTTCAAGGTGTGGGGCCTGCTGTTCGTGCTCAGCGCTTTTTCCTATCTGGTGGATGTGCTGCACGTGCAGGGCGGCCTGCGCTGGACATTGATCCTCGCGCTGATGATGGCCAAGGCGGCGCTGATCGTGGCCGTGTTCATGCACCTGCGCTGGGAGCGGCTGGCGCTGATCTGCGTGATCGTCATCCCGCCTGCCGCGCTGCTCGTGCTGGCCGGTCTGATGATGGCGGAATCGGGTTATGTATTCGGCTTGCGCACGCTGTATTTCCGCTGAACGGAAGGGCGCTACACAGCCATTGTCAGTGCCCGGCGGAATTCGTTTCGCCCTTGTAACGCCGTGGAGCCCGGTGCTATAATGCGCGCACGCTTTTCGACGTCCCCATCGTCTAGAGGCCTAGGACATCACCCTTTCACGGTGAGTACCGGGGTTCGAATCCCCGTGGGGACGCCAGGTTTTGCAAACAGCAGCGATGCATGTCGTTGCAGGCGCAAACCGATCAGCCAGTTCAGGGTCCCCATCGTCTAGAGGCCTAGGACATCACCCTTTCACGGTGAGTACCGGGGTTCGAATCCCCGTGGGGACGCCACACAATGCAAGCCGCCTGGTTCCAGCGCGGCTTTTTTGCTTTTTACCATGACCAATTCCCTCACGCTGGCGCTGTTCTGCAAGGTCATCGACAACTATGGCGACATCGGCATCTGCTGGCGGCTCGCGCGGCAACTCGCCGTCGAACACGGGATTGCCGTCACGTTGTGGGTGGATGATCTGCAGAGTTTCAAGCGCATCTGTCCCGCGGTGGAGACGTTGTCCGAAACGCAGCGTATTGGCGGTGTCGAAGTGCGCCACTGGCAAGATCAGAACGGCACGTTCGCGCCGGACGAGGTGGCGGACATCGTCATCGAATTCTTTGCCGTCGATATCCCGCCCGGCTATGTCGAAGCGATGGCGCAGCGTGCCGTCAAACCCGTCTGGCTGAACCTGGAAGGGCTGACGGCGGAGGAGTGGGTCGAAGGCTGCCATACGCTGCCGTCGATGCATCCGCGGCTGCCGCTGACGAAGCATTTCTTCTTCCCCGGCTTTACGGCCAAAACCGGCGGGCTGTTGCGCGAGGCAGGCCTGCTGGCGGAACGCGACCGCTTCCAGGCTGGCCCGGTTGCAGTGAGCAGCTTCCTCGGTGGCCTCGGTATCAGTGCGGCCGAGCAGGCGGCCCTGAAAGTATCGCTGTTCTGCTACCCGTTCGCACCCGTGACCGAATTGTTCGATGCGTGGCAGCAGGGCGCCGTACCGGTTGCATGCTTCGTGCCGGAAGGCGTGGCAAGGGACGCCGTGCGCACCTTTGCCGGTGCCGAACCGGTGGCCGGCATGGTCGCGACACGCGGCGCGCTGACGGTGCGGGTGCTGCCGTTCGTGCCGCAGCCCGATTACGACCGTCTGCTGTGGGCCTGCGACCTGAACATCGTCCGCGGCGAGGATTCCTTCGTGCGGGCGCAGTGGGCCGGGCGGCCGTTCGTCTGGCACATCTATCCGCAGGACGAGGATCTGCACCACAAGAAGCTGCGGGCGTTCCTGGCGCGCTACTGCCCGGAGATCGCTGCGCTGGAGAATTTTTCTCTGCGTTTCAACGGCGTGCCCGGCGAAGAAAAACAGGAGAGTGTGCAAGCGTGGCAAACCTTGTTTGGCGAACTGCCGCGATTGACGTCCCGCGCTGCCAATTGGCAACTGGCCATGGTGGCCAACGGCGACCTGGCCACGAATCTGCTCGCTTTTGCCCGCTCGCTGCGGTAGGCGCCGCCAGAAGAACATGCTATGATGAGCGGTTACTGAAACCCATTTTTACGGTAGACACTCCCTCTTATGAAACCCGCAAAAGAAATCCGCGTTGGCAACATCATCATGGTCGACGCCAAGCCATTCATCGTGCTGCGCTCCGACGTCAACGGTTCGAGCCGCACGGGCTTCACCTACAAGTGGAAGATGAAGAATCTTCTGACGAACGCCCCGCTGGAAAACGTCTTCCGCGGCGACGACAAGTTCGACGTGGTCGTGCTGGACAAGAAGCCGGTGACCTACTCGTACTTCGCCGACCCGCTGTACGTCTTCATGGACGAAGAGTACAACCAGTTTGAAATCGAAGAAGAAAACCTGGGCGACGCACTGAACTACCTGAAAGACGGTATGGAATGCGAAGCGGTCTTCTACGACGGCAAAGCCATCTCGGTGGAACTGCCAACGACGATCACCCGCCAGATCGTGTACTCGGAGCCGGCCGTCAAGGGCAACACGTCGGGCAACGTCCTGAAAGAAGCCAAGATCGAAAACGCCATCGAATCGAAGCGCCACAGCGTGCAGGTTCCCCTGTTCGTCAGCCAGGACGATTTCATCGAAATCGACACCCGCACGAACGAATACAAGCGCATCATCCGTAACTGATCGGATTTCGCCGCTGTCGAAGAAACGCTGCCACGTGCAGCGTTTTTTTTCGCCCCTGCCGCCGAGCCCGTGTCCACTTCCCCCACCCTGGTGTCAGACACCGACATGGACACAGGCTCAGCCGTTATGCGGCCCTCGTGACGCCATTTCCCCGCGTTTGTCTCTTTTTTGGAATAATTCCGATAAGAAATCTTATTGCTTCTGCAATACGCTGCTATCCTTGTGGAATTTACTTCTTCGGAGAGCGGTGGCATGGATCGCAGGGATTTCGTGAGGATGGGGCTGGCGGCCGGCGGTGCGGCGGCCGTCACACGGGTGCAGGCTGCGGTGGCGAGATCGCCGCGCGGCGATATCCTCGACGCCGGCGTGCGCGAGCAGCAGCAGCTGATGGCGGCCGGCAAGCTGACGTCGCACGCGCTGACGTCCCGCTACCTGGCCCGCATCGACAAGATCGATAAAGCCGGTCCTCGCCTCAACGCCATCATCGAGCTCAATCCCGAAGCGCTGAAGATCGCCCGCGAGATGGACCGCGAACGCCTGGCCCGCAAGGTGCGCGGCCCGCTGCACGGCATCCCCGTGCTGTTGAAGGACAATATCGCCACGGCCGATCGCATGAGCACCACGGCCGGTTCGCTGGCGTTGGACGGCGTGCGCGCCGTGCGCGATGCCCATGTGGCGGCGCAGCTGCGCGCGGCGGGCGCCGTCATCCTCGGCAAGACCAATCTCAGCGAGTGGGCCAATATGCGCTCGACGCACTCCGTCAGCGGCTGGAGCGCGCGCGGCGGCCTGACGCGCAATCCCTATGCGCTGGACCGCAACACCAGCGGCTCCAGCTCCGGCTCGGCGGCGGCCATCGCGGCGGGCCTGGCCACGCTGGCCGTCGGCACGGAAACGGATGGTTCGATCGTGTCGCCGGCATCCACCTGCGGCCTGGTCGGCATCAAGCCGACGGTGGGCCTGGTCAGCCGCAGCGGCATCATCCCGATCGCCGCCTCGCAGGATACGGCCGGCCCGATGGCCCGCACCGTCACCGATGCGGCGCTGCTGCTGGCCGCGCTGGCCGGCGCCGATCCGCGCGACCCGGTCACCCAGCAGGGCAAGCCGGCCGATTACGCGCAGGCGCTGGACAAGGGCGCGCTGCGCGGCAAGCGCCTCGGCGTGGCGCGCAACTTCTTCGGTTCCAACGACGAGGCGGACGAAGCCGTTGAACGGGCCCTGTTCGTGCTGCGCGCGCAGGGCGCGACCCTGGTGGACGTGCAGGTGCCGAACACGGACAAGTACGGCGACAGCGAAACGGAAGTGCTGCTGTACGAATTCAAGCCCGGCCTGGCCGACTACCTGCAGCAGTACGCGCCCGGCGCGCGCATCAAGGACATGGCGGGCCTCATCGCATTCAACCAGCAGCACGCCGACCGCGAACTGAAATACTTCGGCCAGGAGCACCTGGAAGCCGCGCAGGCCAAGGGTGGCCTCGACAGCCGCGACTACCAGGCGGCGCTGGCAAACAACCGCCGCTACGCGCGCGACGAGGGCATCGACAAGGTGCTGCGCGAATACCAGCTCGATGCGCTGGTGGCGCCCACGGGCGGCCCGGCGTGGCTGACGGACTTCGTCAACGGCGACCATTACGGCGGCAGCTTTTCGTCGCCGGCCGCGGTGGCCGGCTACCCGCACATCACGGTACCCGCCGGTTACGTGCATGGCCTGCCGGTGGGGCTGTCCTTCGTTGGCGGCGCGTACACGGAGAGTGTGCTGATCGGCATGGCTTACGCGTACGAGCAGGCGACGCTGCACCGTCGCGCACCTACGTTCCCCGCCAGCGTTTCGTTGAAGGTTCGCTGAAGGTTCAAATGCGCTGGCCGCGCCACTCCGTCAGGTAGTGCTGCGGCGTCTTGCCCAGCAGCCGGCGGAACATGCTGGTGAAGGCGCTGGGGCTGGCGTAGCCCAGCGTGGCGGCGATCTTGCCCACGCTCTCGCCGCGGGCCAGCATTTCGAAGGCAAGCGCCAGGTGCACCTGCTGCACCCACTGGCGGTAGTGCAGCCCGGTCTCCTTCGGGAACAGTCGGATCAGCGTGCGCGCACTGGCACCGGCATCGAGCGCCCGGTCTTCCAGCGTGCGTGGGCTGGCGGGATGATCCATGATGTCGGCGCACAGCGCCTGCAGCCGCCGGTCGCGCGGCCACGGCACGGCGATCGGCACCGTCTCCATCGCGGCCAGTTCGGACAGGATCAGCGCCGCCAGGTGTTCGCCCCGTCCCGGCACCGGATACGCGATCGGTTCGGCGGACAGCGCCAGAATCAGCTCGCGCAGCAGCGGGCTCACTTCCAGCACCTTGCAGCCTTCGACCAGCGTGCCGGCCACCGCCGCATCCAGGTACAGCGTACGCATGTTCACGCGCGACAGCATCGTGAGTTCATGCATGATGCCGGGCGCGATCAGCAGGGCGCGGCGGGGCGGAATGATCCACACGCCCAACTCGGTGCGCACGCGCATCACGCCTTCGCTGGCGTACAGCAGCTGGACCCACGGATGCTTGTGCGGTACCACGTGTTCGCCGGACAGCGCTTCGGACGGCACGGCCGTCACGGTGCGGGGCAGCGTCTGGAATTTCTGGCGATAGCGGGGAAGCAGGACGTCTGTCACTTTGGCGACGAAAAATGGAATAAGCGTTCGGGCTGAACATATTACACTAGCCGGGTTGCCTAGTTCTTTCATACCATGACCACGATTACCAATTCCACCACCCCTGCGGCCACTGCGGCTGCAACGGCCCCTGCCAAACAGGGCGCCGTGATGCAGATCCTGTTTTCCGTCGCCTTCGTCCACCTGCTGAACGATTGCGTGCAGGCCGTGCTGCCGTCCATCTACCCGCTGCTGAAGGCGCAGTTCGCGCTCAGCTTCACGCAGGTGGGCCTGATCACGCTGACCTTCCAGTGCACCGCGTCGCTGCTGCAGCCGTGGATCGGCCTGTACACCGACAAGCGGCCGATCCCGTTCCTGCTGCCGGCCGGGATGTGCGTCACGCTGGCCGGCGTGGCGCTGCTGGCCAGCGCCCACAGCTTCCCCATGCTGCTGCTGGCGGCCGGCATGATCGGCGTCGGTTCCTCGACGTTCCACCCGGAGGCATCGCGCGTGGCCCGTCTCGCCTCGGGCGGCCGCTTCGGCTTTGCGCAGTCGCTGTTCCAGGTCGGCGGCAACGTCGGCTCGGCATTGGGCCCGCTGCTGGCGGCCGCCATCATCGTCGGCCGCGGCCAGGGCAAGATCGCCTGGTTCATGCTGCTGGTGATGCTGGCCGTCGTTGTGCTGGTGAGCGTCAGCCGCTGGTATGGCAGCCACCTGGCCAATGCGCCGCGCAAGGCCGCCGCCCATGCGGGGCCGGCACTGCCGCGCAAGCAGGTGATCGGCGCGCTGGCGGTGCTGTCGGCGCTGGTGTTTTCGAAGTACATCTACATGGCGAGCCTGTCGAGCTACTACACGTTCTACCTGATCGAGCGCTTCCACGTGTCGGTCGAGTCGGCGCAGATGTACCTGTTCCTGTTCCTCGCCGCCGTGGCGGCGGGCACGTTTGCCGGCGGCCCGATCGGCGACCGCATCGGCCGCCGCCGCGTGATCTGGGTGTCGATCCTGGGCGCCGCGCCGTTCACGCTGGCGCTGCCTTACGCAAGCCTGTTCTGGACGGGCGTGCTGTCGGTGGTCATCGGGCTGGTGATGTCGTCCGCGTTTTCCGCGATCGTCGTGTTTGCGCAGGAGCTGGTGCCGGGCAAGGTCGGCATGATCGCCGGGATCTTCTTCGGGCTGATGTTCGGCGTGTCCGGCATCGGCGCTGCCGCGATGGGGCATATCGCCGATGTGGCGGGGATCGAGCAGGTGTACCGGATCGCGTCGTTCCTGCCGCTGCTGGGGATACTGGCGGCGTTGCTGCCGAAGATGGAGCAGTTGAAGCGGTAGCGTTGGACGGGGACTGTCCCCGCAGGGGCGGTACGGCGATCCGGCTGT
>DKJA01000080.1:16118-17298 GCA_002454505.1 Oxalobacteraceae bacterium UBA6704
CGGGGACAGTCCCCAACCATCACACTTCCAGGAACCGCATCTTGAAGTTGCGCCCCTTGATGCTGCCGAAGTCCGGGCCCTGCTTGCTGGCGGCGTTCAAGCGGTCGAAGGCGTCGTAGGCCACGCGGCGGTCCAGCGCCACATAGGTCTGGAACTCGGTGACGTTGATCTTGCCGACCATGCCCTTGTCCAGCTTCGCGTCGCCGGTCAGCGCGCCGAGCACGTCGCCGGGGCGAAGCTTGTCCTTCTTGCCGCCCGAGATCAGCAGCGTCATCATCGGCGCCGGATCGCCATGGCCCTCGTCGCCCGCATCCAGTTCCGACACCGGGTGCCACGCGGCCGGCGTGCCCTGGTATTCCTCGATCAGCTTGACCCATTTCTTTTCGTTCGGTGCGCACAGCGTCAGCGACAGGCCGCTGTCGCCGGCGCGGCCCGTGCGGCCGATGCGGTGAACGTGCACCTCGGTGTCCTTCGACACGTCGGCATTGATCACCGCTTCCAGGTCGCGGATGTCGAGGCCGCGCGCGGCCACGTCGGTGGCGACGAGGATCGAGCAGCTGCGGTTGGCGAACAGGATCAGGATCTCGTCGCGTTCGCGCTGTTCCAGTTCGCCGTACAGTGCCAGCGCGGAGAAGCCCTGCGAGCGCAGCTCTTCCACCAGTTCGCGGCAGTGCACCTTGGTGTTGCAGAAGACGATCGCCGATGCCGGCTTGAAGTGGCGCAGCAGCTTGCCGACGGTGGCATCGCGCTGGTCGAAGCCGATTTCATAGAAGCGCTGTTCGATCGTCGAGCTGTCGTGCTGCTTCTCGATCACCACTTCCACCGGCTCGTACAGGAATTCCTCGGTGGCCTGGCGGATGTCTTCCGGGTAGGTGGCCGAGAACAGCAGCGTCTGGCGGCGTTTCGGGCACAGGCGCACGATCGACGCGATGTCGTCGTAGAAGCCCATGTCGGTCATGCGGTCCGCCTCGTCCAGCACCAGCGTCTGTACGGTGGACAGGTCCAGCGTCTTGCGCGAGATGTGGTCGATGATGCGGCCCGGCGTGCCGACGACGATGTGCGCGCCATGCTCCAGCGAGGCAATCTGCGGGCCCAGCGACACGCCGCCGCACAGGGTCAGGATCTTGATGTTGTCTTCGGCCCGCGCCAGGCGGCGCAGCTCCTTGGCCACCTGGTCGGC
>DKJA01000056.1 GCA_002454505.1 Oxalobacteraceae bacterium UBA6704
CGTGCTGAGCCTGCTGCGTTGATCGTCGCCTGACCTGCGCTAAGCGAAGCAACAAAAAATCCCCGGCTGGAGTTTCCAGCCGGGGATTTTTTTCGTCCCGACGGGCCGATTGCCATCGTCCCGCTGCATTTCGACAACGTCGGGCCGCCCATTCGATAACGCTTCGACAAAGTTCGGCCGGAATGGCAATAAACACAACGGAAATTTATTTAGGAAAATATTTTTCACCTGCCCTAAAGTTTGCCATGGATGAGTCGTCTTAGCGCGCGGCACCTATGGAACTTGAACGGCGAAAGTAAAAATTTCCCTCTGAGAATGCCCTAAAGGTTCCCGTACGGAAACCGTAACCAGATACAACAGCGGCTTGATCGTCTCGGAACACGGAGGCGGGCCAAAGTAGAAGAGCAAATCGCCAATATTCGTAGTACCTTTGGAGAAATACCATGGCTTCCGTAATCAATACCAACGTCGCATCCCTGAACTCGCAGCGCAACCTGTCGGCGTCGCAGTCTTCCCTGACCACCTCGCTGCAGCGCCTCTCTTCCGGCCTGCGCATCAACAGCGCCAAGGACGACGCGGCAGGCCTGGCGATCTCGGACCGCATGAATGCCCAGATCAAGGGCATGACGCAGGCAACCCGCAACGCAAACGACGGCGTGTCGATGGCACAGACGGCTGAAGGCGCACTGTCCTCGTCCGGCGACATCCTGCAACGTATCCGCGAACTGGCTGTCCAGTCGTCGAACAGCACCAACTCGTCGAGCGACCGCCAGGCGCTGCAGACCGAGGTGACGCAGCTGTCGTCGGAACTGAACCGCATCGCCGAAACCACCACGTTCAACGGCCAGGCGCTGCTGGATGGCACGATGGGTACGGCAAACTTCCAGGTTGGCGCTGATGCCAACCAGCTGATCTCGGCTTCGGGCGCCAACTTCCTGACCAGCACCTACGGCAATAACCGTGTGGAAAACGGCCAGGTAACGTTGAAAGCAGACGGCACCTCGAACATCACCGGCGCAGCGGACGTTACCGTCTCCGGCGTGCGTGGTTCCTATACGTACACGACGGCAGGTGCCGCCGGTGCCGCCAGCACCGACTCCGCCAAGACGATCGCTCAGGCGATCAACAAGCAGACCGGCAATACCGGTGTGACGGCTGAAGCAAAAACCGACGTCAACCTGGCAATGACGGGCGGCTCCTACGAGTTCTCGCTGGTTGGCGATAACACCGCCGCTGGCAAGGAAGTGAAAGTCTCGTTCTCCGTCGCCAACGACGGCACCAGCGCCAGCGACTTCTCGGCCGGCATCAACGCCATCAATGCGCAGTCCGCCAAGACCGGCATCACGGCGCAGTACGACTCGGAAAACGGCGGCATCAAGCTGACCCACGCCAGCGGCGCGGACATCAAGATCCAGAACACCGCAGCATCCGCGGCTGGCGCGATGATGGCCAATACGTACAATGCGACGGGCGGCCTGACCGATGACGACAACAATGCAGCGACCGACTATGCCGGCGTGGATATCGGTGTGGCAACGACGCCATTTACCGCCAACGGCCGCGTGACGTTCGACTCGGAAAGCAGCTTCTCCATCACTGACGCCGGCTCGGGCATCGGCATGGGCGCCCGCGATGCCACCACCAACGCTCCTGCGGCGACGGTGGGTGCCTCGACGCTGAAATCGGTTGCCGACCTGGACATCACGTCGTTCGAAGGTTCCCAGCTGGCCATCAAGATCGCCGACGCAGCCCTGGCGACCGTGAATACCCAGCGCGCCAGCTACGGTGCACTGCAGTCCCGTTTCTCGTCGGCGATCTCGAACCTGAGCGCCACGACGGAAAACCTGTCCGCATCGAAGAGCCGTATCGTCGACACCGACTTCGCAGCTGAAACCGCCAGCATGACCCGCGGCCAGATCCTGCAACAGGCCGGTACCGCGATGCTGGCCCAGGCCAACTCGCTGCCGAACGGCGTGCTGAGCCTGCTGCGTTAATCGAAGTAACGCAGGGTGATGTAACGCCCGGTCGTTTTTAGCCAAAAACGCGGTTCCCCGCCTGGATTTTCCAGTCGGGGAACTTTTACGTTTCAGGAGGTCATATGACTATCGATACGCTAGGCTCGCTTTACAGCGTCCGGACGGGCTTCGTCGTTGGCGACACGACGGCAACCCAGCAGGTTGCCGGCCGGGTGCCGGCGGCCGCCACCGAAACGGCCACGGCAGTCACTGCCAAGGCTGCAACGGGGTCCATGGACGAGCTGAAGGATGCCGTCGGCAAGCTCAACGAGTCGATGCAGGCCCAGTCGCAAAGCCTGGAGTTCTCCATCGACGAGGACAGCAAACGCACCATCGTCAAGGTGGTCGACGTGGCAACCCGGGAAGTCGTGCGCCAGATTCCCACCGAAGAGGCGCTGCAGATCTCCCGCTCGCTGGACAAGTTCAGCGGCCTGCTGATCCACCAGCAAGCCTGAAGTACCCTCCCCTGCCGGACCGCCGCCTACCCGGGCGGCGGCTCCGGCCGCTTTGCGCTACCATCGGCTCCAACGGGGCACAGGCATCGCGCGAACTGATTAATGTTTCCCCCTCTCAAGTCCTGTTTGATTCTGCCGATAATGACTTACATTATCGCTTTCTCAGGAGCAAGCCGTGACCTCGATTACCACCAGTGGCAGCGTTCTGGACGTCAGCAGCATCGTTTCCCAGCTCATGGCTGTGGAACAGGCGCCGCTGACGAAATACGATCAGAAGACCGCGTCCTACCAGGCCACGCTGTCGGCGTACGGCTCGCTGAGCGGCGCAGTTGGCGTATTCCAGAGCGCACTGGGCGGGTTGACGAGTGCCAGCACCTTCAAGGCCCTGACTGCCACGGCCGGCAATTCCGACCTGCTGTCCGCCACGGCGACCGGCAAGGCGGTGGCCAGCAGCTATTCGGTCAACGTCACCCAGCTGGCCCAGTCGCAAACGCTGACCACCAACGGCCTCGCCAGCAGCAAGTCGGCGATCGGTACCGGCGGCAAGACCACGCTGTTCTTCCAGTTCGGTAACACGGCCGGCAATTTCGGCATGACCGGCACCACCCTGGGCAGCAGCACGATCTCGGGCGGCATCAGCAACGGCTCGCTGACCATCAACGGCAAGGCCATCGCCACCGGAGCGACCACCAACAGCGCCCGCGCGCTGGCCGAGGCCATCAACGCGCAAAGCTCCAGCACCGGCGTGACGGCCACGGCCGCGCCGGCGGAAAGCTCGGCCACGCTGTTTGCCGGCTTCGGTACCGTCACAGCCAGCGGCGAAGGTACCTACAAGCTGTCGGTGGGCGGCGTCGAGATCGCCGCGCTGGATGCGGGCGCCGCGCCCGGCGAACAGATCACCGCCGCATCGCTCGACGAGGCGCTGGGCGCCAACTCGCCCGTCCGCACGGCGCTCAGCAATGCCGGCATCACCGTCAGCGGCACGGCCGCCGACGGCGACCTGAAATTCACCCGCGCCGACGGTTCCAACCTGGACATCGACGAAGTGGTCACCGGTTCCGTCGGCGAGGTGCAGGGCGGCATCGGCAAGGTCGCCGGCGCCGACAACGGCGGCTCCAGCCTGACCATCGGCAGCAGCATCTCGCTGATTTCGGGCACCGGCGCGCCGATCACGGTGGCCGGCAGCAATCCCGCCGTGGCGGGGCTGACGGCCGGCACCGGCGGCAGCTACCTGACCGGCAGCTTCGCGCAGGACGCGACGATCGCCTCGGGATCGGTCGTCATCGACTCCACCAACAATTCGCTGGAAGGCATCCGCGACGCCATCAACAAGGCCGGCATCGGCGTGTCGGCCAGTATCGTCAACGACGGCAGCGGCACACCTTATCACCTGGTGCTGACGTCGGCGACGTCCGGCAACAAGGGCTCGATGAAGATTTCGCTGAGCGGCACCGACAGCGATGCCGCCGACCCGGCACTGGCGGCCCTGCTGGGTTACGACCCGAACGGCGCGCAAAGCCTGAAGCAGACGTCGGCGGCGCAGGACACCAAGCTGACCGTCAACGGCATCGCGATCACCAGCGCATCGAACTCCGTCAGCGAAGCCATCCAGGGCGTCACGATCAACGTCAAGCAGGTGGGCAGCACGACGCTGTCGGTCAACCAGGATACCAACTCCGTCAAGACCAGCGTGACGTCGTTCGTCAAGGCGTATAACGACCTGAACACCGCGCTGAAGAAGCTGACCGGCTACGATGCCGACACGAAGGTGGCCGGCGCCCTGCAGGGCGACGCGGCGGCGCGCTCGATCCAGACGCAGATCCGCCGCACGCTGGGCGCGGCCGTCAACGGCCTGTCCGGCGACCTGACCACGCTGGGCCAGATCGGCATCACGTTCCAGCAGGACGGCACGCTGCAGCTGGACGACGCGAAGTTCGCCGGCGCCATGCAGAGCAATTTCGAGGACATCGCCGGCCTGTTCTCGGCCATCGGCAAGAGCACGGACAACCAGGTCAGCTTCACCAGTTCCACGGCCGCCACCAAGCCGGGCAGCTACGACCTGAACATCACGCAGATGGCCACCCAGGGCTCGCTGACCAGCACCGCCGCGCTGACCGGCCCGATCACGATCGGCGCCGATACCACGTGGGGCATCACGCTGAACGACAGCAAGCCGGCCAATACCGCGAACACGGCAACGGTGACGATCCCGGCCGGCACGTACAACACGCCGGAAGAATTCGCCAAGGTGCTGCAGTCGTCGATCAACGGCACCTCGGCCTTCTCGAAGAAAGGCTCCACCGTCGCCGTGTCGATCGATGCCGACGGCAAGCTGGTGCTGTCGTCCGCCAAGTACGGCTCCGTCTCGAATGTCGGCGTGACCAAACTGACCGGCACCGACAGCGCCGCCGTCTTCGGCGATGCGACGGCCGTCGAAGGCCTGGACGTGGCCGGCACGCTGGGCGGCCACGCGGTGGTCGGCTCGGGCCAGACGCTGACCGGTAAGGCCGGCACGGACGTGGAAGGCCTGAAGATCGAAGTGACCGGCGGCACCATCGGCGACCACGGCACGGTCAGCTTCTCGCAAGGCTACGCCTACCAGCTGAACAACCTGGCGACGACGCTGCTCGGCAAGACGGGCCCGATCACCAGCCGCACGGACGGCCTGAACAGCTCGATCAAGTCGGTGGCCAAGCAGCGCCAGAATTTCGCGGACAAACTGACCACCATCGAAGCCCGCTACCGCGCCCAGTACGCGAAGCTGGATGCATCGCTCGCCAGCATGCAGACGACGGCCAATTACCTGACCCAGCAGCTGGCCGCACTGGCGTCCAACAGCTAAGCAACAAGGAGAAACACATGTTCGGAAGCCCCCAACGCGGCGTCAACGCCTATGCCAAGGTCGGCCTGGAGACAGGGATCGCGGCCGCGTCGCCGCACAAGCTGATCGTCATGCTGTACGACGGCGCCATCCTGGCGCTGATCACGGCAACCAATCACATGAAGGCCGGCAATATCGAAGGCAAGGGCAAGGCGATCTCGCATGCCATCCAGATCATCGACAACGGCCTGCGCGCCAGCCTGGACCGGGACATGGGCGGCGACATCGCCCGCAACCTCGATGCGCTGTACGAATACATGAGCGCGCGCCTGCTGTCGGCCAACCTGCAGAACCAGGTGGAGATGCTGGACGAAGTGCGCGGCCTGCTGACCGACCTGCGCGACACGTGGAAGCAGATCGAAGACGATACCGGCGCGCCCGTGGCGAACCGCAAGCAATAACCCATCAGGCGAGCGCAGAACAAGATGACGATGACGAATCAAGACGTGCTGTCCATGTACACGGCAATCGGCGACCTGACGGGCCGCATGGTCGCCGCCGCCAACGCTTCGGAATGGGAGCAGCTGTACGAACTCGAGATCGAGGTCAACGCCCACGTGGCCGTGCTGAAGATGAACGAAGCGGGCGTGCATCTGGAAGGCGAGCAGCGCCAGCAGAAAGCCACGCTGATCAAGAAGATGCTGGCCGACGACCGCCAGGTGCGCGACCAGATCCAGCCGTGGATGGCGCAGCTGTCCAAGCTGATCAGCAGTACCGGCACCGAACGCCGGGTCGTCAATGCCTACGGCAGCGTCTGAACACCTGACCGACCGCCGGGAGTAAGCGCGTGCAGCGGCTCGACCTTCCCGGCCTGCGGCCGCTCACCCCGACCAGCGGCGGCGCCGCGGTCGCCGACCCGCGCCAGGCCGCCTTCCAGCGCGCGCTGCAGCCGCTGGTGGGACAATCCGTCAACACGGCCGTGCTGGCCAAGCTGTCCGACGGCAGTTTCCTCGTCCGCGTGGCGGACACCAATGCCCGCATGATGATGCCGGCCGGTACCGAAGTCGGTGCCGAGCTGCCGATGACCGTCGTGGCCGCCCAACCCCGTCCGCTGCTGCAGGCCGCCAACGAACGCCCCCAGCCCGCCGCCGTGTTCACGCCGGCCGGCGAAACGGATGCGGCGCCCGCCGGCAGCGCGCAATCGCGGCCGATGAGTTCCGCCGCCGTGCTGCTGGGCAAGGCGCCGCTGCTGTCCGCCGACCAGCTGCCCACCCTCGACCGCAATGCCGCGCAAGCCACGCTGAGCCCGGCCGCACGCGCCATCGCCAACGCGCTGACGCAGGCCTACACGGCGCCCGGCGCGCCAGTGATCATCCACGGCAAGACGGCATTGATGGCGGCCAGCGGCCCCGATCCCGACCGCATCGGCCAGCAGCTCAAAAATGTGCTGGGCGAGTCCGGCCTGTTCTACGAATCGCATGTGGCCGAATGGGCCGAAGGCAAGCGCAGCCTGCAGGACCTGGCGCGCGAGCCGCAGATGCAGCGGATGACGCAGCAAGCCCAGTCCGATGCGGTGACGCGCGCGCTGGGCGGGCCGGACCTGTCGGCGGCGCAGATGATCAATCTGCAGCTGCACACGCAGGAACAGGCCAAGGTGCAGTGGCACGGCGAAGCGTGGCCGGGCCAGCCGATGCAGTGGGACGTGGCACGCGAGGAGGACGAGGATCGGCAGCGCGGCCGCGACGAGGAAGAGCAGCCCGTGTGGCGCAGCGGCGTCAAGTTCCGCTTTCCGCTGCTGGGCAAGGTGGCCGCCAGTGTGACGATGATCGGCGACCAGGTGCACCTGACCGTGCAGTCCGATACGGACGAGTCGGCCACGACGCTGCGCGCCTGGTCCGGCGCGCTGCAGAACGCGCTCGAGGCGGCCGGGGCGCCGCTGGCTTCCTTGTCGATCGGCAGCGATGCCGTGGCCGCCGCGCCTGAAGGTAATCACGATGCAGCGTGACGACGGCTCGCGCCGGCCGCTGCAAAGCGCCGTCGCCCTCGCCTACCGCAACGGCGAGGGGGCGCCGAAGGTCGTCGCCAAGGGCCGCGGGCTGGTGGCCGAGCAGATCATTGCCGTCGCCGCCGAGGCGGGCGTGTTCGTGCACGAATCGAAGGAGCTGGTGTCGCTGCTGATGGACATCGACCTGGACCGGCAGATTCCGCCCACGCTTTACCGTGTCATTGCGGAACTGTTGGCGTGGCTTTATCATATTGAATCGGCGCAAAAGTCCGGCCTGCTGCCACCTCCGCCGCCGGACACGAGCGTTCCCATCACCACCTCACACGAAGAACCCTGATGCACCCCTTCATACCGGACGCGGACACGGAAAACTGGCACGATTTCGAGGTGGGATCGCGCCGTGAGATCGTCGCGCTGCTGCGCGGCATCGCCGAGCAGAAACAGATCGTCCACATGGCCGTGCGCGGCGCCGACGAAATCGGCATCACGTCCATTCTCGACGTGGACGGCGACGCCGGCGTCGTGCTGCTGGACCGCCCGGTCGAACACGAACACACCGCGCGCCTGCTGGCCGGCGGCGAGCTGTCGTTCGAGACGTCGCTGGACAAGATCCGCATCTTCTTCAATGCCGACGGCCTGCAGCCGACCGTGCACCTGGGCCTGCCGGCGCTGAAGATGACGCTGCCCGCCAGCCTGATCCGGCTGCAGCGGCGCGAGTTCTACCGGATGGCGACGCCGCTGGCCAATCCCGTCCGCGTGCTGATCCCGCTGCCGGCCGCCATCGGCGGCGGCGAAGTGGCCTTCCCGCTGGCCGACATCAGCGTGGGTGGCATCGCCATCCTCGACAACCAGTTCACGCTGGGCGACACGATCGGCCGGGACTATCCCCACTGCCGGCTGGAACTGCCCGAGCTGGGCAATGTGACGACGGGCCTGCAGATCCGCAACACCCATGACATCACGCTGTTGAACAACAAGACCAACCGCCGCCTGGGCTGCCAGTTCACCGACATGAGCCGCGGCGCCGCCGCCGCCGTGCAGCGCTACATCACCAAGCTGGAACGCGAGCGCAACGCCCGCATCGCCGGCCTCAAATAAATGGAGCCTGTCACCGGTTTTCAGGCAACTTTTTACACCTGCATGTTCATGATGTCGGTATAGGCCTGGGCGACCTTGTTGCGCACCTGGACGGTGGCCTGGAAGTTGATGCTGGCTTTCTGCATCGAGATCATCACGTCGGACAGGTTCACCGAGTCGTCGCCCATCTGGAAGCGCTGCGACAGCGCCTGCGCCTTGTTCTGGCTTTCCGCCACCGAGTCGAGCGCGCCCTTCAGCGCGTTCGAAAAGTCGACCTTGGCGGCCGGCTGTTCCGTCTGGATGGCGGGCACGGCCGCTTCCGGCCGCGTGGCGGCCGCCCGCAGCTGGGAAATCATCGCCTGGATCTGGCTGCTGTCGATACCGCCTGTACGCATGTTAGACTCCGTTCTGTTGCTGTAGCGGAACAACTTGACGGGGATGGCCCCTTGCCGCGCTACAATACCTGCTGTCCGGATCGGTGCAGGAATTCATTTCTCAGGCTTGCAGAATAACAGCGCGAATGCCAGTTCCCGGCCGCGAGCAGGCCCGGAAAGCGGCTTCTATTCCCCCGATCGAACGGCCCGCGACAGCCCGATAATGTGCAACAGGCCAATATCGCCCCAGGCCACCAGACACGACATCAACGCTCCCGGAAAAACACCACATGGCCGCAGCCGCCGAACAACTCGACATCGATGCCCCCGCCGACGCGGACGGCAAGGTTCCGTTCTACAAGACGCCGATGGGCAAGAACATCCTGCGCGGCGCGGCCGTGGCAGCGATCCTCGTCGCCATCCTGATCGGCTGGATGTGGAGCCGGCAGCCCGACTACAAGGTGCTGTTCGCCAATTTCTCCGACCGCGACGGCGGCGCCATCACGGCGGCGCTGGACCAGATGCAGATCAAGTACAAGTTTTCCGAAGGCGGCAACGCCATCATGATCCCGGAAAACCAGGTGCATGACGTGCGCCTGCGCCTGGCCTCGCAAGGCCTGCCGAAAGGTGGCAACGTCGGCTTCGAGCTGATGGAAAACCAGAAGCTGGGCATCTCCCAGTTCCTCGAGCAGGTCAATTACCAGCGCGCGCTGGAAGGCGAACTGGCCAAGTCGATCGAATCGCTGGGCTCGGTGCAGTCGGCACGCGTCCACCTGGCGATGCCGAAGCCGTCCGTATTCGTGCGCGAGCAGCAGAAGCCCACCGCCTCGGTCGTCCTGACGCTGCATCCGAACCGCTCGATCGACCCGGGCCAGGTCAGCGCCATCGTCCACCTGGTGGCGTCCAGCGTGCCGGAACTGATGCCGGCCAACGTCACCGTCGTCGACCAGCAGGGCAATCTGCTGTCGGACCAGAACAAGGACAGCAAGACGTCGCTGAAAGGCCTCGATGCCACCCAGCTCAAATACGTGCAGGAACTGCAGAACCAGGTCATCAAGCAGGTCGAGAACATCGTCAAGCCCATCGTCGGCGACGGCAATGTGCGCGCCGAAGCGGTGGCCGACGTGGACTTTTCCGCCATCGAGCAGGCCGCCGAATCGTACAAGCCGAACTCGTCGCCGGCACCGTCGGCCATCCGCAGCCAGCAAAGCGCGGAAACCGTGGGCAATGCGAATGCCAACCCGAACGGTGTGCCGGGCGCACTGTCGAACCAGCCGCCGGGCACCGCCACGGCGCCGCTGACGACCACGCCGCCGCCGGGCGATCCCGCCGCCCCGGGCACCGTGCCGGCCGGCACCGCCGCGGCCGCCGCGCCGCCGGGCCACAAGGAATCGACCACCAATTACGAAGTGGACAAGACCGTCCGCTACGAACAGAAAGCCATTGCCGGCCTGAAGCGGATGACGGTGGGCGTGGTGGTCAACTACCGCCGCATCGTCGACGCCACCGGCAAGGTCACCGTGAAACCGCTGACAGCGGCCGAAATGGCCAACATCAACAGCCTGGTGCGCGAAGCGATGGGCTACAACCAGGACCGCGGCGACTCCGTCAGCGTGGCCAACGCGCCGTTCGACGGCATCGACAAGCCGGCCGACCCCGTGCTCGACTGGTGGCGCGACCCGGCCAACCTGCCGCTGGCCTCCGAGATCGCCAAGTTCCTGATCGTCGCACTGATCCTGCTGTACATCCTGCTGCGCGTGGTGCGCCCGATGATGCGGCCCGTGTTCAAGAAGATCGACGAGATCAATGCGCCGGAACCGGAGCCGGAAGAAGAGATCGTCGAAGAGCCGGCCGGTCCGACGCCGGAAGAGATCATGGCCGCGCAGATGGCCGAGCTGGACGAGAAAACCGCGCGCACTTACCGCGACAACCTGATGCTGGCCAAGAAACTGGCCAACGACGATCCGCGCATCGTCGCCAACGTCATCAAAGCATGGATAGGCAACAATGACTGAGAATACCGGACTGCAGAAGGCCGCCATCCTGATGCTCGCGCTGGGCGAGGCGGAAGCGGCCGAGGTGATGAAGTTCCTCGGCCCCCGCGAAGTGCTCAAGCTGGGCGCGGCGATGGCGACGATGAAGAACATCCCGCACGAGCAGGTCACCTCCGTGCTGGACGACTTCCGCGACGAAACGGCGGCCGCCTCCACCGTCGGCCTCGATTCGGACGAGTACATCCGCCAGGTGCTGACCAAGGCGCTGGGCGACGACAAGGCCTCGGTGCTGCTGTCGCGCATCCTGGGCGGCAAGGACGCGTCCGGCATCGAAAGCCTGAAGTGGATGGACTCGCAATCCGTTGCCGAACTGATCCGCAACGAGCACCCGCAGATCATCGCCACCATCCTCGTCCACCTGGAGCGCGACCAGGCTTGCGAAATTCTGGGACACTTCACGGACCGGCTGCGCAACGACGTGGTGCTGCGCATCGCCACATTGGACGGTGTCCAGCCGGCCGCGCTGCGCGAGTTGAACGACGTGCTGACGAAACTGCTGTCCGGTAACGAGAACATCAAGAAATCGACGCTGGGCGGCGTGCGCGCGGCGGCCGAGATCCTGAACTTCATGAGCGGCGAGCAGGAAAACTCGGTGATGGAGAACATCAAGAACTACGACAACGACATGGCGCAGAAGATCATGGACGAGATGTTCGTGTTCGACAACCTGATCGAGATCGACGACCGCGGCATCCAACTGCTGCTGCGCGAAGTGCAGTCGGAAATGCTGATCATCGCGCTGAAGGGCGCGTCCGTCGAGCTGCGCGAGAAAGTGTTCAAGAACATGTCGGCGCGCGCCAGCGAAATGATGCGCGAAGACCTGGAGTCGAAAGGCCCGGTCCGGCTGTCGGAAGTGGAAACGCAGCAGAAGCAGATCCTGCAGATCGTCCGGCGGCTGGCCGACGAGGGGCAGATCGTTCTGGGCGGCAAGGGCGAGGATTCGTTCGTTTAAACGTTGGCTGGGGACTGTCCCCGCAGGGCCTGTCCCCGGGGTTGGTTTTGACTTTGCCCCCGGCAGCACCACACCCCCGGGGACAGCCGGATCGCCGTACCGCCCTTGCAGGGACA